>JBARHO010000202.1:0-7799 GCA_049799275.1 Thermoplasmata archaeon
GCCACTCCGAGTACTCCACGGATCTTGCCCCGATGAACGGATACGATTTATAAGGAGGCTGCTGCTGCCGCCCTCGAGGAACTGTTAGCATGCGTCCGCTGGCCCAGGAGATCCTTTCCCATCTACCGCCGGACCCGAAGCGCGCATCGCCGACCGGTCCTCCGCCGACGGACGATGCGGAGCTCGAGGCGGTCCTGGCCTCGCTGAAGACGAACATCAAGGTGGTGGGTTGCGGCGGGGGCGGATGCAACACGATCAACCGCCTCATGGAGGAAGGGCTCAGCGGGGCCGAGCTCGTCGCGTGCAACACGGACGCTCAGCACCTCCTCGCGATCCACGCGCCGAAGAAGATCCTCCTCGGCCGTCGCCTCACCCGGGGCCTCGGCGCCGGGGCGCTCCCCCAGGTCGGTGAACAGGCGGCCCACGAGGCCGAGGACGAGATCAAGAAGGCCCTCGCGGACTCGGACATGGTCTTCATCACGCTGGGCCTCGGAGGCGGGACCGGCACCGGTTCGGCCCCGGTCGTCGCCCAGATGGCCAAGGACGCCAACGGCGGGAACCCGCTCACGATCGCGGTCTGCACCCTTCCCTTTGCGAGCGAAGGGCTGGTCCGCACCGAGAACGCGATGTGGGGGCTCGAACGTCTGCGGGCCACCATCGACACGGTGATCACGATCCCCAACGACCGTCTCCTGGAGCTGGTCCCGCGCCTCCCGATCCAGACCGCCTTCAAGGTCGCCGACTCGGTCCTCGCCCGGGCGATCCGGGGGATCACGGAGATCATCACGCGCCCGGGGCTCGTGAACCTGGACTTCAACGACCTGAGGACGATCATGAAGGGCGGCGGCGTCGCGCTCATCGGGATCGGCGAGTCGGAGAGCGAGAACCGCTCCGAGGACGCCGTGCTCGAGGCGATCAACTCGCCCCTCCTCAAGGTCGATATCGCCGGGGCGACCGGCGCGCTCATCAACGTGACCGGCGGCCCGGACATGACCGTCAGCGAGGCGCAGAAGGCCGCGGAGGTCGTTCAGAAGACCATTTCGCCGACGGCGAGGATTATCTGGGGTGCGGCCGTAGA
Organism: Thermoplasmata archaeon; assembly: GCA_049799275.1. Taxonomy (GTDB): domain Archaea; phylum Thermoplasmatota; class Thermoplasmata; order Lutacidiplasmatales; family UBA184; genus Lutacidiplasma. The sequence goes on from JBARHO010000202.1 coordinate 1,079, forward strand.
TCCCACCATGCAGAGCACGATCCGGGTCATGTTGGTGGTCACCGGAGTTAAATCCCCGCAAATTTTCGCGGGCGCAGGTGGTACTCAGGTCGCCACGCACCGTTCGGGGCCCGACCTGGATATCGTCCGCTAAGGTACATCGATGGCATTCCTCGACCGCGCCCGCCGCGTACAGGACGAGTTCGACGGGCGATTACGCAACGTCGGGCACGGCAAGTACGGCCGGATCCTTCGGATGGCGCGGAAGCCCACGACCGAGGAGTACGTGCGCGTGCTCGAGATCACATGGATCGGAGCGGTGCTGATCGGCTCGATCGGTTTCGCGATCTACGTGTTCTTCACCCAGGTCGGTCCGTGGCTCTGGGGGACCTACCTCTCGGGAATCGGCCTGTAACGACCCCCGGGGGTGCTACCGTGCAAAAGGATCCGAACGAGAACAGCATTGGTCTCCTGACCGGGGAGGAGGAGGCCCAGACCTCCCGCCCCGCCGCCACCCCCACGGCGACCCCGGCGCCCGCCCCGGTGACCGTCCCCGTGGTCCCGAAGGTGGAGCTGCCCGGACCGCTCACGCTCAAGGCCGCCGACGACACGAGCCGCGATGTCACGGCGGGAACGATCACGACGCTCTCGGCGGTGCTCACGAGCGCGCACTTGGAGCCCGGCGATGCCGAGCTCTCCGTCGAGATCAATTACACCTCGACCTATCCGGGCGAAGGGGCCGAATGGCCCGTCCGATGGATGCCGCCCGGCAAGCGGACCTTCGCCGAGCTCACCACGCGCAAGGAGAAGGCGACCGTTCACCTTCAGCCGAACGTCGGCGTTCCGATCGCCTTCGAGATCACCGCCCCGGTGGGGGTCCGGTACGGCGACCGGGTCGAGATCCGGATCGCCGCCCACTGGCCCGACGGGAGCCGTCCGGCAAAGCTCATGCTCGGGTGCGTGGCCCGCCAGGCCGTGCTCGCCATCAAGACCTCCCGCGGCTACGAGCGCGAGGTGGCCGACACCGTGCTCGCTCGGGCCGAGGAGAAACCGGATGTCGTCTTCGCGTTGCTCGTGCCGGCTGCGCTGCGGGGCTACGTGTTCGCCGAAGGGATGAGCTTCGAGGGGGTCCGCGAGATGCTGAAGGGCATCCGCAAGGCCCGCGGCCTCGTCGCCGGCGAGACGACGCTCAAGGAGGTCGAGCCGCTCCTCGTACCCAAGATCACGGTCGAGGGCTTCGTCGAGGGCGCGATCGTGGAGCTGATCGCGGGTCCGTTCAAGGGAGAGAAGGCCCGCGTGAAGAAGATCGACCAGGCGAAGGAGGAGATCACGGTCGAGCTGATCGAGGCGGTCGTCCCGATCCCGGTCACCGTTCGCGGGGACCATGTACGAATGCTAGAGAAGGGAGGTTCGAAGAGTGGCGGATGAGGTGAGCGTCCTCGTGGAGGGCGGCAAGGCGACCGCCGGGCCCCCGCTCGGTCCGGCGCTCGGGCCGCTCGGTGTCAACGTCGTCCAGGTCGTGGCGCAGATCAATGAACAGACCAAGGGGTTCGCTGGCATGCGCGTTCCGGTCCTCGTCAAGGTCGATCCGGCGACCCGCCAGTTCACGCTCGTGGTCGGCCGACCCCCCGTGGCCGCGCTCCTGCTCAAGGAGGCCGGTAAGGAGAAGGGATCCGGGAAGCCTAAGTCCGAGGTCCTTGGGGATGTCTCGATGGAGGCCATCCAAAAGATCGCCGAGGCGAAGGGGGACGATCTCTTCGGTCGGGGCCCGGATGAGAAGATGAACCAGGTCCTGGGCACCTGCGTATCGATGGGGCTCACGGTCGACGGCGAGGATCCTCGTCAGCTACTGAAGACTCGGACCGCGGCCCGAGGTCCGAAATGATGCAGAACGCGGGCGGCCCACCTCCCGATCTCTCCAATGCCGAGATCGTCGACTACTCGGTACTCGAAGGCGACGCGAAGGTCCGGCTCAAGCTCAAGGACGGCTCCGTGATCGAGATCAAGCTCGAGATCATGAACATCCTGCGAGCGGGGAACGATCCCAATACCGGACTTCCGGCCTACATCGTCCAGTCGGCCCCTCTGGTGCGGCTCGTCGAGTGTCCGAAGGAACTGCGCAAGTCGCCGCAGCGGATCGGGACCGGCAAGGATACGAAGGCCCTTCCCGGTTTCGGATAGGCGAGCTTCGCTGGTAGCGTTCGAACCGCACCGCTAGGGCTGGTCGAACGCGATCGCCGGGGCCTTTTCACTAGAGATCGAAGATCTCTTCGGTGGCTGTAGCTGCGACGGCCCGATGGAACGTGGTTCGTATATCCCGGAAGAACATGCACGATGCGATCACGCGCATGTTCGGTAGCTCCGCTCAACCTTCTGAGGCCATCTGGTGGACGGTCACGTGTGTGGTCGCCCTGGCGATCTTCCTCGTCCTTGGGCTCGGCGTGATGGGTTCGTTGGGGATCGCCGGATATCTGCTCGGTGGGACCTTGGCCGCACTGAGCATTTGGATCCTGTACCCTCGGTCCATCCGACATCGGCTCGCGACCAGCTGAGGCCGCTCTGCGGTTCGCTCGGCCGGCGCCGGTCCGTGCGTTCCTACCGGCGGTCGGGCCGTCCCAACGGTACCCCTCGCCGCCGCGCACGAGAAATCTTGAAGGACCCGTGGGGCTAGGTGACCCGGATGACCGACCTCCAGGAGACCCCCGCGACCCCCCCGATGGACCCGAGGGGCGACGAGCGGGTCGGCTTCCGTATCGCCGGTAGCCTGCTCATCGTCCTCGGGTGGGTCTTCGGCATCGTCGTCAATCTCATCGTTCACGCGACGGCCGGGACCGGGCAGTACGTGCTCGGTCCGATCCGGGTGACCTCGCACCTGGGCCCGTACGCCTGGTCGATCATCGGGCTCGGGGCCTTCGCCGGGGTGCTCGGGACGCTGATCCTCTGGATCTCTCGGATGTCCCCGCGCGGCCCGGTGGCCCTTCCCGGGTACCCGTACTGAGGGCCGGGACCTACCGGACCTTCCGCGACGGCGGCTGGTTCTGCCCCACGGACCGTCTAGGTTGGCGGTGGAGCGGCATGCAGTCCGAGCAGACCCGTTCGTCCTGGTCCAGACAGTGGAAGCAGAAGGTCCGTCCGCAGTACATGCATCGGAGCGAAGCCGGCGCTCCGCATTTCTGACAGCTTGCGACGATCATGCGGGTGGCCCCCGACCGGTGGACTAGAATGCCCCGCGGCTGGCCTTAATGGCTTCGACGAACCCGCGGGAGTACCCGGCCCGGGCCACCAGATCGGCCGCGTCGCGGGCCCGCCGGCTCGCAGAGGAGAAGCTCACGCCCCACCCGGCGGCCCGAAGCATCTCGACATCGTTGTCCCCGTCCCCGGCGATCAGACAGTCCTCAGGGGCGAGCCCCAAGGGACGGAGGGCACGAACGAGCGTCGAGAGCTTTCCCACATCCTTCTGGATCAGATGGTGGGCGAACCCGGTCGATTCCACCCGGACGCCGAGCCCGCGGAGATAGGGTCGGATCCGTACCGGGGACACGGTGGGCACCAGCGCCACCTCGGTCTCCCTCCAGCGATCGGTGAACAGCCGCTCGACGGGAAGACCCGCCCGGCGGAGCCGGTGGTAGGCCGTCAACGCCGGGCGCTGGTCGGCGATGCGCTCGATGATCTCCCTCCGGCCCTCCTTGCGGTAGAGGATCCCCCCATCCTCGGCGATGATCGGCCCCGAGAGGCCGATCGACCGATGCAGCGCGAGCGCGATCGGCAGGACGTTCCCGGTCGCGAGCATCACCTGGACGCCCCGTCCCGACAACCGGCGGAGCCATTCGACGGCCTCGGGGTCGAGGCGGCGATCGCGGTCCGTCAGCGTGCCGTCCACGTCGGTCACGAGGCCTCGCAGGTGCGAGGGCCGGCTCCTGCGCGTCCTCATGCCCCGCGCCCCGACCGTTCAGGCCGGAGGTACCTTCTCGCGGACCTCTTCGGCGATCGCGAGCCGCAGGACCTCGGCGACCTCCTTCCCGTCCCGGCGGCCGCGGACCTCCTTCATCACATCCCCCATGAGACCGCTGAAGGCCTCGCCGCCGCGCTGTTCGATCAGCGCCCGGTTCCGTTCGACGATCGCTCGCGTGATCGCCTCGAGCTCCGCGCGCGAGATCGAGCCGGCGCCGACCGCCCGGACGGCCTCTCCCAGAGTGGTGGGTCCTTCCCGGAGCCGGCTGAGGATCCCAGGGATCGCTTCCTTCGCGAAGTCGCCCCGCTCCACCGCCGACAGGAGCTGGTCGAGCAGCTCGATCCGGAGCGGGTCCTCCCCGATCAGGGTCGGAGCGCCCTCGAGCGCGGGGATGTCCTGCGTCAGCAACCGGGCGACCGACGCGCTCGAGTGTCCGTGGGAGGTGAGGCTCTCAAAACGGTCGATCTCCCCGGCTCGGATCAAGAGGGTCGCCATCTCGGGCGACAACCCATAGGACTCTTGGATACGCCGACGCGTCGCGTCAGGCGTCGCGGGCATCTCGCTTCGGATCCGGGCAAGATGTTCAGGAGTGACCAGGATGGGAGGGATGTCGGTCTCGGGGTACATCCGATCCCGCCCGGGGAGCGGACGGGAGTACCGGGTCCGCCCGTCCGGTAACGGATCGCGGGTCTCTTCGGGGACCCCAGCGAGGGCGACGGCCGCCCGAGAGCGGATCGCCGCCAGCGCGGCCGTCGCCTGATCGGACGAGGAGGAGGCGACGATGACAAAGGCGTCCTTCGGACCGCAACCGGTCCGTTCCAGGACCCGATGCACCGCTGCCTCCGGGATCCCATGGCCGGGGAGCTCGTCGGAATGCAAGAGACCGCGGAGCCCGGTGGCCCGCGCCCTCTCGGCGAGCTCTCGACCGAGACGGACCTCGGTGCCGGTCTGGGGCCCGAGGCATCCTTGGAACCCGCTCAGACGGATGGCCAGGACGTGCGTCGACCGCCTCAGGAGCTCTCCGATCGGACCGGTCGCCTCCGCGGAGACGAGGTCGCCCACCGGTACGGGGGGCCCCGAAGTGACATCGGCCCCCTGGGCCAGGAGCCGGTCCCGGATCCGGAGCAGGACCTGCTGCCGTTCCTCCTCCAGCTCCGCGTAGCGGTGGATCAACCGGAGGTCCTGGACCCCCTTGATCTCGACGCGCGCGCCTCCGTCGGTCGAGACGTTGAGGTCCTCCCGGATGGTCCCGATCCCTCGCCGGACCCGGCCGGTGGCCCGGAGCAGCGCCCCGATCTCTTCGGCCACCTCGCGGGCCTCCGTGCCGGAATGGATCTCGGGACCGGTGGCGATCTCGATGAGAGGGATCCCGAGCCGGTCCAACCGGTACCGGACGCGCCCGTCCTTCTCGGATACCTTCCGGGCGGCGTCCTCCTCCAGGCAGATCGTGGAGATCGTGTAGGTCCGATCCTTCAGGGTGAGACGCCCGTCGACCGCGATGAGCGCGGTGCGCTGGAACCCGGACGTGTTGGACCCGTCCACGACGATCTTGCGCATCACTTCGATCTCGTCGACCGGCCGAGCATGGAGCAGACCGGCCATAGTGAGGGCGAGGTCGAGCGCCTGAGGGTTGAGCGGATGGGGCGGCTCCTCGTCCAGCTCGACGAGACAGGAGGTCGGCACGATCTCGTACTCGTACACGAGCTTCCGACCCGCCTGGAACGCCGCGGCCGCATCGATCAGCTGGTCCTCCCCGCTCGTCGCGTGGAGCTCGCGCCGCATCTGGCCGATGACCGATTCCGAGAGCTCGGTCGGGCAGGCACAGAACAGCTTGTGCGTCGCCAGCTGTTGGTGCACCTCGAGGCCGGCCTTCACGAGCTCTCCCCGACCACGTGACGATCCGAGAGCTCTCCGGCACGGTCCTTGAGCATGAGGAAGTGCACCTCGGAGCGGTCGCGGGAGCGGCCCAGCGCCCACAGGAGCTTGGCGTAGGCGACCTCGGGGAGCATGTCCCGAACGTAGAGCACACCGGCCTTCACGAGCTCCCGACCGGTCTCGTAGACGAACGGGTCCACGTTCCCCTCGAGACACTGGGTCGTCATGACGACCACGATCCCTTTCGCGGTCGCCTCGGAGATCCATGGGATGTGGGCGCTCGCGATATGGCCGAGCCCCGTCCCGGCGAGCACCACGCCACGAAGTTGCTGCACGAACGCCCGGGCCCGATCGGCCTCGAGACCGGGATAGGACCACAACAGGCCCGCGTCCAGACCGAGAGGTCCCGCGAAGCGGGCCGGACCCTCCGACCGTTCGCGGAACGGGGCCGCGAGCTCGATCCCCCCCGGCTGTGCGAAGCCGATGGGCGGACCGTTCAGGCTTCGGAAGGCATCGCGGCGGCTCGAGTGCATCTTTCGGACGCGGGTACCCCGGTGGATGGCGAACCGGTCGTCCGAAAGACCATCATGCATCACCACGACCACCTCGGCCAGGCGGGGATGACGGGCCACTCGGACGGCCGAGTGCAGGTTGCTCACGCCATCGGAGGAGGGACGATCGGGAGAGCGCTGGGCGCCGGTCAGGACCACGGGTCCGGGCAGGTCCTCGAGAAGGAAGCTCAATCCGGCCGCCGTGAAACCCAGGGTATCCGTCCCGTGAGCGACGACGACACCTTGGGCCCCCTCGTGGAACACCTCCACCACGTGCCGGGCCAGGATCTCCCAATCCTGTGGGACGAGGTTCTCACTCAACCGGTCGAACACCGGTCGGATGCGGATCGGCCCCTCCCGGTCC
>JBARHO010000203.1:0-1916 GCA_049799275.1 Thermoplasmata archaeon
ACGACGAGGAGGCCCGCATCGAGCGCTGGGCCGATGGAGCGACGGTCGACTCCGGCCCCCTGGGGGCGCTGGTGCTCCTGCTCGCGATGGACGAGCGAGGGCTGCCTCAGCGCCTCGTGCAGTTCGAGGCGAAGGTGCTTCCGGCGTTCCCGACGGGCGCCCTGTCGGCGGTCTGGTCGACGGGGAAGGACGGGACCGAGTACCAGTTCCCCGTGACCGACGTGATCACGCTCGCCCGCTACGCGCTCGCCTGAGGCCCCGGCGGCTCACGAACAGCCGCTCGTGGCCCCGCACATGGTGCATGCGTAGCACGTCCCCGAGCGGACCATGATCCCGCCGCAGATGTGGCAGGACGGAGCATCGTCGCTGGCGACGTTCGACCCGCTGCCCTCCGCGAAGGCATCCAAGGGCATGGTCCCGAACGTGGCGGCCGAGGGGACCGGCCGCTTGGGCTCGGTCACGGTGGTCCCGTTGGACCCGCTGCTCTCGGGGCCCTCGAGCCCGATCGAACGACGGTCGTTCTCCGTCAGGAACTCGAGCGCGAGCCACCGCGCGACATAGTCGGGGATCGACTTCGCGAACCGGATCTTGGGGTTGTTCGTGGCGCCCGCCGGCTCGAAGCGCATGTGGGCGAGCTTCCGAACAAGGTCCTTGAGCGGGACCCCATGCTGGAGAGCCATCGACATCGAGATCCCCAGCGAGTCCATGAGACCGTTGACCGTCGAACCTTCCTTGGTGACCCGGAAGAACATCTCACCCGGTCGACCATCGGGGTACAGTCCGACCGTCACGTACCCGTCATGGCCGCCGACCTGGAAGTGGTGGGTCAGGGCCTTGCGCTCGTCGGGAAGTCGCTCGCGCACCGGGGATCGGACCGCCGGTAGGGCACCGGCCTTGCCCTTTCCGGTCTCGTAGGGCTGGGACGCCTTGCAGCCATCCCGGTAGAGGGCGACCGACTTGATGCCCGCGCGCCACGCCTCCATGTAGATCTTCTCGATGTCCTCGACGGTCGCATCGTGGGAGAGGTTGATCGTCTTCGAGGCGCCGCCGGAAAGGAACGGTTGGACCGCGCCGAGCATCTGGAGATGCCCCATCGGCGAGATCGTCCGGACGCTGCCCGCCGGGGCGAGCGCACAATCGAACACCGCAAGGTGTTCGGGCTTGAGCTCGGGAGCGCCCTCGAGCGTTCCCGTCGTGGTGAGATGTTGCTTGACCTTCTCGATCGATTCGGGCGGGTACCCGAGCATCTTGAGCGCGTCCTCGACGGTCCGATTGACCATCCGCATCGTTCCGCCGCCGACCAGGTTCTTGGTCTTGACGAGCGAGAGCTCGGGCTCGAGCCCGAGGGTGTCGCAGCCCATCAAGAGCCCGATCGTTCCGGTGGGGGCGATCACCGAGATCTGGGCGTTGCGGTAGCCCCACAGCTCGCCGGCCCTCACCGTGTCGCGCCAGCGTTCGATGGCGGCGCTCACGTACGGTTGCAGGCGCGGATCGGAGGAGACGATCTTCTCCGCGGCGGCGAGGTGCTTCCCCATCACCCGGAGCATCGGCGACCGGTTCTTGTCGAACCCGGGGAACGCTCCGACGCGTTTCGCGATCTCGGCCGACATGTGATAGCCCTCGGCCGAAAGGTAGGCGCTGACGGAGGCCGCCAAGGCCCGTCCCGCGTCGGAGTCGTATGGGAGGCCGTAGTGCATCAGGAGGGAGCCCAGGTTGGCGTACCCGAGGCCGAGCGGTCGGTAGTCGTGGGAGTTCTGGGCGATCGGGGCGGTCGGATAGCTCGAGGCATCGACGATGATCTCCATCGCGAGGATCATGGTGCGGACGGCATCCCGGAAGAGCTCGAGGTCGAAGCGGTCGTCCTCCGTGAGGAACCGCATCAGGTTGATCGAGGAGAGGTTGCAGGCCGAATCGTC
>JBARHO010000204.1:0-4594 GCA_049799275.1 Thermoplasmata archaeon
CCGACCTTGTGCCCGTCGAACGCGATGATGGACCCGATCGCGCCGGCCACGGACGGCGAGGAGAAGCTGGTCCCGCCATAGCCCGAGACCCAGGACTGCCCGAAGTACCCGGTGTTGTTCGCCGCCGGGCCCGCCAGATCAGGGATGGCGCGGGCCGTGGGGCTCGCAGCGACCACGTCGTCGCAGCCGGAACCGGGCGACCCGTCCCCACAGCCGGTGGGAGGGAGGCCGTCCGTGAAGTTACCGGTGTTCGTGACGTTCATCGCCCACTCCATCGCTTTATTGACGATCGGGTCGGCCGCTTGGTAGGCGGGTTCGGTGAAGGTCGAGCTGACCCCACCGGTGCTGCCCGCGCTCTCGCCCGAGTCCGTGCTCGGGCACCAGTTCCAGACGGTCTGACCCGCGAGAACGGCGCCCGGATCCCCGGGGGTAGCGTAGGCCATGTTGGCCGTGCCGCCGACGCTGAGAACGTTGGGGGAGGATCCCGGGTAGTCGATCGAGGTGGCCCCTTCGGTGTTCCAGGAGTACTCTCCGGGTAGGCCCGTATCGCACACCGCCTCGGCGCCCTCAAAGCCGGCGGCCCCATTCCCGTCGCCGGAGGAGGCCAGGACGGTCACGCCCTGCGCGGCCAGTTCCGTGAACGCCGTCTCGAAGTCGGTCGATTCGCCGCCTCCGAAGGATAGGCTCAGCGCCGAGAGGTTCGGGATGTTGCCGGCCGCGATCCAGTCGACGAGCAGCTCGAGGTTGGCGTCGAGGGTGGTGACCCCATCTCCGCCCACGTAGGTGGGCTCGATCATGGCGCCCGGCGCATCCTCGCCGCTCCACTCCTGGTCGATCGTCATCTCAAAGTCGAGCTCCTCGGTCGCGGTCGTCGGCGGTAGTCCGGTGAGCCCCGCCGCACAGTCCCCCGTGCCCGGTCCCTGGGTCGTGTCGCCGGTGACATTGTAGTTGGCGTGGTCGATCGGGGCCGGCAGTTCCGAGGGCATGTTCTCCGGGGTGCCGGTGAGCCCCTGGAAGAAATCGTTCACGTCGGTGATGGAGTAGGGGCAATACTGAGGAGCGGGGGAGGGGGAGTTGTTCAGGTCCCAGAGCCCGGTGGCGATCACGACCCCCTTGGCGAAGCTCGGCACCACGCCGGCCGAGTGGTTCCCGGTCGCGTTCCACAGCTGGTTGAGCTGGAACTCATAGGTGTTCTGGTTCGGGTAATCCTCGACGCCCGAGCCCGCCGTGGCCATGTCGGTGTGCGAGGTCGTTCCGGTGTTCAGGACGACCTGAGGCTGGAGGTCAAAATTGAAACTGGTGAGCCCCGCGACGTTCTCGATCCAGGGAGCGAGGCTGCTCGGGACCGAGGGGGATGCGGTGGGGGCGAAGAACGTCTGTCCGTTCTTGTGGTACGTGGCGAACTGCACGGAGAACGCCTTCTCCAATTGGAGCAACGATCCCGAGGCGGCCACCGTGAGATGGTCGGGCGAGACATACTTGAGGACCAATCCGTTGGAGGCGAGATAGTTGGCAACGGCCTGCTGGTCCGATGCGGCCGGCGAGTACGAGTTGGTGAACTGCTCGTCCGTTAGGAAGTGGGCATAGGATGGAGAGTACGGGTTGGAAACGGCCTGAAGAAAGGCGTTGAGCTGATCCACATGCTGGAGCGGCAAGGTCACCACGACCAGGTCCTGCTGGCCCGAGGCGACGGGTTGGGAAGTATCGATGGAGGCGCCCAGGGCGGCTCCGGTCTCACCGTAGAGGTGCAGGTTGGTGTCGGGTCCGGTGGCTGCGGTCACCCCGGAGCTAGGAGCGGACGTGGCAGCCGCCGGAGAGGCGGAGGCGAACGAGATTCCCGCGGCCGCCAATGAGCTCAGTACCATCACGGCGCAACACAGGATGGCCAGGCCGAGGACGACGACCGAGTACTTCCGGCTTCCCGAGGCGCGACCGAACGTTTCCGACATCTGTTTTTCTCGCTCCGTTTGCTCGGGATCCTGTACGGCTCTTCGAATGAGCGCGGGAATCCTCACGGTGGCACCGGGGGGCGGCACTTAAGCGGGTCCAAACCGAACGGTCAGGGGGTAACAATCCTGTAAGGGGATGACCCGGCGCCCGCCTGTCTCACTTTCGGACCCGGATCGAGACAAGGGACCCTCGGCCGCAGAGGTACGCTCGGGTTCGATATCCGGTCCTCCCTTCAGGCCTGCGGACGGTTGGACCGGATCGCCTGGCGGTCCCGTCAGGAACGACAGTGGGCCGCGCTCGATCCGATCGGCGGGGTCGCCGGAGGGTCCTGCCCCCCCCGCGATCCGACGAGGGAGGGGGGAGGCACGGCCCCCCCACGTCAGGTCAAGTGAAGGTGATCTTCACGGTCACCGCCGCGCCGTTCACGTGCAGCGGACTAGGTGGGACAGATGTGTAGGTGTATCCCGTGGCGGCCGCGGTGAACGGATAGGTCCCGTTCGCGATGCTGAAGGACATCTTCGTGCCGGTGCTCGTGTGCGTGAGGCCGTCGATGGTCACCGACCAGCTCGTGCCGTGGGCCAACCCGGTCTCCTGGAACGTCACCGTATACTTGAACGAGGTCCAGTCGGTGACCGTGGTCGCCGGGTTCGCCCCATTGACCGTGACCGACCCGGTGTAGCACGAGGACGGGCAGGATCGGATGTAGAAGCCCTTCACCTTCGCGAACGAGTAGGTGTACACCCCGTTCGGCTCCTTGAACGATAGGACCTGGGACACGTTGGTGTACTTCGTGATCGTCTGGTGGTGGCCCGAGGCCGAGGTCAGGGTCACGCCCCACAGGAGCCCCGCGGGAAGTCCCACCTCGGTGAACTTGACGGTGTATGTCGTCACCGTGGGGGCGTGCACATTGACCTTGAAGGGCACGGTGCAGCCGAAGGCGCCGGGGGTGGTGTCCTTCCCGCCGGTCGCGACCCAGGCCGATTGGTTGTAGGGCGTCCAGGAGTTCCCGTTCCCGTTGTCGACGCCGTTCACGCAGTAGAGGAGCACGCCCGTCTGGGCCGGTGCGGGGATCGAGCCGCCCCAGGTGCCGTCGATCGCTGTACCCGCGGTGCGGGTCAGTGTGGCGTTCGCCCAACCGGTCGCGCCCGGTTCGAGGTAGGTCACATTGACGTGGCTCAGACTCCGGTCGTCCTTGAGGGCCGCGCTGACGGGGTAGGCCGTGCCGACGGTGGCCGGGCCCTGCGGGTTGGTCGAGATGAACGGCTTTCCCATCAGGAGAGCGATGTTGTACGACATGGGGAGCCCCCAGCCGGCCGAGGCGTTGTAGCCGGGCGTGTCGTGGGGCCCGGAACCGTTGAAGAAGGCGTTACTGTAGTTCGACACCTCGTACGTCGGTGACACGGGGAAGGGCAGGCTCGCGAAGTCGCCCGAGAGGTACTCCTCCTCCAGCGTGTAGAGCGTGGGGTTGATGAAACCGATCTTGTGCCCGTCGAAGGCGATGATCGACGCGAGAGCGCCCGCAACGGAGGGGGAAGAGAAGCTCGTCCCACCGAAGCCGCTGACCCATTGGTGGTCCATGAAGCCGGTATTGTCGGCGGCTGGGCCGGCCACATCGGGGAAGATGCGGGCGGTCGGGGTCTCGGCGGCCACGTCGTCACAGCCCTCGCAGCCGCTTGGAGGCAACCCGTTGCTGAAGTTCCCGGTGTTCGAGACCTCGCTGGCCCACTGCATCGCCTTGTTGACCTCCGGGACCGCCGATTGGTAGGAAGGCTCGTTCCAGTCCGCGCTGACCCCACCGGCGCCCCCGCCGCTCGCGCCCGAGTCGAAGCTCGGACACCAGTTCCAAACGGTCTGGCCCTGTAGGGCCCCGCCGGGGTCGCCCGGGGTGGAGACGTTCGTGGTGGCCGTGCCTCCGATGCTGAGAACGTTGGGGTCAGAGCCAGGGTAATCGTCGCCCGTGGACAGTGCTCCCTGGGTGTCCCACGAGTAGGGCGCACTACTGGTCTGGCACACCGCCTCGCCGTTGTCCTCGAACCCCGCCGCCCCATTGTCGTCCCCGGAGGCCGCGAGGACGGTCACGCCGGCCAGCTCCATCGTCTTGTAGTAGTTGTCGTAGCCGGGGTTGCTCTCTCCGCCGCCAAAGGACTGGCTGAACAGGGAGTAGGGGATGGCCCCGCTCATCGAAGCGTTCGCCACGTAGCTCTCGAGGTCATCGAGCTGCGAGTCCAGGACGGTCACTCCCTCCGCATTGACGTAGGTCGGCTCGATGAGGGCGCCCGGGGCCGATTCTCCGGCCCATTCCTGGTCGATCGTCATCTCGAAGTCGAGCTCTTCGGTGGCCTCGTTCGGTCCGGTGAGGTTGTTGGCCGCCGTACAGTCCCCGGTCCCCGGAGCCTCTCCGGGATCGCCGGTGACGTTGTATTGGGCATGGTCGATGGCAGCCGGAAGCTCCGAAGGCATGTTGTAGGGCGTGCCGGTCTTGCCTTTGAAGAAGTCATTGATGTCGGTGATCGAGTACGGACAGTACTGTTCGGCGGGTGGCAGCGTAGAGGTGTTCAGGTCCCAAAGGCCGGTGCCCACGATGACCCCCTTGGGGAAGCTCGGTTGGACGCCCGCCGACTTGTTCCCCGTCGCGTTCCAGAGC
>JBARHO010000205.1:0-3740 GCA_049799275.1 Thermoplasmata archaeon
CGGTCTCATCCCCCGACTCCGCGAGGGCGACCCCGAGCCGGTGCCAGGCGACCATGTCCCCCGGCCGCAATGCGACCGCCCGGCGGTACGCGGAAACGGCCTCGGGCCATTCTTGCCGTACGGAGCGCGAGACCCCCAGGTGGAACCAGGCCTCGGGATTGTGCGGTTTGAGCGAGATGGACTTGGAAAGGGCCTCTTCAGCTTCGGCGGCCCGGCCGAGGTGGGCATAGCAGATCCCGAGGAACGACCACGCGCCCGCGTTCGTCGGTTCCTCCCTCAGTACATCCCGGAACATCCGGGAGGCCCGGTCGTAGTCTCCCTTGAGCGTGTAATGCACCGCGAGGTCGTACTGCTGGCTCACCGTCTCTCCGAGCGGCGACGACCCGTTTCCGAGCCAAAAGCCTGCCGCTCGACCTGCATCTCCTCGAAAATCCGCATCCGTGCGTGGCCGTATCCCGCCACTCATCATGTTAAATACCGACCCGACCTATCAACCATCGAAGAAATCTCGGTGTTCGGCACCTCTTGATCGTCCCCCGTCAGAGCCCAAGTTTTGGCGAAATGGCAGGATAGAGGTCTCGACCACGAAGGTTTCTCGGAACGCGAAACGCGAAGAGGCGACGAAATGGAGAAGACCCTGACAAAAGTGCGCGACCTGACCCCGAGCTCGAAACAAGTGAACGTCCATGCGAAGGTCATGAACGTCGGCGAAGCGAAGGAGGTCATGGGAAAGTATGGAGATCCCCGAAAGGTGGCCGAGGCGGTCATCGGGGACGACACGGCCACGATCACGCTCTCGCTCTGGAACGAGCAGATCGGATCGATCGCCAAGGACGATGTGATCCTGGTCGATAACGGCTATGTCTCCCTGGTCCGAGGTCACATGAGGCTCAACGTGGGCCGATATGGGAACCTCACGAAGTCGACGGACCCGATCGGCGACGTGAACCAGACCCTCGACATGAGCCAGCAAGAGTTCGAATCCGAGCGCCGATCGTTCGGCGGCGGAGGCTACCGGGACCGTCAGGGTGGCGGTGGCGGCGGCGGATACTCGGGCGGCGGCCAGCGCTATGGTGGCGGTGGCGGCGGCGGGGGTAGCGGCGGCGGTGGCAGTGGGGGCGGCGGACGAGAACGCTCCGAAGGCTACAAGCGCTACTAGGGCCGGAACCGGTCCCCCGTCCGATCTACGGACGGGGGCCTAACTTTTTCTCTTCGAGTATTAGCTCACTTTGATTCGGCGTGATCCTGTTCACGATCTCCCATCAGCGCGGCCCAATGATGTCGGCCCGGAGATGCGGGCCCCCAGGCGACCAAGAGCCCGGCCCGGGGACGCTTGGGTTCCCGCTCTAATCGAAGCTGATGCTGACCGCCACCGCTCCCGGACTGTAGGGATCGTCCGCGAAGGACGTGCCCGGTACGAAGATGCTCGTGCCGACCTCGCATCCGTTGTAGGTCAATTGGGGCGTGTTCTCGCCGCAGGCCTTGTCCAGGGCAAGCCCGACCTGGGCGTCGAAGAGATCCGCCACACCGAGGTAGATCACGCCATTGGCGGGAACCGTCAGGTCGAAGGTGCCCGTGCTCAACGCGGTACCTTGCTCGTCCCAGAGCGGGTGTCCCTGCGGCGCATAGATGCCGGACGAGCCCGTCTCGACCGCAGGGGTCGTGCCGACCAGAGACCACCCGCTCGCCAAGGTCGGGTCACTGGTCACGTAGAGCGCCCCGTAGTCCCCCGCGAAGCAAGGCACATCGTGCCCGAGGGTGGCGTTGAGGCACGTAGCTCCGGTCCCTCCCCCATCATAATCCCCGGCAAAGGTCAACGATACCGATGCGGAACTCCCAGGATTCCCGGTGTTGTCCAGCACGTAGACGAAGTTGTCCCAGCCGTGGTGGGCAATGCCGGCCTGCTGGGTCGGAGCGCACTGGACATAGGTCTCGTTGTAGAAATCCTGAGTTGCGTCAACGACGGAAGTGGCAACGAAGCGGACCGGGCACACTCCGGTGGTCGTCCCGGAGGAGGTAGGAGGCTTCATCCCCCCCGCCATCGCCGTGCCCGAGAGCAACAAGGCCACCAGGACCGCTCCGAGCGCGGTGGCGGGTGCCCCGATCCGGAATCTCAGACCTCGTGGAACTCCGCGGCCATTAATCCGCCCACCCCACTTCGGGGTGTGGCCCCGAGCCCGCGGCGCCCGGGAAAGGCTGTGGACCCTCAACGAGGAGTCTGGAAGTTAGACTGGGCGCCGCTTACCGGCGAGAGATTCTGGGAACGCGCTCGACCCAGCGCGGTCACCCGTAGAGGAGCTTGGTTCAGTCTCACGACTGTTCCACCCCGCCGGCGGCTCGAGACCACAGGAGCGAGAATGCCCAGCAGTAGAAGAAAGGTGAGGTAGCGACGGTGACGAACGGCTACTACGTCGGGATGGACGTCCACCAGCGGACGACCTCCCTCTGCCTGATGGACGGCGAGGGTGCGGTGGTCCGGGAGTGGAAGACCCGTAGCGCCCCGAAGGAGCTGGATGAGCTCCATCGGGAACTCGGACGACTCTGCGGAGACATACCCGTGACGCTCGGGCTGGAGGCGTCCACCGCCGGGAAGGCGACCTTCCAGCACCTCCGCAAGCTCGGACGGAACGTCGTAATGGCCCACCCGAGAGCGCTCCGGGCCGTGACCACCTCGGAGACCAAGACCGACAGCAACGACGCGCGAACCCTCGCCCACCTGCTGCGGCTGAACTTCTTCCCCCGAGCCTACGTTCCCGAGGAGCCGATCGAGCGGCTCCGCACGCTCGTGCGGCTACGCGAGGAGCAGGTGGACAAGCTTCGGCGGGCGAAGATCCAGGTTCGGACCCTTCTGCTGAAGCACCATCTCCAGCATGAGTCGCTGAGGTATGACGACATCTTTGGCGTGCAAGCGCTGCACTGGCTGAAGGGGATCGACCTCCCCGACCCCTACGCCCAACGCCAGCTGGTCCTCCTGCTCGAAGAGGGCGCACTCTACACGCGTCAGGTCGAGGAACTCAAGCGGGAGCTCGCGAGGGTAGGGGTGGAGGAGAAGACCGTTGGGATCCTCCAGAGCGTGCCGGGCATCGACTATGTCCTGGCCCTGACCATCCTGGCGGAGGTGGGCGACGTCCACCGCTTCCCCAACCGCCGGAAGTTCGCCGCGTACTGCGGCCTCGTTCCGAAGAACCGGGACAGCGGGGAGGTCGTCGGTCGGCACTCGAAGCTGCGACACGGGAGTTCCCGGCTGAAGTGGGCGATGATGGTGGCCGTACAGGCGATCCGAAAGAGCGGGAAGGGACGGTTCGCCCTCTTGCTGAAGCGGCTCGAGAAGAGGATTGGGACGCCGAAGGCCCTGGCCG
This sequence comes from Thermoplasmata archaeon, assembly GCA_049799275.1. GTDB lineage: Archaea > Thermoplasmatota > Thermoplasmata > Lutacidiplasmatales > UBA184 > Lutacidiplasma. The sequence goes on from JBARHO010000205.1 coordinate 3,360, forward strand.
CTGTGGCGCACCGACTCGCGTTCACCGTGTACGGGCTGTGGAAGACGGGGACGATCTACGACGAGGTGTCCGCTCAACAGTATGCGTGGAAGCGACGGCGGCTTCGGCGCCACGCGGCGGAGGCCCCCGGTGCCCCAAATCCGGCCGAAGCGGTAGAACGAATGCTCAAGCACATCGGGGCGGTGGGGGTCGGGACGTGATGCTCGAACCAACTCTCGTCCGATCCGAATTCACAGGGCTCGGTGGCGGAGTTCCAGAGGAGCCCTTCGTGACCGTGCGGCCGTTCGCGGGCCCCGCTTTCGCGCTGGCGTCCGAGTTGGAGAAGGTGACGTTCTGTCCGCATCGCGGGCAGGAGTACGTCGCGAACGCCCGGTGCTTGAG
>JBARHO010000206.1:0-1985 GCA_049799275.1 Thermoplasmata archaeon
GAAGAACCCCCCATTTTCCAGCGGGTCTACGAAGTGTCGGCGACCGGCCAACGTAGGTCTGGGGACTATCGTCCCGACAGACCCAATGACCGGCTCGCGCTCGTTTTCGACACGGAGACTACGACCGACCTCCGCCAAGGACTCCGGTTCGGGATCGCGCGAGTGTATTCCGATGACCGACTGGCTAGAACCGTCGTATTCACCGGGCAACTCGCCGAGACCGAGAATCGGGTAGCCGCCGACTGGGCGCAAGCGCATGAGGCCGAACTCCTTACCGTCGAGCGGTTCATTTCCGAGGTCTTTCTTCCGTACGCCGTCGAGTTTCGGGCTGTAGTAATTGGCTTCAATCTCCCCTTCGACCTCGCTCGGATTGCGGCGGACTGGGAGCCTAAGGTTCGGGTCAACGGCAAAGCCGCGTGGACGCTTTGGCTCCTACCAAGGTCGGATTCCATCCGGCATAAGTTAAGGGACGATCAACGGCACGTCGGCTGACCGTTTCCTATCGAGCCGATGGGCTTTTTCCGGCCTGGGGGACCTCTATGGGATGCCGAAGCACCCCTCTCCCCAAGTGCGACCGACCCCCCTCCGTCGCGGCGAGGTCGAGCACGCGTTGAACCAGCTTCTGCCGGCGGAGCAGATCGAGCGATCGGCTCGAGAGACCGGCTTTGTACGACGCGAGCGGACGATCCGCCCCGTCGCCTTCCTATGGACCCTCGTCCTGGACCTCGGGGTCGAGCTCCATCGCCATCTCGAGGAGCTCCGGGCCGGCTACGCCGAGCGCACGGAACTCCCCCTCACATACCCGGGGTTCTACCTGCGGTTCACTCCCGAGCTCTCGAAGTTCCTGAAACGGTGCCTCGAGCACGCCCTCTCCGAGCTCGCCCACGAGCCGGGCCGCGAGCTCGACCCCAAGCTCGCCCGCTTCGAGGACCTCCTCCTGAAGGACTCCAGCGTGGTCCGCCTCCACGCGAGCCTCGCGAAGAGATGGCCGGCCACCCGTTCCCGTAAGGTCGCCGCCGGGGTGAAGGTCGACCTGTTGGTGAGCGTACGGGCCAACGGCCCGAAGACCGTGGCCCTCGTCGGGGAACGCACGCACGACGCGAAGCTCCTCCGGGTCGGTGCGTGGGTGAAGGATCGCCTGCTCCTCTTCGACCTGGGCTACTACTCCCACCGACTCTTCGCGAAGATCGGGGAGAACGGGGGGTTCTTCGTCAGCCGATGGAAGAAGAGCGCGGATCCCCTCTTCGTCCGCTCGCTCACGGTCCACCGAGGTCGGGCGATCGACCTGGAAGGGAAGAGGCTCAGCGAGGTGTTGCCTCACCTCGAGCGTCAGACCCTGGACGCCGAGGTCGAGCTCGCGTTTCGCCGTCGGGTCTACAACGGGCAGCGCTCGGGGGACACCCTTCGGTCTCGCCTGGTGGCGGTGTGGGACGAGGCGGGGAGCGAGTACCACCTCTACCTGACGAATGTCGGCCTCGAGGTCCTGAGCGCGGAGGAGGTGGCCCGTCTCTACGCGATGCGCTGGGAGATCGAGCTGGTGTTCAAGGAACTCAAGTCCCACTACGCCCTTGACCAGTTCCGGACGACGAACGCGCAGGTGGTGGAGGCGCTGATCTGGTCGGCGCTGCTCACGTTGGTGGTCAGCCGCCGACTCCACACGCTGGTGCGCAGGCGGGCTCCCGAGGAGCTTCGACCGCGGTACACCCAACTGCGGTTCGCGGTGAACTTCCGTCGGGGAGCGCGGCATATCCTGAGCGCGATGCTCTACGACCTCGGGCTCTCGAAAGAGAGGGGGAATCGCTTCGCCCTCAACATGTATCTCGTCGAGGCATCCCTCGATCCGCACGTCAAGCGGCATCGATTCCGAGAGGAGTGGTCGACGTGAGGGTCGTTAGCTTATGCCGGATGCATTCCTACCCAAGGGCCGTGTCGAGTCACTAGGAGCCTGTGGCACAGCTCCGATCTGTCCTCGAGCGGTGTAGGTC
>JBARHO010000207.1:0-4596 GCA_049799275.1 Thermoplasmata archaeon
CCATACGTACGACGAGGCGTCCCCTATGTATAGCTGTCGCGGGCGCTCCGGGTCCTCCCGGGGAGCGCCCGAGGTCGAGCCGCGGGCCGCCCGGTCGCCGGTCGGGGTGGTGGGGCGCCCTTGAAGCAAATCCCCATGTAGGCGTCCCATCCTTGCGCCGAACGTGGGATTTCCGTACGTCGACCTGTTCCTCGGGTTGCTCGTCCTCTACATGATCTATTCCGTGTGGGCGGGATACGATTCCCGCTACCCGGTCCTCGGGGCGCTGGTCGTCCTGGTGATCGCGGCCATCGTCGACGCTGCGGGCGACTCGGGCGCCGCCAACACGCTCGCCATCTTCGTCTTCTTCCTCCTCGTGGCGGGGGTCGTCCTGCTCTTGTTCGACTACATCCGGGAGTCCCGGGCCGAGCGGGTCCCCCGAGCGGACCCGCGGACGGACGTCGCCGGCTCCTCCGCGGAGCCCCCCCCGCACGTCAGATGAACTCGTCGAGGAGCGCGCCCTTGCCCCGGAGGCCCGCCGGCTGCTGGGCGAGGGGGCCGGCGGCGAGCACCTCTTCCAGGTCCTCGTAGGTGGGTCGCTCGGTCCGGTAGAAGAGACCGATGGGGACCTTATCACCCCATTCCAGCGATCGCTCCCAGGCCTGCACGATGTTCGTCGGGTCATGGCCCGCGTTCTCGAGCTTGTAGACCCGCTGCCGGAACCAGTCGAACGTGTTGATCTTGTTATACGTCACGCACGGGCTCAGCGCGTCGACGAACGAGAACCCGTTGTGGGCGATGCCGTTCGCGATCAGGTCCGCCATGTGCTTCACGTCCCCCGAGAACCCCCGGGCGATGTAGGTGGCCCCGCTCGCCAGCGCGAGGGCGATCGGATCGATCGGGTTCTCGATGACCCCGGTGGGGGTCGACTTCGTCCGCTGCCCCATCATCGAGGTCGGGGAGGCCTGGCCGGTCGTGAGACCGTAGATCTCGTTGTCCATGGTGACGTAGGTCAGGTTCACGTTGCGGCGCATGGCGTGGACGAAATGGCCGGCCCCGATCCCGAAGCCGTCCCCGTCGCCCCCGGTCGCCAGCACCGTGAGCCCATGGTTGGCCCAGCGGATCCCCTCGGCCACGGGGAGGGATCGACCGTGGATCCCGTGAAAGCCGTAGCTGGAGAGGAAGTGCGGTAGGTTGGAGGAACAGCCGATCCCCGACACGACGACCACCGTGTGCGACGGGATCCGGAGCTTCTTGAGGGCCATCTCCACGGCCGCGACGACCCCGTAGTCCCCACACCCCGGGCACCAGGTCGGCTTGGTGTCGGACTTGCCGATCATCGGGAGCGGCGTGCCCGTGGCGGGGGGGACGAGCTCCGCGCTAGTGTTGGCCATCGGCGAGCACCTCCAGCGCGTGACCGACGATCTCCATGGGATAGAACGGTTCCCCATCGTACTTCAAGAACCTCTCGGCCAAGAGGACCCCCGTCTCGGCCCGGATCAGATGGCCCAGCTGGCCCGAGTAGTTCGCCTCCACGAGAAGGGTACGACGGGCGTTCTCGAGGTCCCGACGCAGAAGCTCGGTGTGCAGCGGGTAGACGGTCGGGATGGCCAGGAGGTTCGTGGAGTGGCCCCGGGCCAGGAGGAGCGGCATCGCGTCACGGATGGCGCTCACGGTCGACCCCCAGGCCACGAACGTGAGCTCCGCCGTATCCGGGCCCTCGAGCCGGGGCGGCTCGGTCGCGGCCGCCAGGCCGTCCAGTTTCCGCATCCGTTTCTGCATCATCTTCTGACGTTCGCCCACCCAGAGCGGGATGCCCGACTTGATGTCGGAGACCAGGTGGCCCTTCTCGTCGTGCTCGTCCGAGCCGGCGACGTACTGGAGACCCGGCTGCCCCGGGAGCGCGCGCGGGGAGACCCCGCTCTCGGTGTACTGGTAGCGCTTGTAATCGTGCCCGTTCGCTTCGACAGTATAGAGGGAGGGGATAGGGACGTCCAACGAGATCTCCTCCCGATCGATGGTGGTGTAGTTCTCGGAAAGGTGGAGATCGCTCGCCAGCAGGATCGGCGTCTGCCAGTCCTCGGCCAGCTGGAACGCCTTGATCGTCGCGTAGTACGCTTCCTTGGGGTCGGCCGGCGCGAGGATCGCCCGCGGGAACTCCCCTTGCCCCGCCCCCAGCATCATGTTGAGGTCGCCCTGCTCGGTCTTCGTCGGAAGGCCCGTGGACGGTCCCGAGCGTTGGGACTCCACCACCACGAGCGGGACCTCGACCATCCCCGCCATCCCGAGGGCCTCGACCATGAGCGCGAAACCGCCGCCGCTCGTCGCCGTCATCGACCGGACGCCCCCGAACGACGCTCCGATCGCCATGTTGATGGCCGCGAGCTCGTCCTCCGCCTGCTTCACCACGATCCCGAGGTCGTGCGAGTGGGCCGCGAGCCAATGCATGATCCCGGTGGCCGGGGTCATGGGGTACTGGGCCAGGAACTTGAGCCCCGCCGCCGCCGCCCCCAGGCCGATGGCCTGGTTGCCGGTCATGAGGAGCTTGGCGCTCCCGGCCGGGGACACGGCGTGGTCGTTCGGGGCGCTCTGCTTCTGGGCGAAGGCGTAGCCGTCCGCGCTCGCACCCAGGTTCCAGTCGACGACATCGCCCTTCTTGCTGCCGAAGGAGTCCGCCAGGACCCGCTGGAGCAGGTCGAGGGGGATGCCGCTCAGGAAGGCCGAGGCGCCGAGGCCCGCAGCGTTCTGAAGGATGGACTGGCTCGTGTACTTCCGGGCGATCTCGAGCGTCGGGACCGCCAGGGCCCGGGTGCCCACCGGAAGGTTGGACGCCGGGACCTCGAACTTCTCCGGGTCGAAGAGGAGGGTCCCGCCCCGGGAGAGCTGAGCGAGGTGGATATCGGCCGTCTCCCGATTGACCGCATAGAGGATGTCGCACTGGTCCCCCTGGGAATGCACCCGGTCCTTCGATGCCCGGGCCTGGAACCAGACGTGGCCCCCCCGGATCACCGACTGGTAGGCGTTGAAGCCGAAGCAGTGCAACCCCATCCGGGAGAAGGACCGGCTCAGCGTTTCCCCGATCGAGGCGATCCCGTCGCCCGCCGCCCCGCCGACCCGCACCGATATTTCGTTCATGATGGAAAATGCATGGTCCTACCCGATAAGTTCTTTACTAGGGGGTGGAAATCCGACCGTTCGGCCTCCCTTGGACGACCTTTCAGCCAAACCCATAAGCGAGCCCGGGATCTCGGGAGGCCCATGGTCCGGACGGTCACGATCCGCCTGTTCGCCCAGGCCCGCGAGGCCGCGGGGGCGAGCGAGATCCATCGTCCCGTCCCCGAGGACGGGATCGCGGTCCCCGCGCTCCTCCGTGAGCTCGAGCGCGACTTCCCCCGCCTTCGCCGGGTGCTGACCATCAGTCGGTTCGTCCGGAACGGCGAGTACCTTCCCGGCCCGGTCGGTCATCTGAGCCGGGGCGATGAGCTCGCGATCCATCCCCCCTATAGCGGGGGCTAGGCCGTGAGCGTCCGTCTCACCCGGGGCCGCCTTTCGATCGCCCGGGCCTACGCGGCCTTGGCCGACCCGAAGAGCGGAGGGGTGGTCCTGTTCGTGGGACGCGTGCGGCCCGACCGCCGGGGTGGCGGGGCCATCTCGAGCCTGTTCTATGAGGCCCACACGAGTGTCGCCCGAAGCTCGATGGCGACCATGGAGGCCGCGGCCCGGGGACGTCCCGGGGTGCGACAGGTCCTCCTGTGGCATCGCACCGGGGACGTGCCGGTGGGGGAACCTTCGGTCATCGTCGGCGTGGGCGCGGCCCACCGGGCCGAGGCGTTCGAGGTCTGCCGGTCCCTGATCGACGAGCTGAAGTCGACGGTGCCGATCTGGAAGACGGACCGAGCACGACCCGCGCGTCGACGGCCCAGATCCCCTCGCCCGCGCGCTCGAGGATCAACGGATTGAGATCGAGCTCGAGGACCTCCGGGTTCTCGGTCGCGAGCTGCGAGACCCGCTCGATCACCTCGTAGAGGGCCTCGAGGTCGCTCGGTGGCTCCCCGCGGACCCCGAGCAGGAGCGGGAACGCCCGGACCGATGCCACCATGTTCCGGACCGAGAGCGCCCGTACCGGGGCCAGACGGAACGTGATGTCCTTCAGCACCTCGACGTAGATCCCGCCCATCCCGAAGACCAGGATCGGGCCGAACGCGGGATCCCGCTGCAGGCCGACCAGGACCTCCTTTCCGCCGATGATCATCCGTTCGATCTCGAACCCATCGATGCGGGCGTGGGGCGCCTTCTCCGCCAAGGCCCTTTGCATCGTCTCCCAGGCCGATCGAAGGTGCGTCGGGTCCCCGATGCCCACCGCGACGCCGCCGACCTCCGTCTTGTGGGAGATGTCGGCCGACGCGACCTTGAGGGCGACGGGATAACCGACCGTATCGGCGGCCTCCATGGCCTCGGCGAGGGACGTCACGCGCGCCGACGGCGCGAAACGGATGCCGTAGGCGGTGAGGAGCTCGCGGGCCAGGAACTCCGGGAGCACCCGGGTCCGGGAGGTGAGCAATCCTCGGAGCAGGGCGCGCACACGTCGACGGTCCACGGGGAACCGTCGAACATTCG
>JBARHO010000208.1:0-2408 GCA_049799275.1 Thermoplasmata archaeon
GCGACGACCGCGGCACCGTGGCCACTGATCGGGATCGAGAGGCCCAGTGCCGGTGTCGCTAAGCGAGCGTCACACCGGACATGCATGTCGGGGTCTGGGACACTGGACCTCCTACGAAGCAAGGCAGAGCGCCCTCCGAAAGACCCTGTAGTCCGTCCAGAGAAGGCACGCCCACTAGAACGGTGGGGTCACGCTCGCGTGATGGTCCGAGGGCCGGGATTATCGGAGGGATCGACCATCATGCCGATGGGTCGGTCGCCGTATGGTCTTCTTCGTGGTCATACGGGGGCCATTGGGCGTCGGTAAGTCCAGCGTCGCGGAACGACTCGCCAAAGAGATCAACGGCGCGCCTATCTCGATCGACCAGATCCTCGAGGACCACAACCTCTGGGAGGCGGGTCATCTCTCGGAATTCCTGAAGGCGAATGAGTTCGCGATAGGATTGGCGCGAGGCCCCCTCTCTCGCGGAACGCCGGTGATCTTTGACGGCAATTTCTATTGGAAGACGCAGCTCAACGATCTCATCGGCGGGCTGCTGCCCTATCGCGCACATGTCTTCACACTCATCGCCCCGCTGTCCGTGTGCGTCGAGCGGGATAGTCAGCGGGCTCGTCCCTACGGGCCCGAGGCGGCGCGGCAGGTTTACTCGAAGTCCACCCGGTTCGAATGGGGGGTCCGTATCGACGCAGATCGTCCGATCGGGAACGTTGTCAGCGAGATCGCCCTCCGCCTCGGCTGAATCCCAGGACGGCCGAGGAACAGGATCTGCGCCGCGGGAGGTCGGCCGCAACTTTGGGAACGGCCCGATGCGCGGAACCAACGATGCATATACTCCCCGGCCCTACCTTGGTCGGGGTCAGCGCGTGATCAAGCTCCATTGCCTCCGCGGCTGCAACACCATCAACATCGACAATCACCTTCTTCGCGGCTATTCGGGGCCGTTAGAGTGCCCGCGCTGCGGGTACCTCCATCTGCTGGAGGTCGGAAGTGATGGGACCATCATGACCTTCCGAGCAGCCCATCCTCTCTGAGGGCCTACTTCGATCTCGGGTCGACCGCCCTCCTGGTCACTCTTCTTCTGCCCCTGCCCCTGGCCCGAAGCCCGGGAAGGGTGTGATCTCTGGGCTCCGGAACACTTGTCGCCTCCTCAAGAGTACGGAAATTAGTTCCGACCCAGCCGGGTCCCCTGCCCTCCACTGGAACCGGGGGGTCCAGGGGGGAGCCCTCTGTCGTTCCGGCCCCCGCTCGACCACCTCGCACTTGGATGGAACGTCTCCGAGCTCACGGCATCACTCGGGCCTTTCACGGGGGAGAATGGGTCGAGATCCCTCCCTCACCCGTTCCGCATCGAGCTCCCCGAGTTCCCTTCTCCCAGGTCCGAGGGCTCGAACGGATTACCCCCGCCCGATCCCGGGACGTGACCCGGCTCACCGACCGTCGGATCTCCTACCTCATCCACCAGGCCGAGCGACTATGGGACGGGGACACTCTGCCTCAGATGGCCGCTCGTTGGGGAGTGAGCCGTCGATGGCTGAGGAAACTCCTTCAACGTTGGCGGGAGTCCGGGACCGTGCCCCGGCTCAACCCGAACCGTCGGCCCAAGGGACCTCCTCTGACCGAGGCCCAGCAACAGCTCATCGCCGAGGAGTGGAACCGAACTCCTCGAGGGGCCTCCCAGATCTGGAAGGCGCTCGCTCGCCGACAGATCCACATTCCCCACCAGAAGCTCTACCTCTACCTTCGCAGCCAACGATGGATCGTCCCCAACCCCCGCAAGCAGAGGCCACGCCGTCGGTGCCGCTACGAGCGGGAGCACTCCGGGTCCCTGCTCCACGCGGACTACCACCGGACCAGCGAGCAACACCCTCACGCGATCCTCTGGTTGGACGATGCGAGCCGGATGATCCTCTCGGGGGGAGAGTTCCCCGAGGCCACGAGCGAGCACGCGATCGAGACCTTGCGGGAGGCCCTACGGGTGGCCGCCCGCTGGAACCTCACGGTCCGGGAGGTCAATACGGACCGCGGGAGCCAGTTCTACAAGAACCGACGCTTCGAGGCCGATCCCGGGCTCGGGCAGTTCCAGGTGTTCCTGGCGGAGCACGGGATCCATCATGCGGTGAGCCGAGTGAACAACCCGGAGACCAACGGAAAGGCCGAGAGGCTGTGGCTCGAATACGACAAACTTCGATGGAGGTTCCCTACCTTGGAGGAATGGATCGCCTGGAAGAACGACGAGGTGCACGGGGCGCTCTGGGCGCTGGAGACGCCACGGGAGGCGTTCCAGCGCAAGCTGCCTCCCGAGACCCTCCTGGGACTCCACCTACGACAGGTGGAGCAGGACGCAGAGGTGGCGGCATGAGCCGGCGGAAGGGGCGAGGGGACCGGTCGAGCCACTCCCCCACACCCCC
>JBARHO010000209.1:0-3113 GCA_049799275.1 Thermoplasmata archaeon
TCGACTGGATGAGGACCACGTCCTCCCCCTCGAGCCGACCTCCGACCCGTAGGTAGAGCTCCCCGTCCGGGAACCGCTTGATGAACGGGACGCCGAACGGCGTGTTCCCGAGCTCGCGCGAGACCCTTTCGGCCAGCGCTGTGGACGCACTGCCGCCAATGACGTACACGAACGCCTCCTAGCGCGTGGGACCGCTGTCCAATGAAAAACTTTGTGCCTCGCGCGGTCCACTGTACGAGCGCGGAACGCGCCGGCCGCCCGGTCCGACTATCGCGGAAGGCCCTGCGCGTTCTCGCCCCGGTTCGTTGGGCGAGCGGTCGGGCCGGCGGGCGGTACTGCGGTCCCTCGGGATGGGCCGGTGCGAGAAGGTGCCCGGACGCTGGGTCGGTACGTCCGGGTGTCCAACCCCTCCCGGTGCTCCCGCCCCCGAAGGACGGAGAAGGTGGCCGCGATGAAGACCAGTACCGCCGCGAGCAAGAACGCGCTGCTCATCCCTCTCAGGAAGATGCTCCCGAGCTGCGCTGGCGTCATCCCCAGTTGAGTGAGCGCCTGGCCGAAGGATCCACCGAACAAGATGGCGCCGGTCCCGGAGGGCAACTGGCTCGTCAGTGCGATAAGACCGACGGCATAGCTGAGGGCCATGGCCGAGTTCCTCAGGGTCATCATGACCCCGGACCCGACCCCATACTGGCCCCGGGGGATACCGGACATGATCGCGGAGGTGTTCGCCGGGAAGAAGAGGCCGCCGCCCACGCCCATCAACGCCTCGTAGATCCCCACGACCGCGAGCGGCGTGCCGGCAGTGATCGTGGCGAACAGCAAGAGCGCGGCGGCCTGGATCAACAGACCCACGGTCGAGATGATCCGCGCTCCGTAGCGGTCCGAGAGCCGCCCGCCGAACGGACCGAGCAGGCTCAGGGTAAGGGAGAGGGGGACCAGCAGGTACGCCGCCGTGAGCACCGATATCCCTCGGATCCCGAGGAAGTAGATCATGAGGAGGAAGTTCACGGAGAAGATCGCGATCCCCTGAAGTACCGAGCTCGCCAGCGAGGCGCTGAACAACCAGCTGCGGAACAGGCCGAACGGTAGGATCGGGTCCCGGCTGACCCGGAGTTCCCACACCACGAACCCTGCGAGGAGAGGGATTCCAAGGAGGAGGGGGATCAGGGTGGGAGGGCTCGTCCACGAGGTGAGGATCCCCTCGGTGATCCCCACCAGGAACGACGCGAGGGCCGCGGTGAACAGGATCGCGGCCGGGAGATCGAAGGTGTCCTTGGGGTTCGGTGTCACGGACTCCCGAAGCACCAGGTACGCCAGCACCGTGCCGACGATGCCGATGGGAACATTGATCCAGAAGATCCAGCGCCAGGAGGTGATCGACAGGATCAACCCGCCCAGGACGACCCCGACGATGGCCCCGCTGCCCCAGACCACGCTGATGATGCCGAAGGCGTGTCCTCGCTCGTTGGGGGGGAACGCGTCCGAGAGGATCGCAAAGGAGTTGGCGATCAGCATCGCACCCCCGATGCCCTGGATCCCACGATAGGCGACCAGCTCCCAGCCCGACTGCGCGATCGCACAGAGCGCGCTCCCGAGGACGAAGACCACGAAGCCGGCATTGTAGAGCCGCTTGCGACCTTTCATGTCCGCGATGCGGCCGAGCGAGAGGACCAGGGCGGTCCCCATGAGAATGTAGATCATCAGGATCCAGACCATCGAGACCAGGCTGGCCTGGAGGTCCCGGGCGATCTCGGGGAAGGCGATGATCAGGACGCTCCCGTCGATCGCCCCCATCAGGCTGCCGATGCTGACGATGGCCAGGGCCCGCCACTTGTAATCCATGGATATAGGTCAAAACAGCCGATCGGGACCGATAACCATTACGGCTTCGAGGAACAGGATCGGCCCCCGACCCAAGATCCGCCCCGCACCGGGGCCATATTTTCTGACGCCTGAGTTCACGGCCAAAGGGTCCCTTCGAGCGGACCGAGCAGGTGTACCCCTAGGTACAGTCACGATGCCTCGGCGTAGGTACGGCGGGATGTCGGGCGCGATCGTCTCGTAATCAGCCGGTTCTGAGACCGCTCAAGATCTCCTCTACCCCTCGGGAGCGCGACGGGTCGGCCCTTCGGGCCCCGCAGAGCGCGGAGGGTCCGGCCGGGGACCGATGGGGACCGCAATGACCGAACCCGGGACCCCGCCGCGACCAGCCGCACTGCGGACGACCGCCGAAGCCACCCCTTTCCCGAGGTCCGTGCAGGGCGACCGGCGAGTGGGGGGATGGATTTATGATGTCCAAATTATCGCCGAGTCCCAGGGACTATTGTCGATTTCAACATCGTTCATTGTCGAAGTCGGGAAGGGAGGGTTCATATACAGGAACTTTACCCTCGGCTCTCCCGCGGAGAGATGTGTCTCCGCGGAGGAAAACGCGAATGAGCAGGCTGACCAAACTAGAGCCGAGATGGAGAAAGAAGGGACGGCGGGGGGTGTCACCGATCATCGCTACGATCTTGCTCGTCGCGATCACGGTGGTTCTGGCCGCAGTTCTGTACATCCTGATCTCCGGACTGACGGGAGGGAGCTCCAGTAAGCCCTATACCGTTGGGTTCGGGCAGGGACAGCCGAGCACGAACGGAACGGCGACGTACGAGACGTTCTCGCTGTCAGTGACGAACGACCTGAACACTGGACTGTTCGCCCTGAAGATCTCGACCCCATCCGGGTCCGGTCTTGCGGGCTCAGCTCCTAGCGCCAACTGTGTTGCGGCTGCGTCCCTGACCGCCGTGACCCCGCTTTGGACGGCGAAGTGCACCGCTACGGCGGCGCAGGGCTGGTACGCCGCGATCGTCAGCCCCAACGGCGTGATCTTCGCCACGTACAACGGGCTCACGTCCGCCTGGGTGACCCAGTCGACCAACCCCCTGGTGCTGAGCGACTCGTACTCAGTGGTCGTTGTCGCGGGCTCGAACGTCGACCTGGCCGGAGCGGGCAACTCGCTCGCGGTCTTCGGAACGGCGTCGAGCTCCGTCAGTGGCAGCACCGTGATGTAACGTTCCAGTTCCTGGAACCTGCATCAAGGTCGCCGAGGACGGTCCCCAAACCCTTTCCCC
>JBARHO010000210.1:0-13709 GCA_049799275.1 Thermoplasmata archaeon
CTCGGCTACCGACCCGAACGGGACCGCAGCCCGATCGTGGATCCCTTCGAAGGGTTCCGAAGTGCGGTCATGATCATGGCGGAGGATCTCGGGGCCCTCCGTACCGACCGATCCCATTGGGGTCCCCCCTCCCATGTCCATCTCGGAGATAGCCGGACCCTGGATCTGCCGCCCGGGTCGGTCGACCTGGCGATCACGAGCCCGCCCTACGTGAACGGGATGGACTACGTGATGAACTACAAGCTCGATCTCGCTTGGCTCGGGTACGCCCGGGACTACGCGGACCTGGCGGAGCTTCGACATCGGATGGTCGCCTGCGACAATCTCCCGCGAGAGGAGGCGGCCCGGTATGCGCGGCGGAAAGAGACCCCCGACCCGTGGCTCGGGACGATCCTCTCGCAGATCGAACGGAACCTGATCGAGAAGGGGACCTATCGGCGCCAGGATGTCCACGGGGTGGTCAACCGCTACTTCTGGGACCTGGTCCCCGTCCTCAAGATGGTCCACGGAGCCCTGCGGCCCGGAGGGCGTTTCTCGCTCGTCGTCGGGGACTCGCTCCTGGCGGGGGCGTATGTGCCGGGCGACCTCCTCGTCGCGCGTCTCGGCGCGCGGGTCGGCTTCGAGATCGAGGGGATCACGATCGCGCGCACCCGGCGATCCGGCCAGCGCCGGAGCTTCCGGTTGCGCGAATCCATCGTGACGCTACGTCGACCGGGCCCTTCCTCGGTCGCTGGGTAGCCGCCCGGCCCGTGTCCACGCCTGTGAGCGTCCGCGGCGAGGGCGGTGTAGCTGCAACCAAACCCGTATGTCCTCCTTCGTGTGTGCGCGTACGGACGCATCATGACGCGAGAAGGGGTCCGACCCACGTTCACGGAGCCATTGCTCGGGATCGTGTTCGATCTCGATGGGACCCTGGTGTTGAGCGACCATGACTTCGCCAAGATGCGGCGAGAGGTCATCCGGGTCGCCGAGCGCTACGGGATCGCCCCCGGGCGATTGAAGCCTGCCGACATGATCCCGCACCTGATGGAGCAGGCCCGGCAGGACCTCGAGGAGGCCCAGGCCCCGGAAGGACAGATCTACCGGATGGAGACCGAGGTCAACCGCACCATCGACGCCATGGAGCTCGAGGCGCTGCCCCAGACCGTGGTCCGGCCGGGAGCCGGGCCGCTCCTGCGGGCCTTCGCGGACCGCGGATATCGTCTCGGGATCCTGACCCGGAGCTCGGAGCACTTCTGTCGCTCGGCCCTCGTCCAGACCAAGTTGGCCGAGTTCTTCCCGTACCTGCGTACGCGGAGCTCCGCCGGCCCCGCGAAGCCCTCTCCCGAGGCGCTGCACATGCTGCTTCGGGAGATGGAGGTCCCCGCGGAACGGGCGGCCTTCGTGGGCGACCACATCATCGACGCTCAGTGCGCGGTCCGTGCCGGGGTCCGCTTCTACGCCGTCCTACCCGAAGTACGCCACGCTACCGAACCAGGAGCGGGCACGGCCCCCTCGCTGGCCCAGCAGTTCCAGGATGCCGGGGCGACCGAGGTCGTGGCCGATCTCCCCGAACTGGGCCGCCGCCTCGGGATCTCCGCGGTCGCGTCCGCCGCCCATTGATCCGAGTGCCTCGGACGCAACGTACTACAGGTACTCCGCGTACGCGTGGATGACCGCTCGCTCGGCCGTGGCCCACGCCTCCGGGATCTGGTTCCATCCGCTCCGCTGGTCACCGACGCAGTAGAGACCCGGGATCGGGGTCCGGTCGGTGGCCGAAAGGGCCCGGGAATCGTCGTCGGTGAGCACGTACTCCTCGGGGTCGAAGGCGCACCCCAAGGAGCGCGGAAGCTCGGAGTTCATCCGATACCAACCGAGCCCCGAGAAGCCCTTGTCGTACTCGCGCGTGGAGCCGTCCGCGAACCGGACGACGAACCGCTTCTCCCGGATGCCGTCGAACCCGGTGATCACTCCGTCAAAGTGGGTGATGTGGGCCTTCTCGAGCGCCTGTTCGAGCTCGGTTCGGGTCGGTTCTTCCACCCCCGCAAGGAACGGCGCGCCATGCGTCAGCATCTCGAGAGAGCCGGGCTCGAAATGGGTGAGATCGAGGGCGGTCCGGGCGGCGAAGGTATCGTGCCCGAGCACGGCCACGGACCTCCCTGGGAGCTCGTGCCCATCGCACAGGATGCAGAAGTCCACGATCCCGAAGTTCGCCCAGGGGAAGATCGGATCGATCTTCCCGCCCACCACGGGGATGCGGTCGACGACGCCCAGCCCCAGGATCAGGACCTTGCCGTGGGCGATCTGCCGCTGTTTCAACCATTCGAAGGTGACATGGAACCCGGTCCCATCTCGCTGGGCCTCCACGGCGGTCGCGGGAGTGAAGTATCCCACCTTTTCCTCGACCCGATGCAGGGCCTCGATCTGGAGATCGAGGAGCTTGTGCCCGGAGATCCCGTTCGGGAAGCCCGGGATGTTGTCCATCCGGGGAGCGTAGTACGAACGAGAGAACTTGGGTCCCCGATCGATCACGATCGCCGTGTAGTTCAGCAGAGCGGCCTTGAGCCCCGCCTGCAGGCCCGCGTGCCCGCCGCCGACGATCACGAAGTCGTACGATGGTTTCAGCCGCGGGAACCCCGGCATCCGGGCCGGTGTACTCACGCAAGGATTTGATGGAGCGGTCCGCCGAACGCTTCGTTCGGAAGGGCTCGAGGGTCTCGGAACGCGAGCGCGGACGTAACCGTTAAGCGCGGGCCGGGTCACGGGGGACCTTGGGTTGCCCAGTTCCGTGCCCGCCCACCCAGAGCGCGACCGGCTCGGGGGAACTTTATTTCTAGAGGATGGGACCCGGTTCGATGGCGTGGGCCTCGGCGCCCCGGTCTCGAAGGTCGGTGAGGTCGTCTTCACGACCGGGATGGTCGGCTACCCCGAGTCCCTCACCGACCCGTCCTATCGTGGCCAGATCCTGACGTTCACCTACCCCCTGATCGGGAACTACGGGGTCCCCCAGCCGGACGCGAAGGATCCGGACGGCCTGCCCGCCTTCCTCGAATCGGACCACGTGCAGGTCCGGGGGATCGTGGTCCGAGGAACGACCCCGCCGAACCACTGGACCTCCTCCCGGTCGCTGGCCACGTGGCTCGAGGAGGAGGGGGTTCCTGGGATCTCCGGGATCGATACCCGCCGATTGACGGAGCATCTACGCTCCCACGGCGTGCTCCGGGGCATCCTCGACGTCGGCCCGATCGACCCCCGTCCATCCGACGAGGAGCTCGCGCGCCGACTTCGGGCCGCCCCGGTCTACGCGGACGAGCCGCTCGTCCAAGAGGCGTCCGTCCCGCGACCGGTCCTCTATCGACGGGAACGAGGTCCCTGGGTCGCGGTCCTCGACTGCGGGATCAAGGCCAGCATCGTCCGATCGCTCCTCGAGCGGGGGCTCTCGGTCGTTCGGCTCCCGTACGATTCTCCGATCCCTGACTCGTACGAGGGCCATCGGATATCCGGGATCCTGATCGGGAACGGGCCTGGGGATCCGGAGCGGCTCGGCCCCATCATCGACGAGATCCGACAGCTCCCCAAGCGTCCCAGACCGACTCTGGGGATCTGTCTCGGCCACCAGCTCCTGGCCCTCGCCCGCGGGGGTCGGACGTTCAAGCTCAAGTACGGCCATCGCGGCCAGAACAAGACGGTCTGTTTTCCCGACGGCCGTGCGATGATCGTGAGCGAGAACCACGGCTATGCCGTGGACCCGGGCTCTCTCGCGGGGAGCGGTCTACGGCCGTGGGCGACGAACCCGGACGATGGCACGCTGGAGGGGCTGCGATCGGTGAACGGACGTCTTCTCGCCTTGCAGGGTCACCCCGAGGGCCATCCGGGACCCCAAGAGGCGGGCTTCGTCTTCGACCAGTTCGCCTCGTTGGTCCGGAGGACGGCCCGATGAGCCGGGAGCGGCCGCGCAAGGTCATCGTGCTCGGGTCGGGGGCCCTCAAGATCGGGGAGGCCGGCGAGTTCGACTACTCGGGCAGCCAGTGCCTCAAGGCGCTCCAGGAGGAGGGGATCTTCGCCGTGGTGGTGAACCCCAACATCGCGACCTTGCAGACCGACCGGCCCAAGCTCGGGAAGGTCTACCTCCAGCCCCTGACCCCGGAGTTCGTCGAGCCGATCATCCAAGAGGAACGGCCCGAGGCCATCCTCCTCAGCTTCGGCGGTCAGACCGCGCTCAACTGCGGGATCGGCCTCGCCGACCGGGGCACCCTGCGTCGCCATAAGGTCCGCGTCCTCGGTACGCCGCTCGCGGGGATCCGCGCCACCGAGGACCGGGCCCGGTTCGTGACCGTGATGAAGCAGGCCCGCGTTCCGACGCTCCCGAGCCGAGCGGTCTACTCGATCGAGGAGGCGGAGCGCGCTGCCGCGACCCTCGGCTATCCGGTCATGATCCGGGTCGCCTTCACCCTAGGGGGAAAGGGCGGCGGGATCGCGTTCGACCGGGCCCATCTCGCCGAGGTGGCCGGTCGCGGACTGCGGGCGAGCCCGGTCGGCCAGATCCTCCTCGAACGCTACGTGGGATCGTTCAAGCAGATCGAGTACGAGGTGGTCCGCGATGTTCGCGGCAACAAGCTCACGGTCTGCAACATGGAGAACGTGCTCTCGAAGCGGGTCCACACCGGGGACAACATCGTCACCGCGCCGTCGCAGACCCTGACGGATCAGGAGTACCAGATGCTCCGCCAGGCGGCGCTCCGAGCGGTCGAGATGTGCGGGATCGTCGGGGAATGCAACATCCAGTTCGCGCTCGATCCCGAGAGCCTGGAGTACTACGCGATCGAGATCAACGCCCGGCTCTCCCGATCGAGCGCCCTCGCGAGCAAGGCGACCGGATACCCCCTCGCCTACATCGCGACCAAGCTAGCGCTCGGGTACACGCTCCCCGAGCTCAAGAACCAGGTCACGGGCGTGACCACGGCCTGCTTCGAGCCGTCGCTCGACTACGTGGTCGTGAAGCTCCCCCGATGGGACCTCGACAAGTTCGTCCGGGCCGACCGGCGGCTCGGCCCTTCGATGAAGTCGGTCGGGGAGGTGATGGGCATCGGGGCCTCGTTCCCCGAGGCCCTGCTCAAGGCGGTCCGCATGAGCGACCCACGCGCCGAGCTCGAGCCTCCCGCTACGGCCCGGACGCTCGACCAGCTCCGACCGGAGCTCTCGGCCCCCGGTCCGGAGATCCTCACGCGGGTGCTGGAGGCGCTGCGGGGGGGGGCCGACGCGGGCGAGATCGCGCGGATCACGTTCATCGATCGCTGGTTCGTTGACCAGCTGGCCGAGGTCGAGCGTACCGACCGGGCCCTTCGGGAGAGCGCCGCCAAGGCGCCTCCGCCAGCGCTGATCCGGGAGGCGAAAGAGCTCGGCTTCTCGGACCGCGCGATCGCGCGGGCCGGTCATTGGGACGAGGAAGCGGTGCGACGCGAACGGATCGCCGCCGGGATCCGGCCGCGGATCCGGATGATCGATACGTTGGCGGGCGAATGGCCCTCTCGAACGAACTACCTGTACGCCACGTACCGGGCGGATGCGGATGACCCTCCGCCGAGCCCTCCCGGGAGCATCCTCGTGATCGGGGCCGGCCCCTACCGGATCGGATCGAGCGTGGAGTTCGACTGGTCGACGATGAACCTGGTGGACGGCCTCAAGGCCGAGGGGGTCCCCTCCGTGGCCGTCCTCAACTCGAACCCCGAAACGGTCTCGACGGACTATGATCGCTCGGACCGTTTGTACTTCGAGGAGATCACCTTGGAACGGGTCCGCGATCTCTTCGAGTTCGACCAGTTCCGCGCCGCCGTCACCTGCGTCGGGAGCCAGTTGGCCCAGAACCTGACCCCGTTGCTCGACATGTGCGGGATCCCGGTGCTGGGGACCGCGCCCGCGTCGATCGACATGGCGGAGGACCGGGCCCAGTTCGCCCAGCTGCTGGAGCGGCTCGGGATCCCGCAGCCGAAGTGGAAGGCGTTCACCACGGAGGCCGACGCCGAGGCGTTCGCGGACGAGGTCGAGTACCCGGTCCTGGTCCGACCGTCCTACGTGCTGAGCGGCCAGGCGATGCGTGTGATCCACGGGCAGCAGGACCTCGCCCGGTTCCTCGGCGAGGCCGTGCGTCTCTCCCCCGAGCACCCGGTGGTGATCACGAAGTTCATCGAGGGGGCCGCCGAGATCGAGCTCGATGCGATCTCGGATGGGACCCGGGTCCTTGTGGGGGGGATCCTGGAGCACGTCGAGCCCGCCGGCGTGCATTCGGGGGATGCGATCTTCAGCCTCCCTCCCCGGCACTGTCCCCCGAAGGTGCAGCGGGACCTGGTCGATGCGGCCGAGCGTCTCGCCCGGGCGCTGACGATCCGGGGTCCGTTCAATGTCCAGTTCCTTGTCAAGGACCAGCAGTACCAGATCATCGAGCTCAATCTCCGGGCGAGCCGGTCGCTCCCGTTCCTGTCCAAGGCGACCGGGGTCCCGCTCCTCCGCGAGGCCGCCCGCGCGCTCCTGGGAAGGCCGCTCACCCGGACGGGGATCGCTCCGCTCCCGCCCGACCGATGGGGGGTGAAGGTGCCCCAGTTCTCGTTCCTCCAGATCACCGGCTCGGACCCGATGCTCGGGGTCGAGATGCAGTCGACCGGAGAGGTCGCCTGCTTCGGCCCGACGTTCGCGGATGCGCTGGTCAAGGCGCTCGTGGCGACCGGGGTACGGCTCGTGCCCCGGGCCGGGTCCGCCTTCCTCTCCGTCGGTGGACCGGGCCCTAAGCTCGAGATGCTCCCCTGGGTCGAGCGACTGGCCCAGCTCCGGTTCACGCTCAAGGCGACCGAGGACACCGCGGTCTTCCTCCAGGAGCACGGGTTCCCCCGCACCCAGCTCTTGCACAAGGTCATGGAGCCCGATCGCCACCCGAACGTCCTCGAGGCGATGGATTCGGGGGACATCGATCTCATGCTCAACGTCCCCGCCTCGCTGAGCCAGGAGAAGTTCGAGAAGATGCTCGAGGACGAGTACGTCCTGCGACGTCGGGCGGTCGAGCTGGGGACCCCCCTCTTCACCACCATCGAAGCGTTCGGGGCCTATGTCGAGGGATTGGCATGGCTCGAGCACCATCCCCTCACCGTCGAGGCGCTCTACGGGTCCGACGGGCCCAAGCGGGGCGCCCGACCGCGAGGGCGCGCGGCCCCGGTGGTGGCGCCTCGCCGGACGCGACGGGGACGACGGACTAGGTCGGGAACTTCGTGACCGAGTACTCCGGCACGAGCGTGCTCGTGTCGAGGACCTCGGGGATGGATCGGATATGTTCGGTGACGAAATCGAGCACCTTGCGCTTCTTGGCGTCTCCCTCCGCGAACTCGAGCACCGCGAAGACATCCCAGTCGCCGGTCAGGAGATGCAGCTCCCGGACCTCGTGGAAGGTGAGCAGGACGTCCCGGATGCGATCGAGATTGCCGCCCCGGACCTTCACATACGTGAAGGCGCGGATCCCGCGGAGGTCCGTGGGCATGAACTCGGAGAGCTTCTCTTCGGTGAACGCCTCGATCCCTTCGAGCCGCTGCCCGGCGTGGTTGATCAGGACCGGGAAGTTCTGCACATTGCGCAGATGCTCGGTGACGAGCCGCTCGACGCGGCCGGCCTTCCCGACATCGACGATGTTCAACCGGTAGCCGCGCTTGGTCGCGAGGTCCTCTGCCAGGGCGAGGCAGCGGGCCTGATCGTCCGAGAGGAAGAACGCCTCCCCCATGGGGGAGGCCGAGTCGTCGTCGGAGTGGGTACGGGTCCCCGGGCTCGAGCCCAGCTGGGCCGCCTCCGAACTGGAGGTCGCGGCCACGGCGGGACGATAGAAGCTGGTCACGACGGACTTGCTTTGGACGTAGAGGGTGAGCTCACGCGATGCTGTATCGGGCATGGGATCGAGGCGATACATGGGTCGCTACATAAGAATCATTGGGCCCGGGTCCGGGCGTGAAGCGCCCGGGCGTCCGTTCCTCTACTTGAACGAAAGGGGTCTGGGGGGGCCGATCCCGCTACTGCCTCCGCTTCCTCCCCGCGTCGGAGGAACGGGCCGAGCCGGACCTCCACGGGGATCCTCTGCGGCCCGGCCTCACCCGGCGTCTCGAACGCCTCGACCCAGAGGCGTACGTTCTCCGCCATTCGCGGTGCTCCGAACGGAGAACGCGGGTCGGATCGCGGCGAAAGAGGCCCCCGAACGACGTGCGATCGGACCCGGGGATCGGCTTCGACCATCCGTCCGAAGTTCGCGGCAGGCCCGGGGGTCCAGAACGGTCGGGCGGCTCGGAGAGGTCCCGGTTCGGCCCGATCCGGGCCGCTCCCGGCCCCCGGTCGCTACAGCGGTATGTGTATGTGCTAGACCCCGGGGAAGCGGGTCGTTAATCACCCCGCCGCATCCAGCGGCGTGGCTTCGGGTCCCCGGCGTCCGGAGACTCCTATGGGCCCACCCTCGGGTGGAGCCTGGCTGTTAGACTGGACGCCGGCTTCTGACGCGGGGTTCTGGGAACGGGCCGACACCGGCTCGGGCACCCGTAAGGGAGGATGGATTCGAACACCGCCCACGTCGGAGACCCAACCACACCGGTGCCGGCCCGTCGCCGGCGAGGAAGGAGGAGGAGCACCATAAGCATGCCGAAGAACGCTGTGACCCCGCCGAGCGCGAGACCGTATGTCGTAGGCCTGGACGTGCATCAGAAGACCATCACGGTCGCCGTCCTCGACCCCGAGGGCCAACTCGTCGAACGTCGGACGATACGCACCTGTCCGAAGATGCTCGACGATCTCGATCGGGACCTGCGGAAGCTGGCGGGGGCGACACCCGTGGTCTTGGGGCTCGAGGCCTCCACCGCCGGGAAGGCCTGTTTCCAACACCTCCGTCAGCTCGGGTGTGAGGTGAGGATGGCCCACCCGAAGAAGCTCAAGGCCCTTCTCGGTGACACCAAGACCGACGAGAACGACGCCCTGATGCTGGCGACCGTGCTACGCCTCGGGAGCTTGCCCGAGGCGTATGTGCCGCCTCCCGAGATCGAGAGCCTGCGCACGCTCGTGCGCCTCCGAGGAGAGGTGGTCGAGAAGCTCAAGCGGGCCAAGATGCAGGTCCGCTCGCTCCTGGTCAAGCACCACCTCCAGCACGAGGCGACGAAGTACGACGACATCTTCGGTGTGCAGGCCCTGCGCTGGCTCCAGGAGGAAGTCCACCTCGACGACCCGTGGGATCAGCGTCAGTTGATCTGTCTCCTGGAGGAGGGGGCGCTCCACGTCCGTCAGGAGCACGAGCTGACCACGGAACTCGCGAAGGTCGCGAGCACGCGGGAGGAGGTTCGCCTCCTCCAGAGTGTCCCGGGAATCGACTACACGCTGGCTCTCACGATCGTCGCCGAGGTGGGAGACGTGAGACGGTTCCGGAACCGAAAGAAGTTCGCGGCGTACTGTGGCCTGGTGCCGAAGAACCGGGCGAGCGGGGAGAAGGACCCGCAGCACACGAAGCGCCGCCACGGAAACCCTCAGCTGACGTACGCGTTCGAGATGGCGGTGCAGGGGATCCGTAAGATGGGGCGGGGCCGATTCTTCCTGCTACTGAAGTCGCTCGAAAAGCGGGTGGGAGTGCCGAAGGCGATCACCGCGGTCGCCCACCGGCTATCGTTCACCGTGTATGGGCTGTGGAAGAGAGGAACGCTCTACGAGGAAGTGGCGGTGAAGCTGTACTCGGCCAAACGCAAGCGCCTCGCGAAGAGGGCGTCCGAGCCCGTCAACGTCCCGTCGCTCGCCGACGTCACGGAAGAGTTGATGATTCTACAACGGCTTCAGAGGGGCACAACATGAGGCGAGCAACCCCCTCTCACTTCACTGGACTCGGCGACCCGCTTCCAAGGGAGGAGCCTGTCCAGTACTTCCCTTGACCTGACGTGAGCCCACGATCCTTGTGACCTTGCCGACGGATCTGTGTGTGTCGACCGTCCCGTCAGTTGATCCGGGTCCGATGGATCTTCCGTAGGTTGTGCGCCAAGCACCCGAGGAACCACTCCCCTCGGACCTTCCGCCGTCCCCGGAGGAGGAACTGACGGAACCGCTGGCCCTCCTTCATCTGCCCGAAGACCGGCTCCACGATCGCCTTCCGTCTTCGGTAGTGGACCCGACCCCTCTGTCCTCGCACCTTACGACGCTGCGCCTCGGTGAAGGTCTCCCCCTTCGGCGGCCGACCTCGCTTACAGCTCTCGCGCTCCTCGGTCTTCCCGCGTCCCGGAGGGCAATAGACCGCGATCCCGCGATCCTCTACGGCGCGGATCCCCGCCTCGCTGAAGTAGCCGGCATCGGCGAGCAGCATCTCCGGCCGCCGTCCCAGTTGCGCCTCGATCCGTTCGAGCATCGGCACAAGGTGCCCTTGGTCCGGGGCCACCGCCATCACCTCGGCCCCGACAATGATCTGGTGCGCCTCGTCCACGGCCGCCTGACAATTGTATCCTTGGAGGAACGCTCCCTTGTTCGCGCCATCCGGCATGATCCTCGACTCGGGGTCGGTGAAGTTCCTCTGGGCCTTCGCATCGACCGAGGGCGGGGGACCCCCTCCCCTCTCCTTCGGTGGCACCTTCCCCCCGCTCTCCGAGCTATCGGGAGAGGCCTCGGCCTCCGCTCGGGCCCGGGCCTCTTCCTCGAGCGCGAGCTTCGCCGCTCGGATCTTCGCGAGACGGTCCCGGTGGAACTTTAGCTCTTCCGGGAGATCCTTCGGCCGCTTCCCGTGGCCGTACCGGGCATCCTCTTCGAGGTCGATCTTCCGGGCCTCGGCAAAGAGCTTCCGGACCGTGGCCTGGAGCTCCTTCTCCTTCACGAGCATCCGTCCGTAGCTCATCGCTTTGTGCTTCGAGGCATGGGCCCGGACCTTGGTCCCGTCGATCGCCACCCGCCCCAGCTTGACGAGCCCGAGGCGCTCGGCGATCTTCAGCCCCTGGATGAACAGCCCCTCGAGCACGTCGAGGTTCCGCTCCCGGAACCTCGCGATCGTGTTGTGGTCGGGGTGTTGGTCCGCGGAGAGGTAGCGGAAGGCGAGGTCCTCGTAGGTGGCGCGTTCGATCTTTCGGGAGGAGCGCACCCCGACCGCGTATCCATCGACCAAGAGCTTGGTGAGCATCTTCGGGTGGAGGGCGGGGTGGCCCCCCTCGGCGTTGTGGTAGCGGTCGATGAGGGGCGAGAGATCCAGGGACTCCTCCACGATCTCGGAGATGAAGCGGGCCAGGTGCTCCTCCGGGAGCCACTCGTTGAGGTCGGGCGGAAGCAGGAGGCTCTGCTTCGGATCGTAGCGACTGAAGACCGGTGCACGCTCCTCGGATGGAGGCATGCACCAAGGGAATGGGTCCCCGGATTTACTTATGTTCCTTCCGCCCGAGCTGCGAATGGGAGGGCCCGACTGGATCGCCTACACGATCACTCCGTCGTTCCTTGCCGGCTCCGCATTCACTTATCCGCGTCAGATACGCACGATGAATTCCGCGGCCACCGGCTCCGGCCCGACCTTTCCCAATCACAAGGTCGCGACCGTCCTACGACCTCGCAAAATCCGCGCCGGGACTCGGCCGTTCCGGAGTGTAAGGGGTGCCCCGCTTGAGCACTGCGTAGACGATCTTCAGCAACTTGTGCGCCCCGGCGATATTCCCTTTCTGCTTCCCTCGCCGACGGCTGACCCGTCGGGCGATCTTCGCCACATCACTGCCTTTTTCCCAGCGACGGTGGGCCCACGACGCCTCTACCAGTAGCCACTTGACGAGGTGATTGCTGTCAACCTTGAGGTGCCCTTGGTAGGAAGTTTCCCCGGATTGATGATCGGTGGGGGTCATGCCGGCGTAGGAGCATAGCCGCTCGACGTTCGAGAACCGACCGATCGGGCAAAGCTCAGCCACCAGGCCAACGGCGATGAACTCCCCAATACCCGGGATCGTTTCCAGCAGCTGCGCCTCCATGGAAGCCATGAATGCCTCGTGGACCTTCCGATCCAGCTCGGCCGTAGCGGCATCGAAACTTGCCAGCATCTCGAGTCCCCGGTCGACCTCGGGCAGATGGAGGGACCTTAGTTCCTGTCGCTTTCGCCTATGGGCAAGGATCCTCTCGTCGTACGGGATCCCCTTCTGGAGCAGGATCGAGTAGATGTGGTTCCGAACCGAATGCTCCTGCTCCCGGTAGAATGCGCGGTCCCGGACGACCTGGCGGAGCTCGCGGACCGGGGCGTCGGGAGCGAAGGCCACGGGGACCGCCTTCAGCCGCAGCAGCTGCGCGAGCGCAAGAGAATCGACCTTGTCCGACTTGAGGCTGGCTTCGGAGATCACCCGCGCCTTGTAGGAGTGGGCCAGGGTCACCTTGGCCCCGGTAGAGGCCGCAGCGTCATAGACATGTTGCCAGACGTTGCAGGCCTCCAGGACAACCTCGGCGGGCCCGGGTAGTCCTCGGAGATAGGCCTTCAGCTCGGCATCTTCCGAACCAAGTCGAGTCTGGTCTATCTTGTTCCCCTCACGATCGAGAACGGTGGCAACGATCGAGCCCTTGTGCGCATCGAGTCCCACATACAGCATACTCTCCATGGAGCGCCTCGGGGTGGACGAACGGAGGCGCGACCTATCCACATTCCGACCCGGCATCGGGCGGAAGGATACATCTCATCACACACGTCGGTCTGGCAGAGGGGTCCTCCTCAGGTCAACTGTTAGTATTGGTTGTAGAGAGACAAGCTCCTAGAGGACGGCCGCGGGGCACGTGCGGCAGGTGTTACCGAACGTCCCGAGTAAATAGGAGCCCCGGGATACGGCCAGCATGCTGACGGCGGGCGAGATGGCTCCGGACTTCGAAGGCCTCACGGCGAGCGGCGAACGACTCAAGCTCTCGTCCCTGAAGGGACGCTCGGTCGTCCTGTACTTCTACCCCAAGGCGTCGACGTCGGGCTGCCGGCGGGAATCGCTCGAGTTCGCCCGGCTATATCCCGAGGCGAAGAGACGCCAGATCGACATCATTGGCGTCAGTGTCGATAATGTGCACGATCAGCGCAAGTTCGCCGACGAGTGTCAGCTACCCTTCCCTCTCATCGCGGATCACGAGAAGATCATCGCCCGGGAGTACGGGGTCCTGGGCGCATTCGGGCTCGCGAAACGGGTCACGTACCTGCTCGATCCGGACGGGCGGATCACCGACGTGATCACCGGCATGTTGCCGGAGCCCCACGTTCGCGCGCTCTCGCAACGGGTCGAGAGCGAGCTGCCAATGGAGCCGGCTCACTCGATATCGAAGTAGATCTTGACCGTCGCTTTGTACTCGCTGACCTTCTGGTCCCGGATCTGACCTTCGAGCTCGAGCACGCGGAACCACTTCAGATGTCGGATCGTCTTCGCCGCGCTCATGACGGCGTTGTCCGCGGCCTTGGCGAATGACTCCGGCGACGTGCCGACGACCTCGGTGACCTTCTGTACCATGGGGTTCCCTCGTCGGGGGGACGCCGTCCGGGTATATGGCTGACCGGCGCACGTCTGCTCTGTTGAATGAATGGGCCGACCCGCCCCGTCGTGCCCTGCGCTGAAAGTGCCTACGCGGTAGGCCGGGCGACCGCTCTTCCCGGCGAGCGTTCCTCTCCGTACTCCCGAAGCACGTCGTAGGCCCACACGCGCTGGTACCCCTCGGCGGCGAGCCCCTGCGGAGATCGGGAGACCGCGTTCTCCCCGAACTTCCGC
>JBARHO010000211.1:0-11182 GCA_049799275.1 Thermoplasmata archaeon
CGATGTAGGTTCCTGGATTGGTATAGACGTGAGAGACCTGCGGTGTGGAGGTGGTCTGGGTCACTCCATCACCAAAATTGAAGGTATAGCTCGAGGCGGTCACTCCCGAAGGTAGTCCGGCACTGAAGGGCACCGCGTTCCCCGCCTGCACGGAGGAATACGGGGTGAACAGTGTCATGTCGTGCGTTTGGCTAAACGGCGAGCAGCCAGGGCTGTTCACCGGGGTACAGCTGTTGATGGTCTTACTCTGACCATTGACCGCGTTGAACCCCAGATATCCGAGCCCTCCCACGACAACGATCACGATGATCATGATCACCGCGGCCGTCGGCGTAGAGAGCGCGCGATTTCGGCCCCAGCGCACCGGTGTCTTGTCCTGTGCGCGTTCGCTTTCCATGTGTTTTCACCTATGTGTCCCGGAAACCCCAGAACCTAGGCGACCGACCCCGCAGGTCGTATAAATACCCTTACGGGCTCCAAGCGCCGTGCCTTCTGCTCGGACCGGGCCCCGGATCGCCCCCTCCCTCCTGAGCGCCGACTTCGCCGACCTCGCGGCCGGGATCCGGGAGGCCGAGGCCGGCGGGGCCGATGCCTTCCATCTGGACGTGATGGATGGTCATTTCGTACCGAACATCTCCTTCGGGCCCGGCCTGGTCCGGGCCGTCCGTCGTCGTACCCGGCTCCCGCTGGATATACATCTCATGATCTCGCAGCCGGGCCGGTACCTGAAGGAGTTCGCGGAGGCCGGCGGGGACACGCTCACCTTCCACGTGGAGGCCGAGGGAGAACCGCAGGAGCTCGTCCGCCAGATCCACGATCTCGGAAAGGCGGCCGGAGCCGCGATCCGACCGGAGACCCCGTTCGAGCAGGTCCTGCCGCTGGCCGCTCAGCTCGAGCAGATCCTCGTCATGAGCGTTCACCCCGGTTTCTCGGGCCAGGAGTTCATCCCGGCCGTGCTGCCTAAGGTCGAGGCGGCGCGCCGCACGGTCGATGCGTTCGGGGGAACTGCGGACGTCTCCGTCGACGGGGGGATCACACCCGAGACGGCGATGATCGCGGCACGGGCGGGCGCGACCTTCTTCGTCTGCGGGAACTCGGTCTTTGGCCACGGGGACGTGGCCGGCAACCTCAAAGCCGTCCGGCGGTCCGTAGAGACGGGGTCGGCCGGTGCGCTACGCTGAGCTGGTCGAGGTCTACGAGGAGCTCAGCCGGACCTCGAAGCGCCTCGAGATCCGAGCCGCCCTGGTGCGTCTTCTGAAGGCCGCCGATCCCGAGGAGCTCCCCGAGGTACTGTACCTATCCCAAGGGCTCCTCCGACCCGAGTACGAAGGGATCGAGCTCGGCATGGCCGACGCGCTGGCCCGCCGAGCGGTCGCCGAGGCGACCGGATCCGATGAAGCGACGGTGGAACGGGCGGTCCGTCGATCGGGGGATCTCGGGACGACCGCCGAAGAGCTCCTGGTCCCGCGCGAGGCGTCCCACAGCGGCCAGAGGTCCCTCTCGGTCAAGGAGGTCTACGACGCGTGCATGGGCATCGCCCGTGCCTCGGGTTCGGGCTCCCAGGAGGCCAAGAACGGTCTCCTCACCGCCCTCTTGGCCCGGGCCTCGCCGACCGAGGCGAAGTACATCGTCCGGTTCGTTCTCGGCAAGCTGCGCCTTGGCGTCCGCGAGATGACGATCCTGGACGCCCTCAACGAGGCCTTCGCGGGCGGGACGAAGGCGGACCGGACCGAGATCGAGGACGCGTTCAACCGGTCGAGCGATCTCGGTCTTGTGGCCCGGGCGCTCGTGAAGGAAGGGGTCGGCGGGATGAAGGGGATCGAGCTCGAGGTCGGACGGCCGGTCCGAGCGATGCTCGCGGAGCGTTCCCGGGATCTCAAGGAGCTCTTGGAGCGCCTGGGGGGCGAGGCCGCGGTGGAGTACAAGTACGACGGGTTGCGGGTGCAGGCCCACGTCCCGGCCCACGGACCCGTGAAACTGTTCTCCCGTCGGCTCGAGGACATCAGCGATCAGTTCCCCGAGCTCCTCGAGGAGCTCCCCAAGGCCCTCCGTCGACGGCCGACCATCGTCGAGGGAGAATGCGTCGCGATCGACCCCCAGACCGAGGAGATCCGGCCGTTCCAGGAGATCTCCCGACGTCGGGGCCGGAAGTACGATCTCGAGCGGATGCAAGAGGAGGTCCCCGTGCGCCTCTTCCTGTTCGATATCCTTCTCGACGCCAAAGGGGTCCAGGCCGGTCGCCCGCTCCCGGAGCGGCGGAAGATCCTGGAGGGCCTCGTCGGTCGCAGCGAAAGGGTCCACCTCGCGACGCAGGAGATCGTGCGGACGGTCGAGGAGGCGCAGCGGTTCCTCGACGCCGCGATCGCCGCGGGTTGCGAGGGCCTCATGGCGAAATCGATCGCCAAGGACAGCATCTACAAGGCGGGGGCGCGAGGGTTCCTGTGGATCAAGTACAAGCGGGACTACACCCAGGGGCTGGTCGATTCGATCGACGGGGTGGTCGTCGGCGCCTTCGACGGGCGAGGTCGGCGCGCGGGACGCTACGGGGCCTTGCTCCTCGCCGTGTACAATCCCGACAAGGACCGGTTCGAGTCGTTCACGAAGATCGGGACCGGGTTCGATGACGCGACCCTCGAGCGACTGCCCAAGATGCTCAAACAGTACGAGCGCGCGGACCGGCCCGCCAACGTGCTCACCATGCTCGAACCCGACCACTGGCTCGATCCGGGTCTCGTCCTCGAGGTGCAGGGCGCCGAGCTGAGCGTCAGCCCGAACCACCGGGCCGCGGTCGGGATCGTCGGGCCCGAGAGCGGGCTCGCCCTGCGGTTCCCCCGGTTCACCGGCCGGTTCCGCTCCGACAAGGCCCCGACGGACGCGACCACGACCCAAGAGCTCCTGCGGCTCTACCACTCCCAGGTCCGCAAGGCGCCCACCAGGTCCGCCGACGCGACCGAGACCTGAACGAGAACAGCGACCGTGCGGGTTCGGGCAAAGAACTAAAAGGAGGGCTCTCGGATGAGGCCCACAGGTCGCGCGGTATGCTGGTCGAGATGACGGAACTCATGGGACGCCAGATCTACACTCCCGAGGGTCAACTCCTGGGAGAGGTGGAGAACATCGTGGTGGACGTGGATGCCTCCAAGGTGGATGGCCTCTACGTGGCGGAATCCAGCCCCCTCTTAGTGGAGGAGTCCCGACCCGTGAACGTTCCGTACCGCTGGGTCTCGGCCGTCAACGACGTCGTTCTCCTCAAGTACTTCCCGAAGCGCGTGTCGCTCAAGAAGAACCCCGCGCGCCCGGCGAAGGAAGCCGAGGCCCCCGCTCCGGCGGCGCGTTAGCCACGCGGGGATAGCCAAGCCTGGAAACGGCGCAGGACTTAAACGGCCGTCCACCGCTCGGCGAACGGCCGAGGAGATCCTGTCGCGTAGGCGTTCGCCGGTTCAAATCCGGCTCCCCGCATCGGATCCCGTTCGAGGCGGCCGCCGTGGTCCGTTCGCCCGGCCATGAGGCATAGCGAGCTCGTCCAGCGATTGGCCGGGCTCGAGCCGATCCGAGCGCCCATCGCTCGCCTCGAACAGCTCGCGACGTCCCCGGAACGGGCGGCCGAACTGCTCGAGTCCGCGCTCGCGCGGGACGATATCGTGGGCCGGCGGGTGGTCGATCTCGGCACCGGGAACGGGATCCTGGCGATCGCCGCCGGGCTGCTCGGCGCCGCGGAGCTCGAGGCCGTCGAGATCGATCCCGGGGCGGCGGACGTCGCTCGGCGGAACTTCGTCGCATCGGATGTTCCGGTTCAGATCTTCCGAACGGACGTGCGGGACTACTCCGGTGGGGCGGACACCGTGGTCATGAACCCTCCCTTCGGGGCCCAGACCCGGCACGCCGACCGTGCGTTCTGGGAGACCGCCTTCCGGGTCGCGGAGCGCGCGGTGTACGCCTTCTCCCTCGCCGACTCCCGAAGCTTTATAGCGCGAAGCGCGGTGGCACGGCAGCTTCAGATCGAAGAGACCCGAGCCGTCGACTGGGATCTTGAGCGCACGTTTCCTCACCACGCGCGGAAACGGGTCCGGATCCCGGTCGACCGGTGGGTCCTTCGGCGAGCGCCCAGCGATGAACGCACCGACCGCTCCCCGCATCGTTCTCCCCGGTGAGCTGTTGGGCACGGCCGAGGAGTTCGTCCCCGGCCGAGGGACCTACGAGAGCTCGGGCAAGATCTACGCCGCCCTGTTCGGGCGTGCGGCGTTCAAGCCGAGCGAGCATGCCATCGAGGTCGAGGCGTTCCACGCGATCCCGAAGATCGTCGAGGGGGAGCTCGTCTACGGACGCGTCGATGAGGTCAAGACGGCGATGGCGATCGTGACGGTGCTCGCCGCGGGTCACAGTCTCCGGGCCATCCCGGGCGCTCCCGAAGGGACGATCCACGTTTCGAAGGCCAAGGACGGGTACACCGACTCGCTGGGCGATGAGTTCGCGCCGGGCGACCTCGTCGTCGCCCGCGTCCTCCAGAGCTATCCGGCGATCAAGCTCTCCACCGCCCAGCCCCCGCTCGGGGTGGTCTCCGCCCGTTGTCAGGTCTGCCACGCCCTCCTCGTCCGGAAGGACAAGGACCTTCTGTGTCCCCGCTGCGGGAACCGCGAGCATCGGAAGATCGCCCAAGGCTACGGGGTCCCCCGGACCTCGGAGACCCTGACCCATGGCGGTCCTCCGGCCTGAGGAAGCGCGGCTTCGTCGGCTCGTTCAAGCGCACGATCGGTGGCGCGGACGAGAGGTGTTCAATCTCCTCCCGAGCGAGAACGCCCTCTCACCGACCGCCCGAAGATACCTGTCCTCGGACCTGGCCGGTCGGTACACCCTGCCCACCAAGGAACCGTTCCTGGGCGAGGAGATCCCGAACAGCTACGCGGGCACCCGCTACACGGACGAGATCCAGGCGCTCGCCGATTCGGCCGCCGAGCGGGTCTTCCGGGCCCGCTTTGCGACGACCCGCATGCTCTCGGGCCACGTGGCCGCGATGAGCGCGCTCGCGATGCTGCTCCCGAAAGGGAGCAAGTACCTGGCGATCGCCCCGGAGAACGGGGGCTATGACGGCTACGGGCCCGGGTTCCTACCCGCCCTGCTCGGATACCACGTTCGTCCCCTGCCCACCTCGTCGGCGGGGAACCGGCTGGATGCCGAGGCGACCGCGGAGGAGATCCGCCGGGAGCGGCCGCAGGCCGTCGTCCTCGGGCAGAGCTTCTTCCTCTTCCCCTACCCCCTGCGGGAGATCGCCGAGGCGGCCCACGCCCAGGACGCGCTGGTCCTCTACGATGCCTCGCACGTGATGGGTCTCATCGCGGGCCGGCAGTTCCAGGATCCGCTGAAGGAGGGGGCGGATGTGGTCTTCGGCAGCACGCACAAATCGTTCCCGGGACCGCAGGGCGGCCTCCTGATGACCGATCGCTCGGACCTCTTCCAGCAGATCGACTCGGCCGTCGTCTGGCGGACGATCGACAACGCCCACTGGAACCGCATCGCCGGCCTCGCGCAGACCCTGCTCGAGCTGGAACGGTTCGGGAGCGAGTACGCCGAGACCGTCGTCGCCAACGCCCGGGCCCTCGGCCTGGCCCTGGACGACCGGGACCTCCGGCTCATCGCCCGGGACGAAGGGTTCACGCGGTCCCATCAGCTCCACATGGACCGGCCCGAGATCGCGCGGAGGTTCGGGGTGGCGCCGGGGGCGCTGGCCCGCCGGTGGGAACCACAGGGCCTCATCACCGACATGATCGGTCGGCTCGGGACGGCGGAGATCACCCGGCTCGGGCTCAGACCGAAGGACATGCCGCGACTGGCGGACCTTATGATCCGGGCGGCGGACGGGGACCGGTCCGCCCGCCGGGATATCCGCGCCTGGCGCCAGACCTTCCAGGCGCTACGGTTCCTCTAAGATCCGGGGCACCTCGTCCATCAACAGGCCCTTCTGCGGGCCTCTCGCGATCGCCCGAGATCGAGCGACCTCGTGATCGAGGGAACCGGAAAAAATAGGGGAAAGGAAGAGGTTGTCGCCGGCTGGGCCGGGACCCGATCTACGAGGAGATCCCGTGCGCCGACTTGGCGTGTTCCTGGAGCTCCGCCTCGGTCTGGAACGTCTGGTGGCAGACCGAGCACTCATGCGTACCGGTCGTCGTGGTCTGCTGCCATTGCTGGACCGTCGTGGTCTTCGGCGTACCCCACATCATCCGGCCCAGGAGCAGCGCGACGATCATCCCGACGATCAGTCCGATCACCAGTAGGAGCGCGGCCGACTCACCCGCGTTGAGACCACCGAACAGGGTCGTGTTGTGGTAGGTCGTCGTCTTGACCGTCACAGTGTTGCTCGACGAGGTCACCGCGACCGAGGTGGTCTTGACCAGGCTCGTCCCGTTGGCGATCGAGAGGATCAGGTCGACCGTGTAGGTGCCGTTCTGGGTCGGGGACCATTGGGCCACGACCGTCCGGTTCGCGGTACCCGACGCCAAGAAGACCCCGTGGGAGAAGACCAGGGTACCGGCCGCCGACGTCACATTGACGGTCGCGCCCCCGATGAACTGGCCCCCGTAGGTCGCCGCGATGGTGACGTTGCCGAATCCACCGCTCACGATCCCGATGGGGGACTGGGATGCATTGACACTGGCCGTAGCCGGGTCGAAGACCAAGAACGATTCCTGGGCCGTCGACGAGGAACGGATCCCCACCGAGGGGTCGGTGATGTTGACGTAGGTGACGATCGAGTACTTGTCGGCCGTCGGGAGGGAGGCGGTGCTCGTGTTGCTCCCATTATAGACCGGGCTCCCATCGAAGAGCTGGTACCCCTCCTCGTAGAGGAACTGCGGGGTCAAGCTGAACGAGACGGAGTTCGCGCCGGAGGCCACCGGAACGTTCTGCCAGTTCACGACACCGCAGGGCACGGCGAAGAGAACGCTGCACGCGGGGAAGAGGTCGATCACCTCGATGGACAGATTGACGTTCGCGGCGGTGACCGCGACGGTCTGCGACGGAGTGAAGTTCCACGTGAGCGTGGTCGGCAGGTTCTGATACAACGCGAGCGTGGATTGGACGATGGCGACGTTCACGGTCGAGATCGTGACCAAGCCGATGGTCGGACCCGCTCCACCGGTCGCGGAGTTGTTGGCCGAGCTCCCGAAGGCGCTCGTGACCGAGACATAGAGGCTCAGGTTGTACACACCCGAGGGGAAGCTGCTCAGCCCGCCGAGGGCCAAGAAGTTGTAGTCGACCGTGGCGGACTGGGTGGCGGATGAGGTCGGGTCGATGGTCAACGGCCCGCTCGCGATGAGCGTCCCGTTCTGCGTGATGGTGAGGACCGCGCTCACGTTCGCCTCGGTCGCTCCGGACACGGCAGCCCCGTAGGTGAAGTTGAACGGCACGACGGTCGTACCGGTCGGAAGGTCGGTCGGGGCGGTGTAGGTCAATGCGGCCGTCGGGATGGTCGCCGAACTGGTGATCCCGGAACTGGCGTTCGTCCCCAGGATGCTAGCCCACACATCGAACGAGAAGATCTGACCGGCCAATGCGGTCGGCGCGACGACCGAGCCGTTGCCGGATAGGAACGCTCCATTGACGTCCGCGACCCCCGCGACCGTCCAGGTGTTCGTGCCCGGGTCGGTCAGGGCGACGGTGTCCGGGGTGACGGTGTTGTTGGTCGTGAGCGTCGTGGCCGGGTGACCCAGCCAGACCGCAACGGACACCCAGGTGTTCGAGGTGTTCGAGCCGTTCAGCGGCACCGCGGGATTGACGACGGAGATCGAATAGGCCAAGCCGAAGTCGGCATCAGGACTGGCCGGGATCGAGCTGGTCACCCGGACCGTAACAGCAGGGCCAACGGCAGGGGTCGAACGTGCGAGCGGATGGGCCGCAGCGAGCGCGTGGTTCGATTGGCCGCTCGCCCCATGGGCGGAGGCCGTGGGCACGAGGCCGAGCCCGGCCGAGGCCAGTACCGAGACCACGACAAACAACGCTACCGCGGCTACTCCGAATATTTTCCCAGAACGGCGCATGAGCATGGTGACGACTTTCAATACTTAAGCATCGCGGAACAGACATCGAATATCGGCGAAGTTGGCCTGCTCCGGTCGTACGGATTTACGTCAGAAACCGGCCGGCATTTTCGGCGCCTTCCACCGGTCCCGGGACGTATATCCGGCGCATGGCGGACGCGAGCAGGAGGGCGTGTGTGCGGCCGGCTCCGGAGACGTCCAACATGTGTTTCGAGTGGACCATCCGGCCGTCGGACGGTCCCGGACCATCCCATCGACCCCAAGGGGCGGCCGGTTCGTTCCCCGCGGGCGCAAACGCTGAAGTCGCACCTACTCTAGGCGGGTACGTGGCCCATTTCACGGCCCTGACGGGGACCCCGGGCACGGGTAAGACCACGGCGGCCCAGATGATGGCCACGAAGAGGCCGGCCATCGAGGTTCATGACCTGGCCTCCCGTTCGGGCCAGTATGGGCCACCGGGTGGCCCTCGCGAGGTCGATCTCGACCGCCTGGCCCGATGGATGCGTCGGAACCCGCCGGGTCGTTCGAACACTCTCGTGGTGGGACATCTGGCCCACCTGCTCCCGGTGCAGGATGTGGTCATCCTCCGCTGCCACCCGATAGAACTGGCCCGTCGATTGAAGGGCCGGCCGGGCCTCACGCCCGACCAGCTCCGGGAGAACGTCGCGGCGGAGGCGATCGATCTGGTCGCGTACGAGGCCCGCCGCACTCCCGGCCGGTGCTGGGAGATCGATACGACCCATCGGACACCGGCCCAGGTCGCTCGCGAGGCCGACCGATTGCTCCGCCGGCGGCCGGTCCCGAGGATGGGGACCGTCGATTGGCTCTCGGACCCGACGGTGACCGCGTATCTTTTGCCGTAGGTGCGACTGTCCGACGAAGATGGTGTTGGAGAGCTACCGGGGGCGTCTCCAGCCCTACCTCCGCAGACTGAGCCGACCGTTCCTGACCTGGACCCCGGGGCAGATCAGCGGCCTCTCCCTGGGTCTCTCCGCGCTCGCGGGCGGTCTGGCGGCCAGCGCCCGGTTCCTCGGGAGCTGGGGGTACCTGGTCTTCCTTCCAGTGGCCCTTCTGATCTTCGGGTCCGGGGTCTTCGATGCGGTGGATGGGGAGGTCGCGCGGAGTACCGGGCGCACATCCATCCGCGGCGACTTCTTGGACCACGTGTTCGACCGGTACGCGGATCTCTTCGTGGTCCTCGGCATCACGATCTCCGGGTTCGTCAACCCGATCATCGCCCTCCTGGCCCTGGTGAGCCTCCTGCTCACGAGCTACATGGGGACCCAGGCCCAGGCCGTCGGGGTCGGACGCCTCTACCGCGGGCTCCTTTCCCGGGCCGACCGTCTGGTCGTACTGGCTCTCGCCACGTTCCTCGAGTTCGACCTCTCCTTACCCTGGCCCTGGGCGCCGCGCGCCCCGCTCGCGCACTTCAGCCTCCTTGGGGTCGGACTTACTGTCATCGATCTAGCCTTCCTGTACTTCATCGTCGCCGGCCAGTGGACCGCCTACTCTCGGGCGCGCGAGGTCTACGGGAGACTTCCGCCCTCGACGTGATCGTTCAGGAGGTCGCGGCCGGCGGTCCCCGCTCGACCGGTCTCCCGCCCCGGATCCGGTAGTACTGGAGGGGATGCCGCAAAGTCGGTCGGAAACAGATCAGGTCACGCCCGCGGTCCTCGGGCCGGGCCGCTGTGGGGTCCCCCTCGCGGAAGCACAGGCTATGGCTCCGTAACTTGTCGCACTCGGGCGGCTCGTAGCCTCGCCCTTGGTCGTGGAGCGTGATGTGCTCGATCTGGTAGCGGGTGATCGATTCATCGAAGTCCGGGGCTCCCCGGTACGCGTCGACCATCGTCTCGCTGTCGGCGCCGGCCCGGTAGAGGAACGCCGCCAGCGCGAACCGGCCGGCATGGGAGAGGTTCTCCCCGGACTCGAGCATCCGACGCATCTTTCGGATGCAAGGAGGGAACCAATCGGTACGCAGCGCTTGAGGTCCCGACCCCGCCTGGGCGGTCGGTTGGGGCACCCGGGCCAAGGTCTCTCGGATGAGGTCCCCCTCGGTCCTCTCCAGCTGGGTCCGGAGATCGCCCTCGAGCTCGAACGGCTCGGTCAGGCGAAGACGGATCCCCTCCTGGAGGATACGGGCCGCCCGCTCCTGGGTCACCTGGACCTGACCGCGACGTAGTTCCTGCCGCACCAGCCGGAACGCCGCCTCCCGTATCGGCACCGCGAGGCGCAGGTAGTCGGCCAGCGCCACCCGGATCCCTCCCAGAACGGGATCGAACTGGTAACCGAGCCGTTGCGCGACGTCGACGAGCTCGGGGGCGGGTGCGGATCGAAGGCGTCCAAAGCTGCGTTTGGCCTCGGCGACCGCCCACCGACGGAGCGGCGCCCGCGTCGGGAAGGCGGAGAGCGTCACCCACGAGTACAGGAAGGATAGGTACCGCTCCTCACCGGTGGCCCGGTCGAGCTCCCCGACCCGCGTGGTCCCGGTCGGGTCGTCCACGGCCGCCCGGATCCGGTATCGGCCGAGCTCCCGGGCCCGGCCATAGAGCTCGTCCTCGAGCAGCTGTCGAAGGGAGACCGCGAGCTCGTTGACCACCGTGTCCGCGCCGGGAAGGAACGGGTAGGCGACGAACAGGTCGCGTTCGGCTAGAGGCGGAGCCCGACGAACTGCCATAGGAGGAGGAGCACGACGGCGAGCGAGGCGACCGCGGTCATCTGGCCGGCGAACCGCTCGAGCCGCTTGGTGTCCCAGCCCCGACGGACCCGGTGCGCGATGGACTGGATGAAGTCCCGGAACAGGAGCCCGCCGTCCAACGGGAAGAGGGGGAGCGCGTTGGAGAGACCCAGCAGGAGGTCGAGCCACGCGAGGTAGTACAGGAAGTTGAGCAGGATCCAGAAGTTCCCGGCGCCCAGGACACCGAGCGGGCCGGACACCGTGAAGAAGTTCTCGGTCGGACCCTGTACCGGCTCGAGCCCGGCCAACGGGAGCAGGAACCAGTAGGTCGTGCCGAGGAACGGCCCGGCCGAGCTCGACCAGGGGGCCACCCAGATGGTCTTGAGCTGGGTCGGGGTCAGGAACGTCGCGGATACCCCGAGGAATCCCTTGTTCGCGTCCTGCGGCAGGTGGGAGTAGGTCTCGGTGGATTCCAGCG
>JBARHO010000212.1:0-6012 GCA_049799275.1 Thermoplasmata archaeon
GCGTACCCGGTATACGCGATCGCCGCGGCGTTGAGCGGTACGCCGGTGAGGACCGCATTGGACCCACCGGGAGATAGATAGACCAGGATCGCGAAGAGCGCGATGGCGGGGAGCGTGAGGAAGATGAGGTCGAGCACGAACGCCCAGGCCCTCGGGGCCCAACCGGCGAACCGGGGGCGCCCGGCATCGAGACCGGCCCGCACGAGCCAGCGGCTCGTCTGGAACGCTCGCAGCGCCTCCTGGGTCTCCTCGGGAGCGTTCCGGGCCAGCGCGTTCAGGTTCCGGGAATCGGTCACGATCCACGGGGGTACCCGGATGCCTTCCCAGGGATCCTCCTCGATCGACCGGGTCGGAGGGACCCCCTGCAGGAGCCGCGTCTCGAGACCGGCGGAACGCGCCGCCTCGGCCGAGACCCGGATCGATTCGGCCATCTTGCCTTCCGACCCCAGGCGCCAGGCCTTCCGTAGGAGCACGGCCGGAGGCTCCTCCACGCTCTCGAGGACGGTCACGTCGGCGGTCCGGAGCGGCTCCAGGAGCCGGTAGCCCGCGTAGGCGGCGACCAGCGAGAGGAGCCCGCTCAGGTAGAGGAGGTCCAACGGACCGGCCCCCCCGATCGCGAAGATCTCGGCCGGGTTACCGGAGTAGAGTCCCGGCTGTCGCAACAGGTCCGCGCCGATCAGGACCCCGAAGGTACCGGCCGCGTAGGAGACCGGCATCGCGCGCTCGACCGGCCATTCGAAGCCCGACCGCATGAGAAGGGCCGCCAGGAACCCGACGACGATCGGGGCCACGAGGTATTCCGGGAACGCTGACTCGATCCCCAACCCCGGTACGGTCTCCGTCGTGAGGAAGGTCAGGATCGTCACGGCGGAGGTGAGCGCGAGGAAGAGCCCGGCGCGCCGCCCGAGGACCTTCCGAGAAGAGACGTCGGACCCGGATCTCAGGAGGAGGTACGTCGCGGGCACCGCCGCGATCACGACCTTGACGAGCACCCACAGGATCGTGGGAGGGAACAGGATCACCAGGACCAGGAGGGCCACCGATTCGAGCGCGAAGAGACCGACCAGGCCGGTGACCCAGCCGCGCGGGACCTCGAGAGGGCCGAGGAGGAGGGCAATGGAGAGGACGATGGGAATGAGACCGCCGCCCAGGTTGATCGCGAGAACATCCCCGTTCCACGGCAAGAACGGGAGATCCGCGAGCGAGCCGACGAAGCCCCCCAGGACGAGCAGCCAAAAGGTGCCCCGGCCAAAGCCGATGCGGGTGGCGAGCGGTTCGCGTTCCCACGCGAGCCAGTAGAGGAAGAGCCAGAGGATCGCCGGGATCAGGAAGAACCCCACGGTCTGGACGATATCGCTGACGAGCTGGCCGGGGTCCACCATCGACTTCGGGCCCACCGACCCCCTAGCTGGGTATCATTCTGACGGTCGGAATGTACCGGGTCGGATCCAGGAACGATCCAAAGCCTTCGTTCGCCGACCGTCGGGGGCCGGTTACGTCGGCCCCCCGCAGCGGGCTACGTCGGGGTCGCCTGCCCCGATCTCGGGGGTCGCAGGTGAAGGTCCGTCGATCCACGCGCCGATCGTCGAGATCGCAGGTCCAACTGCATCTCGGCCACCTCCCGGAACCCGGCCCTCGCGTAGACGTTCCGGGCCTGCGGAGTGGTCTGGAGGGAGATCCGGGGATATCCGTGGGACCTCGCCCAACGGATGCCCTCCCGGACGATCAACGTGGCCGCCCCCTTTTGGCGGAACTCGGGCCGGGTATACATCGAATGGATCCGGGGAAGCCGGTGATACGGTGAGCCCGGACGGGGCGAGCTCTCCCGAAGCCAGACCAGACCGCCCGCCGCGACCTCTCCGTCCTGGGTCTCGGCGATGAACACGACGAGCTGTTTCTTCCGGATCTGGTCGCGCATCCAGCGGCGGTACTGTCGCGCGCCCAATCGGAGCTCCGCCGGTGTGGGGCGGTTCAGTTCGACATGCATGGCGACCCGCTGGGCGACCAAGGTATCGACGTCGGCAGCGCCTCCCCGGCGGACGCGGAAGGTCGGCATCCCGCTCGGGAGCGGGTCCTCAGTAAATCTTTTTCTACGACCCGGCGAGGTCGAGGCGGCCGCGTCCACCGCCCCCTAAGACGTTTCGGGACGCACCCCAAATATTTCCGTCGCCTGGGACCGGACGAGGGCAAGGAGGCGTGGGTCCGATGGCAGAAAAGAAGCTGGAGAACGTGCGTGTGGCCATCTTGGCGACCGATGGGTTCGAAGAGGCCGAGCTCTTCGTTCCAAAGAAGGCGCTCGAGGCCGCCGGGGCCAAGACCGTGGTCATCGCCCCCAAGGCCGGCAAGATCGAGGGCATGGTGCATTCGGAGAAGGGAAAGAAGGTCACCGTGGACCTCACGCTCGACCAGGCGGATCCCAAGGAGTTCGACGCCCTCGTACTACCGGGTGGGGCCTTCAACGCCGATGCGCTCCGCGTGGAACCCCGAGCGCTCGAGTTCGTGCGCCAGTTCGATCGGGAGAAGAAGCCGATGGCGGTCATCTGCCACGCCCCGTGGCTTCTCGTATCGGCCGGGGTCGTGAAGGATCGTACCCTCACGAGCTATCACACCATCCAGGACGACATCCGCAACGCAGGGGGGAAGTGGGTCGACCAACCGCTCGTACGCGACGGGAACTGGGTCACGAGCCGCCAGCCCGACGACCTCCCCGTTTTCGATCAGGCGATGATCGAGCTGTTCGCCGAACGCGGTCCGTCGCAGCGCGGTCCCGGGTCCATCGCGGTGGGTCCGGCGAGGTAGGCCTCCGGGCTGCACCTCGGTACCGGCGCCCGAGGACCGGCCGGCACACAAAGGGTTTTGTCGCGCGCCGCTCCCCGGTCCCCCATGGCGGGGACCCGTTCCGAGAAGGATTCGTTGGGCACGCGAGAGATCCCCGATACCGTCTACTACGGGATACAGACGCTCCGCGCGAAGGAGAACTTTCCGGTCAGCGGGCTCACCGCGTCCCGCCACCTCATCCGCGCGTACGCCCTGTTGAAGCTCGCCGCCGTGCGCGCGAACGTCGCGCTGAACGCGGTCGATCCCGATCGCGGACGGGCGATCGAACAGGCAGCGCAGGAGCTCGCGGACGGGCGGTGGGACGACCAGATGGTCGTCGACGTCTTCCAGGCGGGAGCCGGCACCTCGTTCCACATGAACGTCAACGAGGTGCTCGCGAACCGCGCCCTCGAGATCATGGGGCGACCTCGCGGCCGCTACGAGGAGATCAGCCCCAACGACCACCCCAACCGCGGGCAGTCCACGAACGATACCTTCCCGACCGCCGCCCAGGTGGCCACGTTGTTCGCGTTGCGCGAGCTGCGTCCCGCCCTGGGGGTGCTGATCGCGAGCCTCCAGCGCAAGGGGAAGGAGCTCGCGCACGTCCCCAAGGCCGGACGGACCCACCTCAAGGACGCGATGCCGGTCACGCTCGGCGCGGAGCTTACCGCCTATGGAGCGACGCTGAGCCACCTTCTCGAGACCCTCCCACCGGTCGAAACCGCGCTCGCCGAGATCCCGTTCGGAGGGTCGGCGGTCGGCACGGGCATCAATACCCCGGTCGGATTCCGACGAAAGGCGGTGACCGAACTGGCCTCGTTGGCCGGGCTGCCGCTCACCGTGGCGCGGGACCCGTTCGAGACCATGCAGAGCCGATGGCCCCTCGCGGCCGCTTCGGGATGGCTCCGCAACCTGGCCGGTGAGCTGATCCGCATCGCCAACGACCTCCGACTGCTGTCGAGCGGACCAGCGACGGCGCTCGACGAGATCCGCCTTCCCGAGATCCAGCCCGGCTCCTCGATCATGCCGGCCAAGGTGAACCCCTCCGCGGCCGAGTGCCTCAACATGATCGCCTTCCACGTGATCGGGGCCGACCTCGCGAACTCCCTCGCGGTCCAGGCCGGGCAGCTCGAGATCAACGTGATGATGCCGTTGTCCGCGTTCGAGGTGCTCTTCTCGACACAGATCCTCACGAACTATCTACCGGTCTTCGCTCGGAGCTGCGTCGACGGGATCTCGGCCAATGCGC
The DNA here is from genome assembly GCA_049799275.1 of Thermoplasmata archaeon. Lineage (GTDB taxonomy): Archaea > Thermoplasmatota > Thermoplasmata > Lutacidiplasmatales > UBA184 > Lutacidiplasma. Next base: position 4,067 of record JBARHO010000212.1, read on the forward strand.
CGCGGGCGGAGAACTTCCTGCTGCAATCGACCGCTCTCGCCACCGTGCTGACCCCCCGGTTGGGCTACCTCAAGGTCGCCGAACTGATCCACTCGTCCCAATCGAGCGGGGTACCGGTGAAGGAGATCCTGGTGCGCGAGGGCCTCATGACCCCCGCCGAGGTCGAGGAAGCGCTCGGCCAAGCGGCGCTGGTCAAGCTCGCCGAGCCGGTGCCGTAAGAGCTCGGCCCTGTGTAAACTTATGAAGGCGGAGGCGGTCCTCCCGGGACCGATGGCCTCCACGCTCGAACAGGTGGCCGCCTCGCTCGGAAGCGAGATCTCCCAGGAGTACCGGCGCGCGGTCGGTGTCCTGGGGAAGGTCGGCCTCACCGTCTACGAGGCCCGGGCGTACATCGCCCTCGTGGCCCGGGGGGTCGGGGACGCCGCCACGTTGGCGCAGACCGCCGGGATCCCTCGGACCTCGGCCTACAAGGTCCTGGAGTCGCTCGTCGAGAAGGGGTATGCGACGCCCACCGGTGGGAAGCCTCTCCTCTTCCGCCCCAAACCCCCGCTCGAGGTCGCGGACACCCTCAAGGGGGCGATCCAGGAGGTCTTCGAGAAGCTCGAGACGCTCCACCGGGTCGTCGCGGACCACGGCGAGCCCCAGCTCGTCTATCTCCTCAACGGGAAGGAGAAGGTCCTGGGGAAGATCGCCGAACTTCTCGATCAGTCCTCGCGCACGTTCCTGCTCACGACCCCGCAGATCTCGGACATGCGCGACGAGCTCGGGAAAAAGGTCCAGAGCGCCCTCAAACGCGGGGTCCAGGTGACGTTCGTCACGCTCCCGCTCCAGCGCGTACCCGAAGGGGTACTGCACCTCGCCCGGTCGAGCCTCTTCGCCACGGAGGTGCTGGCGGACGGGGAGCACGCGCTCCTGGCCGCTCCGGGTCTCGACGCGTGCGGCTTCACCGACAACCCCATCCTCACCGCGCACCTCAAACAGTTCCTGGATGTCATCCTCGAGAAGGGGAGCGAACCGAACGCGGCCTGATCGCTCGGACCGGGACCGTTCCCCGGGTCCGGTGCGTCGCTCTCCGACCGAACGAGTGCGCTCCCGCCTGGCCGAGCATGCGGGGGACGAGGTCGCCCGTTCAATGCCTCGCGGCTACCAGCAGCTCGGTTCTGTCCTCTTGGTCCGCCTTCCGGACGAGCTCCGGCCGTACTTCTCCGTGATCGGCGAGTCGTGGCAGGAGGTCCTGGGCGCCCGGACCGTGCTCCGACCCCGGGGGCCGGTGGAAGGGGATTGGCGTCTTCCTTCCGTGGACGTCATCGCGGGCGACGAGACCGAGACCGAGGTCCTCGAGCACGGGATCCGGTACCGCTTCGACGCACAGAGAGTTCTTTTTTCCCGCGGGAACAAGATCGAGCGGGCCCTCGCCGGCCGGCTGGTCCGACCCGGCGAGACGGTCATCGACCTCTTTGCGGGGATCGGCTACTTTGCCCTGCCGGCCGCGGTCCGTGGACGGGCGCAGAAGGTCATAGCCTGCGAGGCGAACCCCGTCGCGTTCCGGTACCTGACGGAAAACGCGCGCCGGAACCGGGTCGACCACATCATCCATCCCGTGGCAGGGGACAACCGTACGGTCCCGCTCCCGCAAGGGACGGCCGATCGCATCTTCCTGGGATATCTCCCGTCGAGCCTTCCGTGGATCGGGCGAGCGCTCCCGTTGCTTCGGAACGAGGGCGGAACGATGCACGTGCATCTTCTCGCGGACGTGCGGGGCGGCCGGGAGCGTGCGATCGACGCCGTCCGCGCTGAGATCGACCGGGGCGGAGGTCGGGTCACTCGCATCGAGGCCCGAAAGGTGAAACCCTATGGCCCGGGTCGAAGCCACGTCGTGGTGGACGTCTCGGTCGGCCCGTGACCCGAGCTCACCGAACGGTCGGGGCCGAGGTCCGGGAACGGAG
>JBARHO010000213.1:0-3386 GCA_049799275.1 Thermoplasmata archaeon
TGATACCGCCCTGGACATCGTCGAACCGCCCGGCCGGGACATGGCGGCTCAGATCCTCCGGTCCGATCGTCTCCACCTCGACCCCCCAATGCCGGAGCCGCTCCCGGGCCTCCTCGAGGACGGGCACCGCCTCCGGGTTCCGGCTGAACCTAGCGAACCCGTTCTGCTGGTAGGCCGCCGGATCCCATTGGCGGGACAGATCCGCGTACTCCCGGTGCGTCTCCCGGGCCACCTCCACGTCCCACTGGTTCCAGAGCTGTTCGGTGAGGATCCCCGCGGCCCGACCGCTCGCTCCGGCCGCCGGGGTCCGGGGGTCGTAGAGGACGACCGGGCCGACGTTCCGCCGGGCGAGGTGGTAGGCCAGAGCGCACCCGGCGATCCCCGCTCCGAGGATGAGGACGTCGACGGCTTCCGAGCGCGCCACGGGCGCGGGCAAGGGGTGACGGGATTAATATTGCGGCTTCGCGCGACTGTAGGCGTCCCGCAGGGCGTTCGTGTCGACGTGGGTGTAGATCTGGGTCGTGGCGACCGACGCGTGCCCGAGGAGCTTCTGGATGTACCGGATATCGCAGCCACGGCTCAGGAGGGCGGTCGCGAGCGTGTGGCGGAGCATGTGCGGCGTGACCCGACGGGGGATCTCAGCGCCGCTCGCCGCACGCCGGACGACCCGTTCGACGGTCACAGGCCCGACCGGAAAGAGGCGCAGGTGGTTCTCTCCCGCGAGGGTGCGCTCCGTCAGGTAGCGGTCGATGGCGTTCCGCGTCTTCTCCTCGATGACCACCTCGCGGTCACGATCCCCCTTTCCCGATCGTACGTGGACGACGTTGTGCGAGAAGTCGATGTCCTCCATGGTGAGATTGCAGAGCTCGCTGACACGGAGCCCGCAGTACGCGAGCACATGGATGATCGCGGAGTCCCGGGGCGAATCCCGGACCGCTTCGAACAGTCGGTGGGTCTCGTCCTCGGTCAGATAGTGGGGGAGGCGCTCCGGGCGTCGCGGGGGTTGCAGCCCCTCCGCGGCCACGAGCCCGAAGCTTCGGAACAAACAAGCCAGCCCGCGGACGGTCGTGTACACCGAGTTCTTGGAATAATGACGCTGAAGGACGAGGTACTCCCGGAACGTCTCGAGGTCCTTGGGGGTCACCTCGTCGAGCGGTTTCCCCACGTAGCCCAGGAAGGTCCGGGCGATGTGGCCATACTGTTTCACCGTGCAGGGGCTCCGTTCCAGACCCTGCAATAATCGCTGGAAACGGTCGACCACTTCGGTCGCGGAGAAGGTCGTCGTCGACCCGTCCTCGGGCTTCGCGATGTCCCCTCCCGCACGCCGCCGGCTCGCATTTCGGGGACGCGAGAGGGCCGCGTACGACATTGCGAACAAGTTGGCCCGGGGAGGTGTAATTAATGGTTGGCCCGAGTGGAACTTCACGTAGCGCCACTCGTCAAATAGCGTGTTCCGGTGGGCCGTTCTGTGAACTGCGCGCGGTGTTCAGCGACGGCGATCATCGATCAGCCGTACCGTGGTCAGCATCTTTGCGCGCCCCATTTTCGCGCGTCCGTTCGAGAGCGGGTGCGGCGTGAGATGCACCGTCAGGTGCCCCGTTTTCACGGCGGTACGATCGCGGTCGCGCTCTCGGGCGGGAAGGACTCGGCGGTGGCCCTCTCGATGGTCCACGAGTACTTCCATCGACGACCGACGGTGCGGATCGTGGCGATCACGGTCGACGAAGGGATCGCGGGCTATCGTTCCGCCTCGATCCGCTCGGCGCAGGCCCTGACCGAGCAGCTCCAGATCGAGCATTCGATCGTTCGAGCTCAGGACCGCTTGGGGGTGACGACCGACCAGGCGACCGAACGTCTGCCCGGGACGGTACCCTGCTCCTATTGCGGGGTATGGCGCCGGCAGCTCCTGAACGGGGCCGCGCGCGAGGTCGGCGCGGACCGGCTGGTGCTGGGGTTCAATCTCGATGATCTTGCGCAGACGATCCTGATGAACCTGGCGCGGGCGGACCTGGACCGGCTGGCCCGGATGGCCCCTCATCGCCAGCGTCAACCCGGGCTCATCCCGCGGATCGCGCCGCTCGCGGCCATCCCGGAACGCGAGGTCTTCCTCTACGCGCGGACCACGCACCTTCCGTTCGATCACGGTGAATGTCCGCACGCCGGCCAAGCCTCGCGGAACGTCTTCCGCGACGTGGTCTGGCAGCTCGAAGAGGCCCTCCCCGGGACGCGGCACGCCCTCCTCCGTACGCACGAGCGTCTCGCCCAGCTCCTCCTCGCGGATCAGGAGGCGGGCGCGCCCGGCCATTGCGAGGTCTGCGGGGAACCCTCGACGGGCCCTAGATGTCGGGCATGCGAGTACCTGGAGCTCGCGCACGGTAGGATTATGCCGTCCGCTGGTTCGTAGGGTGCGACGATGGCCGGTCCCGAGCTGCCCGAGAGCGACCCCCGTCGGTCCTTGCGCACGCGCGTCTTCGTCATCGGGGCGGGGATCATGGGCAGCGGGATCGCGGTCCAGTGCGCGCTCGCGGGCTTCGCGGTCACGCTCGGGGACGTGAACGAAGAGCTGGCCCAGCGCGGCCTCGAGCAAGGTACCCGGGCAATGGAGAAGGCCGTCGCCAAGGGGCGCCTGGCCGAATCGGCCAAGGTCGACGCGCTCGCCAACCTCGACACGGCGATCGGGCTCCGACGGGTCGAAGGGGCGGACTGGGTCCTGGAGGCCGCGCCCGAGCGGATGGAACTGAAACAGGAGCTCTTTCGAACGCTCGAGCCGATGGTGAAACCCTCGGCGGTGCTGGCCAGCAACACCTCCTCCCTCCCGATCACCTCGATCGCGTCGAAGCTCGAGGACCCCGGACGACTCATCGGGATCCACTTCTTCAATCCCGTACTGCAAATGCCCCTCGTCGAGATCATCCCGGGACTCCGTACCCGGCCCGAGATCGTCGCCGCCGCCCGGGAGTTCGCGGGGGCGCTCGGGAAGACCGTGGTCTCCTCGAAGGACACTCCCGGGTTCGTGACCACCCGCGGTCTCGCGGTGCTGGGTAACGAGGCCGTGTGGATGCTCTACGAGGGCACGGCGACCAAGGAGGACATCGACACCGCCTACAAGCTCGGCTTCCATCATCCGATGGGTCCGTTCGAGCTCCTCGACCTGGTCGGTCTGGATACCATGCTGTCCATCCTGGATGTCCTCTGGGACGGCTTCCACGACCCGAAGTACCGCGTCTGCCCCTTGCTGCGGTCGATGGTGGCCGCCGGGCGGCTGGGACGGAAGTCCGGTCAGGGGTTCTACATCTATCCCCGTGAGGCCGAAAGGACGACCCCCGCGCCATGAGCAGTCTCGCCGACCTCCTCATCCTCATCCTGGTCGCGCTCATACCGGCCCT
>JBARHO010000214.1:0-18475 GCA_049799275.1 Thermoplasmata archaeon
GGCACGTACTGGTGCCCGGACCCGCAGGGACTAGCTATTTGACCGTCCGCGACCCTCGCCACTGACGTGAGCGGTCGGCCACAGCTCTCCGACGACGACGAGCGGGAGGACCGGGAGGACCGGGCCCGCCTACGGGAGGTCGATGCTCAGATCCATAAGCTTCGCGCGCGGCGCCAGGGTCTGCTCGATGACGTCCACCGACTGTCCGACGAGCAACGCGCGCTCTACGACCGAAAACAGCCGCTCCAGAGCGAGCTCGACCAGATCCATGCCGACCATCGCGACCTCGGGCGGCAGATCGCCGAGCTGCGGCCCCAGCGCGACGCGGCCCGTCGGAAGGCCGACAACGCGTTGGCCGCCGTTCGCATGGCGCGACCGGTGGGCGGTCGCGAGGACCGGGTCGGTCCCGACCAGATCCGCCAAGAGATCGCCCGGCTCGAACTTCGACAGCAGACGACCGCGCTCTCGGTGGCCGACGAGAACGTCCTGATCGATTATATCCGTCAGCTCGGACGGAAGCTCAAGGAGGTCGAGGCGAGCCAGGCCGTCGTCAAGGCCGAGGCCGAGAAGGGCCGAGCGTTGGAGGAGGAGCTGCGACGCGCTCGAGCCGAGGTGGACGCCGTGCAGACCCGGTCCGTCCAGTTGGGCGCTCAGCGGGATGGGGCGATGCAGGCGATGCGATCGCACCTGATGTTGATCGGCCAGCTCATGGGGCAGATGAGGGAGAAGGCGCACCAGCGGGGTGAGGCGATGGCGGAGGTCGACGAGCTCAGTCGTCGCCTCCACGATCTCGAGCGGGACGCCCAGCAGCTGATCAATTCGTCGCGCGCTCGACGACAGGAGGCGCGGCGAACCATCTCGCAATACTCGACCGGGAGGCGGCAGTCCCAGCCGACCATGGTCGAGGCGTCCGCCGATGCGCATCTGGAAGAACTGCTGAAACGCGGGCGGGTCACGCTCGGCGGTTAGGACCGCCCGGTCCGTCGGCCGGCGCGTCTCAGTAGAACTGGACCACGGTGACCGTGAACAAGAGGGTCTGGGCGGTCACTTCCGAGTTGAAATCCTCGGTGTAGGTCCCGGTCGCCGGGTTCACGTTCGAGACGATGAAGCGGTCGCCCGCGCTCGAGCTGCAGGGCGGGCTGCCCGAGGTCAGGTTCCCGAGGACGAGCCCGGACTGGGACTGGCTGAGCTGGTTCACGAGCGTGATCTTCCCGCTCCCGTTGGGGGTCCCGCTGATCTGGCTCACCACGACCGGCCATCCGGACGGATCGGACCGTTCGCCGACGGTCGGAAGGTTCTCGACGCTGACGGTGACCCCGTTCGAGCTCAGGACCAGCACGGGCCACCCGTAGTGCGGGTCCGGGAACTCGACCCCGGGGCTCGCGGTGACGTTGGGGTAGGCCGCCTGGAAGGCGGTGAGGTTGAGGGCCGTATAGACGGGTACCGTGTAGGTGAGGTTCTTCGTAACGAAGCAGGACGGGTCGGCCGGACCGTAGCCCAGGGCCGGGGATACGCTGATGGTCCGGGTCTCCCCGACCGGGAGCCCCAGCAGTCCCTGCCAGAACCCGGGTACGACGCTCACGAACGAGATGGACCCGATGGTGTACGACGGGGAGTTGGGCCCGACATGGACCCCTAGGGGGGTGTAGTTGGACGGGGAACCACCGTGCGTATAGGGGAAGAAGAGCGATTTCGGGTACGTGACGTTGTCCACGTAGACGGAGTAGATCGAGGTATCGAAGACCCGCCCCGACTCGGCGCCGGAACCGAACGTGCCGATGTAGTTCACGGTCACATTGTCGCCGACCTGGACCGTCTGGCGCGGGGTGACCGGCTTCGGATGCTGCTGGAGGTAGACGAGCGCCCCACCCACACCGGCCACCACGATCACCACGACGATCAAGGCGATCAGGGGTAGTGAATAGATGCTGCTGGCGGCCATCGGAACTATCCTTGAGGATCGGGGGTCAGATCGTCGCGAGTCTCGTCATTCGTTCGGAGAGACAGGTGTTCCTCATTCCCCTGCCCCCCGAACCGGGGACCCATATAAATCCACGTCTGAGAGATCGAGGCCGCCGCTTCCGTCAGGGATGGGCATTCGGTAGCGATGGTCCGGACGAGAGGGCGCGCCCTCTCGGAGCGATGCACGCCGAGGCGGACCGGCGGAAGGATGGTGGAAGGCCTGCCGCTCCACGGTCCCGAGCCCGGCATGAACGTGGGGGCGCTAGTTGCGGCGGAGCTTGCCGACGATCGGCTCCTCCACGGCCCCCGTCTCCTCCAATCGATTGAGGAGCTCCTCCGAGGCCTGCTCGGACAGCCCGCGTTGCGCCGCTCCAGAGAGCACATCCTTGAGATCGGCATAGCCGTCGACGGAGGCCTCGGCCAGCTCGTCGATCAGGTCCAGGAACGCGGACTCGGCGGCCCGCTCGCCGGCCGAGGGTGCGGCCCGGGGGACGGGAGCGCTGGAGCGGACGATCGTGACCGCCGGCACGGCCGGCTCGGGAGGGGGAGCGCGGCCGAGCGGATCGGGGGATCGGACGGTCTCGAGGACCGCCAATAGTCCGGGGCGGAACGTTTCGAGATCGACCTTGGGGTACCGGGTCCTGGAGCCACGGGCCGAACGGATCCAGGTCTCGGGATACCCGGCCCCGAGAAGGTCGGCATCGGTAGGAGGCTCCGCTCGCGAGAGCTGTCGGATGAGGCCATAACGACGGCTCGAGTGGTCCAGCGCCTCGGCCAGAGACCCACGGTACTCCTCCGGGGTCAACCTCCGGATCGCCTCCGCCCGGACCGAGGCGTGCCCGATCCCATCCTGACCGCGGAAGAGATGCGCCTTCCCGACGACCAGAGCCGGGATGGACGATCCCACCGCCTTCAGGGCGGCAAGCGCTCTCGGTTGGAACCCTCCCGCGGTGATCGACATCGCGCCGGTCGGGTCGGTGAGGCGGGCCCGGAAGAACGGGGCCGTTTCGTCCCGACCGATCATCTCGGCCGGATCGAGCATACCACAGACGAGGACGCGGTTCGCCCGCGCCCCCAAGGGGGTGAGCACGTACGACGCGGCCCGCTCCCCCGTGCCGCGCTCCTCTTCCGTCGAGGCGGCCAGCTCGTTCGCGAACACGCGCCAAGCGGTCTCGCGACCGGTCACGTGGACCCCTCCTGGAGTCGCGCCCCGCTCGCTTGGATGGACGACGGAGCGTCGAAGCTCACCTCCACGATCCGGTCGGGGAAGATCGTCAGTCCGAAGTCATCCTTCGTCGCGCGTCCTTCCAATCGGAGCCGACGCCCGAAGGTCCTCTCGAACAGTTGCGCCTCGATGCGCGAAGGATCGGGAAGGGTACGGAGCTCGGCCAAGCACTCGGGGAGGGTTCGGCCGAACAGTCGCTCGGTCTCGGGGCGGCCCAGATTGGCCGTCGCCACACCCTCCCCGTCATCGAGCACGAGTCGTGCCCGAAGGTCGGCCTCACCGGTCACGGTCCCGTGCGCGCGGCAGGTGCCCTCGCGGAGCGCCCGCCGGCAGTTCGGGCACCGATAGATCACCCCGCTCGGAGGCATCAGTCCCACCACGAGCCCCTCCACGGAAAGATAGTCCCCCCCACCGTCACGCTCGATATCGACCAATCGACGCAACGGAGGAGCAGTGCCCTCGCTCGGAGCGGGGAGCCCGGCCCCATCGAACCGATCCACGCGGGTCCGTTCGTCCAACGTCAGTTGGGTACGGCCCTGAAAGGTCCGCACATAGCCCCCCCACAGGCGGACCGCCTCTCCCGGCTTGAGCCCGAGGTCGGTCCAGCTCGTGAACGCGAGCGTCCCCGATCCGTCGACGAGGGTGCCTTCATGGATCGAGCGGCGCTCGCCTGCGACGGTCACGATCTTCGGGCGGACCGAAAGGACCCGCGCCTCGATGCGGAAGCCCTCGTCGGACGGACCCAGTCGGGCGAGCTCCCGTTTCGGGACCTCGTCGAGACCGAGCTTGGGGAGCTCCACTACGCTGGCCGGTTCGACCCGGCTCTTCCAGTTGAAGGTGAGCTCCATCCGGCCCCGATACTCCTGGACCCCGACGTTCACGGCCCGGAGCACCGTCCCGCGATCCACGCCCTCGCGAGGTGGGTCCCACCACGTGAATCGGAGGGTGGCCGTTCCGTCCGACAGGAGTCCGGAAAGGACGGGTCTCCGGGTGCCATCCGAGCGCAGGACGATCTCCCGGTGCTGGGCCGAAACGACCTTGGCGATGATGGCCACGGGCGGACCGTTGGCCCGCAGATCCTTCAAGCGGGTCTCGGTCCCTTCTGCGGGGACCGCGGTCGATCCGTCCCGACCTTCCATGGGCGATCGCTGGACTACCCGACGAGGACCTTAAGGACCGCGTTAGGGGGACCCCGAATGAACGGTGCGAACGACCGGAAGGGGTCCCGTCGAGGACCGCCGGCGATCGAGCGGGAACCGATCGGAACCGACGTGCGCCTTCGCGCCAACGGCCGGTACCGGATCAATGGGCCGAGCCTCGTCCGTGCTGTGTTGGGGCCAACGGAGCCGGCTCCCCGAGCGTTCGCGAACGCCCGGTAAGGATGGTCGGGCCACAACCTTTTTGCGGGTCCTTTGGTACCCGCGCCTCGGCGTGAAGTTCCAGGAGCGCGTCGACCGGGTCCTCAAGGCGCGGAACTCGCTCCTGTGCGTCGGTCTCGACCCTGATCCCGCGCAGCTTCCCCGACCGCTCCGCTCAAAGAGCCGTCCGGTCGCCCTGCGCACCTTCTTGGACGGGATCGTGAGCGCGACCCTGCCCTACGCGGCGGCCTACAAGATGCAACTGGGCGCGTACCTCTCCTTCGGTCCGGAAGGCGTCGCCGTCCTTCCGAGGCTCTGCAAGAGGATCGGACCCACACGTCTCAAGATCCTCGATCTCAAGGCCAATGATATCGGCAACATCATGCGCCTCTTCCGCGACGGGGTCTTCGGGCGCTTCGGGTTCGACGCCATGACCGTCTCCCCGTGGCTCGGCTGGGAGACGATGACCCCGTTCTTCGAGGACCCTCGGACCGGGATCTTTGTGGTGGCCCACTCGTCGAACCCCGGCTCCTCGGACTTCCAGGAGATCCCGACCCCGCGCGGGCCGTTGTGGCTCGCGGTCGTGGGAGAGGTCCGCCGGCTCGCCAACCTCCACGGGAACGTCGGGGTCGTGGTCGGTGCAACGTACTCCGACGCCATCCGGTCGACCCGGGAGGCCCTCGGCAATGGGATCCCGATCCTGGTCCCCGGAGTGGGGGCCCAGGGGGGACAGCTCTCGTCGACCGTGCGCGAAGGCGTCGATGCCCACGGTCGCGGGGCCCTGATCAACGCGTCCCGGAGCATCCTGTTCGCCTCCTCCGGAACGGACTGGCGAACGGCGGCCGGCCTGGAGGCGAAGCGCCTCTCTCAGCAGATCAACCAGTTGCGAGCAGGTCTGCGTAAAGCCTGAGCACCGCGCGTGCGATGAGGGGGAGCGCGAACCGCTCTTCGGCCCTCTTCCGGCCGGCCTCTCCCATGCGGCGTAGTCGCGTCGGGTCGTCGAGGAGCTCTCGGATCCTTCGGGCCAGGTCCTGAGGGATCATCGGTTCGACCAGGAGCCCCTCGACACCGGGGTCGATGACCTCGCGGACCCCCGGCATGTCGGCGATGACGACCGGAAGGCCGGACGCCATCGCCTCCGCCACCGCGAGCCCGAAGCCCTCGAGGCGGTTCTGGGACGGGAAGGCGAAGAGGTCCCCGGCGCGGAGGTACGTGGGGAGATCCTCGTCCGACACGTTCGGGCAGAACGCCACCCGCCGTCCGATCCCGAGACGATCGGCGACCGTTCGAAGTTCACCGAGACGGGGCCCGCGACCGATGATCAGGAGCGCCACGTCCGGAGGTAGTTCGACCAGGGCGCGGAGCAGCGCGTCCACCCCCTTGTGGAAGACCAGGCGGCCGGTGAACACGATCACCCGTCGCCCCTCGAGGCCGAGCGAGCGTCGAACGGCCTCCCCGCTCACATCGGGCCGAAAGCGGGTCGTGTCCACGGAGGAGGGGATGATCTCGAGCCGACGGCCCCGCAACGGGGAGGAGGTGTTGCCGTAGCTGCGGGTGTGCACGATCACGCGGTTCACCCGCCGGAGCGTCGTCCGGAGGAACACCTGTTCGTAGAGGGTCGTGAGCACCCGGCCGGAGATGCCGGGGAGGTAGAGGTCGCAGTGATAGGTCATGCAGACGGGGGGGAACGTACGCGGCAGCCCGCGGACCGCGAAGTACGAGCTCAGCGGGGGCGGGTAATGGAGGTGGACCACATCGGTCGGGATCCCCCGGATCGCTCGGCGCGTCCCTCGGTCGATCGGGGTGTTGAACCACACGGCGGGCGTCGCGCTGCGGATGACCGTGAACCCGTCGAGCTCCTCGCGTACGGGGAGGCTTCGGTCGAACCGCGAGGTCAGGACCGTGACCTCGTGTCCCTGGCGGACCATCTCGCCCGAGAGCGAGCGTACGTGGGATTCGACCCCGCCCGCGTGCGGGGAGAAGAACGGGCTTACCTGAAGGATCCGCACATCCGTCCGAAAGGGTAGCCCGCGCTTACACTGTTCTCTTCCGCGGCCGCCCGGGCGGATCGGAGGCTCAAGCGATGGTCCGCGCCATGCGCGGTGGCGCCGGCAAGGACTCGCGGGTCTGGAGCAGGTCGACGTTCGAGAGGCTGTTCATGTCGATGCCCTTCATCGCCTCGCCGAGCCCGGTCGAGATCCGGGCCAGTACGGCGGCGTCATCGTAGTGGAGCGACGCCTCCACGATGGCCCGGGCGACCTTGATCGGGTGTTCCGCCTTGAAGATGCCACTGCCGACGAACACGCCGTCCACTCCGAGCAACCGGCACAGCGCGGCGTCGGCGGGCGTGGCGATGCCGCCGGCAGCGAAGTTCACGACCGGGAGGCGGCCGAGCTTGCGGACCTCCTGGAGGAGGGCGACCGGGACGCGTTCCCGGTTGGCCCAAGCGGAGAGCTTGGGCTTGGAGAGCTTCGAGATCTCCGCGACCTCGGAGGTGATCTGGCGGATATGGCGCACCGCTTCCACGACGTTGCCGGTGCCGGCCTCTCCCTTGGTCCGGATCATGGCGGCCCCCTCGGCGACGCGCCGCAGCGCCTCCCCGAGGTTCCGGGCCCCACACACGAACGGGACCTTGAACTCCTTCTTTGCCACGTGGCTGAACGGATCCGCCGGCGTGAGCACCTCGGACTCGTCGACCATGTCGACCCCGAGCGACTCCAGTATCCGCGCCTCAGAGGTGTGGCCGATGCGGCACTTCGCCATCACGGGGATCGTCACTCGGTCCTGGATCTCCTTGACCTTCGCGGGGTCGGCCATCCGGGCCACGCCGCCCGCGGCGCGAATGTCCGCCGGGACGCGCTCGAGCGCCATCACGGCGACCGCCCCGGCCTCTTCGGCGATGGCCGCCTGATCCGCGGTGGTGACGTCCATGATGACGCCGCCCTGGGTCATCCGAGCGAAGCCGCGCTTGACCAGGTCCGTGCCGAACCGTAGCTGCTGCATCGCGTCGGCCATCGGTGTGGATACAAACGGAGTTGCGGTATATGAGGCTGCCCCAAAGGACCTCGGCTCCTCACGGATCCGCGGGGTTTCTCGGCGGCGTTCTCTACGTCGGTCGGCGGACCGGGTCGCCTCCGGGACCTTCTGAGCGGGTGAGTAATCTCTATAGTCCGCAAATGGATGGACCGGACCGCTGGGGGAGCTGGTATCGGCTGAGAGGACGGGCGGCCCCGCCCGTCGACCCCATGAACCTGCTCGGGACAATGCCCGCGGAGGGAAGGCGACGCAGACGTAGGTACCAGCTCCGCCCGCACGGAAGCGGAGCGAGATGGGAGCGGACGATCTAGCGCGGGCATCACGTCACCGACGAACGCCGGGTCTATTGGGCCGCCGCATGATCGCGGTCTGCATCGGCCTCATCCTGGCATTGTCCGCGTACGGTACGTTCGAGTACGTGGAGAGGCTGCCGGCTCCGGGTACAACTCAGCTCACGATCTATACCTACACGAGCCTCTTCGGAGGGAATTGCGCTCCTCCGGCGAACGTGACCGATCTGGTGTTCGCGCCATTCGAACGCCTTCACCATGTCCAGATCCAGCTCGAATGCCCTGCCGGGACATTGGTCAACACCCTGCTCGAAGAGAAGGATGCGCCGGGGGCGGACCTGGTGGTGGGGCTCGACGAGATCACCACGGAGCAGGCCGACGCGGACCATCTGCTCATCCCCTATGCTTCCCCTCAGCTGGCCAACGTCCCCAGCGATCTGGTCACCGAGCTCGCGTCGGATCATGCGGCCACCCCCTACGAGTGGGGTTACCTGGGGATCGACTACACGCCGAGCTTCTTCTCGACGACGCAAGGGGCCGTCGCCGCGTCGGCCTTTCCCGAGTTCGCCCGGAACTCGAGTTGGGCAAAGCAGCTCCTGATCGAGGACCCCGAGACGGACATCACGGGGGAGGAGTTCCTCCTATGGGAGATCGAGTTCTACCAGCAGGTCCTGCATCAATCGAACTGGGGATCCTGGTGGCAAACGGTCGACCCCGACCTGGCCGTCGCCCCGGACTGGTCCACCGCCTTTTCGGAGTTCACGACCCCTCCGAACAACCCGTCGATGGTGGTCAGCTACTCCACCGACCCGGCCTACGCGGCCTACACCGGGACGCCCGGGGCCTACAACAGTACCGTCTCGACGCAGAACGGCTCCGCCTACGGCTGGAAGACCGTCTATGGGATCGGGATCGTGAACGGGACCAAGCACCTCACGCTGGATCAGGAGTTCATCGACTGGTTCCTCGGTGGGAACGTGCAGTCGGAGATCCCGACCAATGAGTGGGAATACCCGGCGAACGCGACCGTGCCGGTGCCGCCCGCGTACAACTGGACGCTGAACGTATCGTCGATCCACGCGCTGAACGATGGGGTATCGCCGTCGACGATCCAGGCCGATCTCACGACGAGCTGGCTCCCGGAGTGGCAGCAGATCTACGATCAGTATGGCTGCCCCCACGGCGGGTGCTCGGCGTGAACCGCGGGCGCGCTCGTGCTTGGCTACCGTACCTTCCCGTCGTGGGGTTCGTTCTACTCTTCGCCCTCCTTCCGACCGCGCTCTTGCTCCTCATGGGCGTCGTCGCCGTCGGCGGTCTGCCCGGACTGGCCCGGGTCCCGTTCAACGCTCTCAACGGATATGCGATCCAGAACTCGTTCCTGCAAGGCGGGCTGAGCGCGTTCTTCGCCCTCGGGGCCGGTTATCCATTGGGAGTACTGATCGGACGCTACGCTTGGCGGGGGCGATCCTTCGTGCGGTCCGTACTGATTGTCCCGTTCCTCCTGCCCAGCCTGGTGGTCGTGCTCGGGGTCCAGGACCTGTTCGGCGCCCAGGGCTGGGTGTCCGGAGTCCTTCCGGGGCTTCGGGTGCTTGGGGGGGGTCTCGGTGGGATCGTCACCGTGAACGTGTTCTACAACGCTCCGATCGTGGCCCTTCTCACATCGATCGGGGTCGAGAGCTCGGACCCGGTCCTGGAGGACACCGTCGCGACGCTGGGCGGCGGCCCGTTCGCGCGGTTCCGCACCGTCTGGGGGGCGCGCTCGCTCATGGGCGCGGGGGCCGGGGCCCTCCTCACGTTCCTCTTCTCCGCGTTGGCGTTCGCCGCCCCGCTCCTGATGTGTGGGGCCTCCTGCTACACTGTCGAAGGATGGGTCTGGGCCCTCGATCAGCAACTGCTCTCCCCCGGGATGGCCAGCGCGTTGGCGTTCGTGCTCGTACTTCTGATGGTACCACCGACCGCGATCTATCTCTTTCTCTGGGGGCGTCTCCGGCCCGCCGGGGGAGGGTCATCGACCCGGTCGTATCCCATCCCGTGGAAGGATCCCCGAGCATGGCCGGTTCTTCTGGCCGGCATCGCGTTGGTCGCCGCCGTGGTGGCCCTGTTGGGCGCCGTGATGCTCCAGTCGTTCCGCGCGACCTCCCCCGGCGCAGGGATCGGGAGCGCGTGGGGGGAGCTCTTCGGTCCCTCGATCGCTCGGACGCTCGGGATCTCCACGGTCGGGGCCCTCGGGAACACGCTGCTGTACGCGAGCGTCTCGACCATCTTGGCGGTCCTGTTCGGGATCATGGTCGGGTACGGACGTCGGCGATCCTCCGGCGCGTCCCGTTCCCTGCAACTGGTCCTGTTCCTTCCACTGCTCATCTCTCCCGTCGTGCTGTCGTTCGCCCTCGCGTCGTTCTGGCGGCCCATCCTCGGCGGTGAGTCGATGGTCTGGCTCCTGATCATCCTGAGCCAGACGACCCTGGCCCTCCCGTTCGCCCTCCAGAGCCTGGTGGTCGCGCTGAGCCGGGTCCCCGCCACGTTCCGCGAGGCGGCCCAGACCTTGGGGTCCCGACCCTGGCCGGCGTACCTGGACACGGAGGTCCCCCAGGTCCGGGGCGGGCTCATAACGGCCGGCCTGTTCGCCTTCGCGCTCAGCCTCGGCGAGTTCACGGCGACCTACTTCCTGGCCATCCCGCGGTTCACGACGCTCCCCGTCGAGATCTATCGGCTCCAGGGCGTCCGGCTCGCGGCACCGGCGGACGCGCTCGCCGGCCTGCTCGTGATCGTGAGCGTGCTCACGTTCCTGGGCATCACGTTCGGAGGTCGCCGTGTCGAGCTCTGAGCTCCTGCGGATCGAGGACCTCTCCGCGGCCTGGGATGGGAACCCCGTCCTGCATCAGGTGTCCCTGGAGACCCGGGCCGGCGAGTTCCTGGTGCTCATGGGCCCGAACGGGAGCGGCAAGACGACCTTCCTGCGTTGCCTCGCCGGTCTGGAGGCCCCGACCTCCGGTAGGATCTGGCTCGACGGGGAGCGCATCGACCAGCTCCCCACCCACCGTCGGGGGATCGGGATGCTCTTCCAAGAACCCGCTCTGTTCCCGCAGCGATCCGTCTACGAGAACATCGCGTACGGCCTCGAGCTCCAGCGGCTCGATGGGAAGGAGATCGAGGGCCGGATCGAGCGACTGCTCCAGATGCTCCATCTCGGAGCGCTCGCCGACCGGGCACCTCAGGCGCTCTCGGGCGGCGAGCGACAACGCGTCGCCCTCGCCCGTTCCCTCGCGCCCCGACCCAGGCTCCTGCTCCTCGACGAGCCGTTCGCCTCGGTCGACCCGCAGATACGGACCGAGCTCCGGAGCGACTTCCGCCGGGCCCTGGGTTCCTTCGACATGACGACCATCCACGTCACGCACGACCGGGAGGAGGGCCTCTTCCTGGGGGACCGTGTCGTCCTGATCGATCACGGCTCGATCGTCCAGCGGGGCACCCCTCGGGAGGTGTACGACCACCCGAAAGGGCCCGAGATCGCCCGGTTCCTCGGCTACAACGTCCTGCGGGACCGCGGGCAGATCATCGGGGTCCACCCGAAGGACATGATCCTCTCGAAGGAGGCTCCCGGGGTGGAGGTCGAGATCGTCGCCTCGGGATCGGGGGGCACCGATCAGATCGTACACCTGCGTACGGCGGGCAACGAGCGGATCGAGGTGCGTCGATCGCTCTCGGAGCCGGACCTCGGCACCGGGACCAAGGTGTACGCCACGTGGTCCCGAGAGCTCCGTTGGGACGAGTGACCCGAGGGATCACCTCGAGAGCACCAAGTTCAAAATGGGGGCCGGTGTCCTGCGAGGGTGGACGTCCGGGAATATCGACTCGACCTGGATGTTCGGTACGCCGAGTGCCGGTTCCGGGGGGATGTCCGGATGGCCGTTGCCAACGCCGCGTCGCCCGTGGCGTTGGATGCGGTCGGTCTCGCGATCGAGAACGTCTGGGCGGACGACCGACCGGTCCCGTTCCAGCTCGACCCGGCGCACGAGAAGCTGATCGTCGGGCCGATCCCGGAGGGGATGACCGAGCTCCGGGTGGCCTACGCCGCCGATCTTCCCCGTCGGATCCTGACCGGCTTCTATGTGTCGGACTTCGGGGACCGACACCTCCTCACCACGATGCTGTACCCGACGGGATGCCGTCGGTTCTTTCCCTGCCTCGACGAGCCGACCAAGAAGGCGATCTTCCGTCTCACGGTCCGAACGGGGGCCGACGTCGACGTGGTCTCGAACGCGTCGCCGCAGTCCGTGGAGGAGCACGCCGGGGGACGGACGTGGGTCTTTGCCCCGACGCCGCGGATGTCGACGTACCTGCTCTACCTCGGGATCGGCCCGTTCGATCTCCTGACGGGGATCTACGACAGCATGGAGATCATCTCGGCCGCGCCGCCGGGCCGGGGCTCCAACGGACAGTTCGCGGTGGATCATGCCGGACCGATCGTCCGGGGCTTCGAGGAGTACTATCAGGAGCCGTACCCGCTCAAGAAGCTCCATCTGATCGCGGTCCCCGAGTTCTGGGCCGGCGCCATGGAGAACTGGGGCGCCATCGCGTTCGCGGAGGGCTCGCTCCTGGTCGACGAGACCACGAGCGTCCGCCAACGCAAGAGCATCCTGCTCACGCTCGCCCACGAGATCGCCCACCAGTGGTTCGGGAACCTGGTCACGATGGTCTGGTGGAACGACTTCTGGCTCAACGAGAGCTTCGCCACGTTCGCGGGCACCAAGATCGTCGACCGTCTCGGCTTCGACCGGGAGGCCTGGTCCAGCTTCTTCGTTCGATGGACCCGTCTCGCCTTCTTCGGCGATGCGCTCGGATCGACGCATCCGGTCGAGGTCGAGATCCGTTCCCCGGAGGAGATCACCCAGATCGCGGACGAGATCTCGTACGGCAAGGGCGCGAGCCTGCTCCGGATGATCGAGTCCTACATCGGGGAAGAGAACTTCCGCCAGGGGCTCGCGATGTACCTGAAGCGGTTCCAGTACCGTAACGCGCGCGGCGAGGACCTCTGGCAGGCCCTGGAGGAGGTCAGCAAGGAGCCGGTGTCCCGGATCCTGTCGCTCTGGATCCGCAGCCCCGGTCATCCGGTGGTGGAGGTGCGGCACGAAGCGGGCGAGCTCGTCCTCCAACAGCGTCGGTTCCTCTTCCACGGGCCCGCTCCCGAGGAGGCGCCTTGGCCGATCCCCCTGGTGTACGAGGCGGACGGCCAGGTATCCCGCGTCCTGTTCGAGTCCGAGGAGCTGCGGGTCCCGGTCGCCGACCCCGCGTCGCTGCGCATCAATCCCGAACGGACCGGTTTCTTCCGCGTCCACTATTCGGGCGACCTGTACTCCCGGTTGCTCGCGCGCCTGGCCCAGCTTCCGTCGCTCGACCTCTGGGCGATCGCGAACGATGCGAGCGCGTTCCTGCTCTCGGGCGACCTCGCGCTCCCCGACTATCTCGAGCTCGTTCGGCGCGCCAGCCCCCGGCGGGAATATGTCACAACGCGGGACATCGCGGAGAACCTGGCCTTCCTCCTCCCGTTCCTTGGGGAACACCCCGAGTTCGTTCGGACCTATCGGTCGTTCTTCGAGGAACAGATCCGCCATGTCTCGCTGTCGGCCCGTCCCGGAGAGCCCGACACGGATGCGATGCTCCGCGACCGACTGGGCCTCTTGCGAGTGCTCGGTGATCCTGAGTTCGCGCTCGAGCTCGCCCCGCTCTTCGGCGAGGTGGACCGGGTCGACCCTTCGATGCGCGCCGCCGTGACGCTTGCCGCGGCCCTCACGGGCAACGCCCGTACGTTCGATCGGCTCGTCGTGCGCCTGCGGGAGGCCCCGTCGGACACGGCCGCGGCCGAGACCGCGGCGGCGCTCGGCGCCTTCCGGTCGCCGGACCTTGTGCGACGGTCCCTCGAGCTCGCGATGAGCTCGACCACCCGGACCTCCCATGCGCTCGGGATCCTCTTGGGGGCGCTCGAGGGCCGCGGCGCCTCCGAGATGGTCTGGGGATGGCTCACCGAGCAACTTCCCGAGCTCGAGAGGAGGACCGTGGGCACTCCCCTGCTCGGTACCTTCCTCGAGGCGGCCATACCGATCCTCGGCATCGATCACGAAGCGGAAGTGCGGGCGTTCTTCCGGGATCACGAGTTCTCGGAGGCCACGCGTGGGGTGGCGAAAGGTCTCGAGCTGCTCGAGATCACATCCTCGCTCCGACGACGGGTCC
Source organism: Thermoplasmata archaeon (assembly GCA_049799275.1). Classification (GTDB taxonomy): domain Archaea; phylum Thermoplasmatota; class Thermoplasmata; order Lutacidiplasmatales; family UBA184; genus Lutacidiplasma. The sequence goes on from JBARHO010000214.1 coordinate 14,100, forward strand.
TCCCGACGGCGGTGACCCCGATGCCCACCGTCCCGACCGCGGTACGGTAGTCACCCGTCCGGTTGCCCCAAGATGGCCGACCGGCCACTCGCGAGCTGCCGTGATCGGTGGTCGCCATGCAGGGTCGGAACGCGAGTTCTTGAGTAGGCGGGTCCCCATTGCGTCTTGCTGGATTCCTTCCTGGACCCGCGACGGTGCCCCCCCACGCCCAGGCGGAGCGAGCGCAGACCGATGGTTCATCCCTCGAGCCCAAAGAGGGACGGCGCCTGGGCCCAGTCGGCCAACGGGACCGCGTGCGGATCCTCGATATGATTCGCTCGGACATGAGGAGGCGCCCATCGCTGGAGGCCGGAGTACAGCACGGGTTGCATACCGACCCCCACCGCCCCCCGCACATCGGAGAACTGGTCGCCGATATGCGCCGCGACGGCCGCTGCGGTGGACAGCTCCCGCAGACACTTCTCGAACGGTTCGGGATCCGGTTTGGCCCGTTCGATCTCGGCGGAGAGCACGATGGACGAAACCAGCGGGGCCAGTGCGAGCTCCGCGAGCAGCCGCCGGGTCGCCTTGGCGGTCTCGTGGGAGATAGTGGAGATGATCCCCAGGCGAATCCCGGCGGCACCGAACCGTTCCAAGGGGCCGGGAAGGCCCGGCGCGAGGCGGACCCCCGCGGAGAGGAGCTCCTGCTCGAGATCCTCCATCAAGCCGGGAATATCCAACGGTGCCGAGACCTCCTTCGCCAGCCCTTCGGCCCGCTGTTCGAGCGGAGGGGTGTGTCCCAAGAGCTCGTCGGCCCGACAGGCACGGTCGACCCGCCGGGCCTCTAGGCGGGAACGCGTGCGGGAGAGACCGCTTGCCTCGAGGGCCTCGGCCCAGAGCTGTCGGCGGCGTCGCTCATAGCGGAGCCGTTCTGCGGGGGGCAGATACACCAAGGTGTACCAGAGGTCCAAGGTGATCGCCTTCCGATCCGCGAGGGTCCCCGAGGATCGCATGGAGTGTACCACGGATGGGTGGGGCATGATGGGGGACGGCCAAAGCCCTTGAGGTCGGTGCCGTGCGGGCGGTCGTGGTCACTTCTCCCCGCGATGAAGCAATGCACCGCCGGGAGGAACGCTCTGGTGGGGGACCGGAGTGACCCGCTCCCCGGGGCGACCCACGGCCTCATAAGGCGGCCGCGGGCGCTACGCCCGCAGGCTCGAACGCGAGACGGTTCGCACTTCAGGATGGCAAGAGGCAAAGCACGACGGGCCTTCCTCCCACCCCATGGGATCGATCACCACCCTCGTGTGGGACGTGGGGGGTGTCCTGCTCACGAACGGGTGGGACCACGAGGAGCGTGCGGAGGTCGCCGGAGAGTTCGGACTCGACCTGGCCGACCTGAACCGACGGCATGAGGCCGTGTTCGACGGTTATGAGAAGGGTCGAACGACCCTGAGCTCGTACCTTCATGACACCGTGTTCTACACCCCGCGCCCTTTCACGGAGGAGGCATTCCGAGCCGCTATCCACCGACGCTCCCGCCCGCATCCCGAGGTGATCGAACTGGCCCGCCAGTACTCCGGCACGAACCGATATCGGATGGCGGTCCTGAACAACGAAGGTCAGGAGTTCAACGAATATCGGATCGGGACCTTCGGGCTCGCCGAGATCTTCTCTGTGTTCTTCAGTTCCTGCTACACCGGTCTCCGGAAGCCGGAACCGCTGGCGTACCGTCAGGTCGTCCAGATGCTCCAGGAGCCACCCCCTTCGTGTGTGTTCATCGATGACCGGGAAGAGAACCTCGTTCCGGCCCGCCACTTGGGGATGCGGACGATCCGGTTCGAGGACGCGTCGGGGTTAGAGAGGGAGCTCGCCCAGATGGGGGTCGAGCCGGATCCGAGTTCACCCTCTTAGTGCGCGATAGGCTTGGACGTGTGCGCGGACCCGATAGGCCCCGGGAGAGGTATCGCCAACTCGGTCCCCCTTTGCGGACCCATCTCGCGGGCCCCGCAAATAGGAAGTCCGGTCCCGTCGATCGGGGCAAATGCTAAGGGCCGACTTCCGCTCCGGACGTGGCGCTCGGAACCGGTCGAGCCGTACATCCGAGCATCCCCGAGGTCCGAAGGCTGATGCCGCCGTCCCCGAAGCGAGGGTTCTCCCGATTCATCGCGATGGCGATGTTGCAGGCGGCCCGTGCCGAACAGTTGGGGCTCGAGACCGGCTCGGCCTATTCCTGGGGCCTGAATCGCGCCATCTTCTTCGCCGCGGCGAAAAGGGGCTTCCGGGGCTCGGGCTCGAAGGGCGAGCCCGGCGCCCCGACAGCGACCCACGCGGAACTGAAGGGCGAGTACTTCCTCGGGGACGAGAAGGCGTACCGAGATGAGGAGAGCCCGGGGCTCTACTTCACGATCGGCGGCAAGACCCAGACCCGGGCGGATTTCGAACGGCAGATCGGCGGGAGGTTCGGCGGGGACGCGAACTTCGAGAAAGCGTGGAACGAGTGCCTCAAGATCGTCCGCTCGTATGATGCGGGTACGTTACGCTCGGGTCACCAGTTCTACGAGGAAGTATACAAGCCTCGGAGGGACGCCCTGGTCGCCGAATGGAACGCCGCGTTCGGTCCTGGGCCCTCGGAACCGGCCAAAGGAACGAGAAGAAGGTCTTGACCCGCCGAAGATCCTGCGAAGGTACGGTCGAGCTGCCGGTCCCCGACGCACGGCCTCATATACTGGGACATCCGATGTCCGCTCGATGCATCGTGAGGGTTCCCCCCTGCGCCGATGAGCCGAGAGGTCAGGGGACGTGCCGGGATCGCGTCGCGCGAACGCCGAACGGGGCATCGGGTCGGATGACACATGGTCGAGGGGACGAAGGACCGGAGCGCATCCGCGATATGGACCGCGCTAGTCCGAGAGGTGGGAGAGGGGTTCAATCAGACCCGTTCCCCGGTCCACGAGGCGATGCTCCTGCTCCGCGAGGCGGTCATCGACTACGAACAGAACGCCCCTCTGGCGGCCATCCTCATGTGCCGGGCCGCCGTCGAGTCCGCCGGGCGCTCGTTCCTGAGCACCATTGATCGTTCCGGGGGCCGGATGTCCCCGGTCCCCGACCCGTCCGAGCCCGAGATCGGCCGGCAGGGCCCCGTGGCCTTCGAGGAGGTCCGGAACCGGCTCGTCAATTGGCGGGTGGTGAACCCCTCGTTGGCCAGCGCGATGGTGCGTATCCAGAACGATGGTCGCCTCGCCGCGATGGTGGCGGGAGAGGAGCGGACCGTAGGGCGTCTCACTGCCCCGGAGCTCCTGGCCAAGAGCGCGGGGTTCCGTTCGAAGGACTTTATCGCGATCCCACCCTCGGCGAGCCGGGCGATGGCGTTGACGAACATCCGTGACACCGCGGCGGTGCTCGGACGCCTGGCACGCGCGGCGAACCCTCCGCCCCGCTACGCCGCCGCGGCCGCACCCGTGGAGTCCCCGGGCCCCGCGGCTCGGAGAGCCTCCGGGCCCTCCTCCGTGCCGTCCCGTTCGTGATGGGCCGCCCCGGATCGAGAGGGAGGGCCACCGGGTCCGTCCGCTTACGACGAGGCGTACGGCGCTGAGGCCAAAACGACCCGAAAGCCCCGAGAACTGCGAAGCGTGAACTGGGTCACGTTCTCGACCAGGATCCCGACGCCGGCGGAAACGACATCGCCATCGATCGCCCCGTCCCCGTCGAGCACGTACGCCAGTCCGCGGTGCCCGGCGGGGATCCGACGTTCCCAGGACACGATGCCGCCGAACCGAAGGTCGACGAGCTCGAGACCGGACGGGTTCTGGGGACCCGGAGAACGGACGACGGTGAGGCTCACCCCCGGGGCCGGCGACTCTGAGCGACAGGCCTCCGGGCGGTGAAGGAATGGCTCCTCGCCCAAAGCTCGGGGCGGGAGTCGGAGAACGACCGAGAGCCAGCGAGCCGGAGCGCCATCGGCCGAGGCCAGCTCATGCTGACGCTCCTTCTGCGCGAGCAGAACATCGACCCAACCGGCCGGCAGGGTGGTGTGGATCCCTCCCTCCTCCTCCGAGTCCACCGTTCCGTCCAGAACGTAGGTGAGCACCTCTTGGGAGCTATGGGAGTGGAGCGTAGAGTCGTTGCGCTCCGAGCTGCGGGACTCCGCGAACCGCTCGAACGGCAACCACGCCCCCTGAATGGGCGACGGGAATAACGTGCGGCCGGCGACGTTGGCGAGCTCGATCGGCTCGGCGCTGACCTTGAGGCGACGGCTCGACCCGCCCTTCCCGCTCACCACGATCCCATGATCCGCGAACGGATCGAAGGGGCGAGAACTACCCGTCCAATAAGCCATCCCCACAGGCGACGTGGGAGCGCCTCCTCACGGCGCAGGTCCAAGTCGCAAGTGTCGG
>JBARHO010000215.1:0-1826 GCA_049799275.1 Thermoplasmata archaeon
TCCCACCTCACGGCCAGGTCGAGCACCGGCCGTTCCCACTGTCGTGCTTCGTGGGAACCATCGGTGCTCCCCTCTCCTCGCCGAAGCTGCTCGCTTCCTCACGCTTCCTCGACCGGGTCCGCATCACGGGGACCCCGGGGCTCGAGCGGCTCTTCCGACGACCGTCGCCCTCGCGCTTCCTGAAGGAGTCGGAAACGTTCGGTGACGCGCTCGGTCTCGGTTCCCAGGGCCTCCATCGATTGATCCGCTCGCTCCGCAGCGATTCGGTGGCGGCGAGCCAGGCCATGTTCGGCCGGAGCTTTTTCGCGGTCCCGCGCAACGCACGCGGTCGCACCCGGGTCGTGCGGGCCCTGCAACGGCGTAACGTGCGCGTCGTGGAGCTACCCACCGCCGCGGGGGGAGCTTTCGCCCGGCGGGTGCCGGCCCTCCCCACGGAAAGGCTTTTACTCGATAGCCGGGTCGGCCGCCGCTCATGACGCGAAAGCCTAGCCGGATGTATCGCGAGATCGAAGGCCAGGCGTACACCCGTCAGGAGTACATGGGAGGGATCCCGACCTGCCGGGTCACCCAGTTCGATACGGGCAATCTCAAGGAGCGATTCCCGTTCATCCTGTCATTGGGCGCCGAGGAGGCCGCGCAGGTACGGGACATCGCGCTCGAGGCGGCCCGCATCAGCGCGGTACGGGTCCTCGAACGCCAGGCCCCGAACGCCTACCACCTCAAGGTCCGTCGATATCCGCACCAGATCCTGCGCGAGCACAAGATGGCCATGGGTGCCGGGGCCGACCGTATCTCCGACGGGATGCGCGGCGCCTTCGGTAAGCCGGTCTCGCATGCGGTGCGGTCTCAGATCGGTATGGAGCTCATCAGCGTCTATACGACGGGCGCGCACATCGAGGACGCCAAGGAGGCCCTCCGGAAGGCCTCGCACAAGCTCCCGGTGCCCACTCGCGTGATCATCCGCGAGATGCCGAACTAGCCCTGGCCGGCCCGACCTCGTTCGCGCGGACCAACAGGACGGGGCACTTCACGTGGTGCGTGACCGCGTCCGAGACCGAACCCAGCAGGAGGCGCTTCGCCGCCGAGAGGCCCCGGGAACCGAGGACGAGGAGATCGGTGGGATGGCGCTCGGTGTGACCGATGATCTCGTCGACGATCACGCCGTTGAGGCAGATCCCGCTCACCGGGGTCACCCCGGCCTGCTCGGCCTGTTTGACGGATCTCTCCACGATACCCCGATAGTGCTGGTTCTCCCCCTCCGGGACCTCGGTCGGGACCCATGGTTCCCCGGAACTGACGAGGACGGGCGTGAGCGGGGCCACCGCGATGATCGTGAGCGCGCTCTGGTACCGTCGGGCCAGGTCCACCGCGAACGCCAGCGCCACATCCGCGTTGCGCGATCCATCGACGGCGACAGTGATCCGTGGAAGTGCGACGGGCGACATGCCGCTCGAGGAACGGTGATCGATACATGGGGCTTTCCGTCGCCCGGTCTCCCGGGTCACCGCCGTGCGGGCGTAAGCTTCTAATCCCAGAACCTAGTAGAACGGCTTGCCGGGTGCATCGAACGTGGCCCCTACGTGCAGCAACTGCGGCGCGAGCGACTTTGTTTGGGCCAATGATCTGCGCACCGGCATGACCGGTTCGGGCAGCCTCTCCGTCCGGCCGCGCGGAGAGATCGGGATGGGCGCGCGCATCTGTCGGGCGTGCGGTCACGCGGACCTCTTCCTGCGAGATATCGCGATCCTGCATCAGCCTCAGCGGTGGCGCCCGGGCGAGTTCGTTCCCATTCCAGTGAAGAACCCAGCCCCTCCCCCCCAGCATCA
>JBARHO010000216.1:0-20410 GCA_049799275.1 Thermoplasmata archaeon
AGACTACCGGCCCTGGTGACGCCAGCACCCGCCCTATGAATCAACTGTCGGTGCGCTGGACGTCCGGTGGGATCGGTGACGGACCTTCACGGCCAGCCCGCGATGCAGGTCGGACATGAGACGGCCCGGCAGCACGGCCTCGCCGACGCCCACCAGGGCAGCCTCCCGTGTCACGAGGACCGCGTCACCGACCCGGATGAGCGGGTCCGCGGAGACCACACCGGGGCCGAACAGGTCCCCTTGGAGCTCGACACCGGGTTCGACCACGACCTCCAGCGCATGCGCGGGGAGCATCCGCAGCCCACCCGCCACGGTCAGGTGGAACAGTCCCCGCTCCTCTCGCCAGGTCGCGAGGTCGGTGCGTCGGCCATCCGTTAACCGCTGGAACCAGGGCCGGCCGGCGAGACGTACCGGTGGAGCGAAGAGCAGATCAGCCGCGGCCCGGCCGAACTGGAACGCGGCGATTTCATGGAGCCCTTCCTTCACGACGGTCAGAGGTCCGCCCGCGACCGAAGGAAGGTCCGATAGGGCGGCCTCGATGTGAGCGCGAAGGGACGCCAGGTTCTCGGGCGAGCCTCCGCGGTCCCCGGTCTGGGACCACACGGCCCTCTCCTCGGTCGTTCCGCGAAGGAAGGCATACTCCTCAGGATCGAGATGGTACACGACCGACGAGTACTGACCGGTCCGGTGGAGATGGGCGACCGCTTCGAGAACGCTCGTGCGCTCGGGCTCGCTCCATTCCCCCGTGACGGGGATGTCGTAGTGCCGGCAGGGATACACATCCTCGAGCTCTCGTGGCACAACGCCGAGCGGAGACGTCACCGAGACGACGTGGACCCGTTCCGCCCCCCGCAGGTCCTCGAAGGAACGCACGAACCTCCGATGGCTGGGCGAGTGCCGGTACGGCTTGGTCTTGGAGCACGGAACGAGGAGGAGGACCTTCTTGCTCGGAGGAGGACGATACCGCTCGAGGTAGCGACGCCGGAACCGGACCACCTCGGCCCGACGGAACGACTCCGCGAGCACGTAGTTCCGGGTCCGCGTTCCGACGACCGGCGCCCGCTCTTCGAGCAGTGGTCCGAGCCAACGATCCGCATACCGAAGGAGCTCGGACATCAACGGTTCGCTCGTGAGACGTATCTCCACCAGCTCGCGAAGACTTCCCGTCCGGGCGGCGGCCCGGACCCGTTCGAGCTCGTCCGCGAGGGCCCACACCGCGTGTCCGGCGAGGGATCCGCCGGGACCCTCTCGGCACGAGGCACAGGCGCAGGGCGGACGGGGACCGTCCGTCCCCGAGGGGGAAACGCCGAACGTGGCGTCCAGGAACGCCCCCTCGCTCGCGAGCCAGAGCGACTCGGTCGTGTCGAGGACATCGGCCCCGAGATACACCAACAGCGCGACCCGGTGGGGGAGCGCGACCCTCGGGAGCCATAGGAGCGGGCGGGCGCCGACATGGTCGCGAATCTCGGCCAGCGCGCGGACGAGCGGTTCTCCTTCCCGTAGCAGCTGACGCGCGTTGGAGAGCGCGATGAGGTCCGGCGTGGCCTCCCGGAGGGCGCCCCACTCGTCCGGCGTGAGCGGCCAGTGGACCATCCACACCTTCTCGCCGACCTTCGCCGCAAGACCCGGAAGTCCGGAGATCTCGGGGGCGGGGATCGAAAAGTCGAGCTCTACCCGGTCGGCGGGGCCCACCAAGGTCAATCGACGACGCCCGGAGGGAGCCGGAGGGTCACCCGGACGGAGCTCGATCGCCCCCGCGGGAGCGGGCAGCGTGGAGGCACTGTACAGGAGCGCGGGGACGCTGAGACCGAGGGTCCCGATCGTCCCCGGCCCTAGTATCGCCGATCCGTCCAGCCGTTCCGCGAGCCGTCCCAAGCGGGTTCCCTGAGGGCCGAACCGATGCGGGGGATGGCTCTTTCGGCCCTTACGTCGAGGCGGATTCCTTCGCCGCCCCCGACTTTCGGCCCCGTCGGCCACCGGCCGGAGGGCCGGGGAAGAAGGTCTCCCACTTGGTGACCATCTGCTCCCGTCGCTCGGCGCCGGCCTCCGATCGGCCGCGGCGGCCGAACATCGGGTCGTGGATCTCGCGGACCTGACGCAGGAAGTCCCCCGGGTTCTCGCTCGCCTGCTCGAACCCGTAGAGGATGAGCTGGCGCAGGAAGCTGGAGCGCCCTCGCCACCCGATCCGGCGCCGAACGACCGGGTTGAGGTGACGTTTGGCGAGCCGCCAGACCTCGTTCGTGGTACGGTAGTCCCGGGCCGATAGGCCGATCATCACTTGCGGCATAATCGCGTTCCACCAGCGCCCCACTCCTCATTAGCCATTGCCCCGACCGAAATCGTAAGCTTGATAGCGCGTTCGACAGGAAATCGACCTTCGAGGTCGAGCGTTGACCCGTTATCCCGTCAAATAGTGAAGGGAAGGAACACCGCGATCGTCGTCCCGACGAAGAAGATGGCCCCCAACAGGAAGTGTCGACGGAACGGTCCTCGGGGGGCCTCCGGGGCCCGCAGGAGGGTCACATCGGTCCAGGCCGTGACGGCCACCATGGCGGCGATCCCCAGGTAGTAGGGGGACGAGAGGTGGGCCGCCCAACCGAAGAGTCCGAACAAGGCGAGCGCAAGACCGTGCACGATCGGGATCGTCCGAAGGGTCCGGGTCCGGCCGAACCGGGCCGGGAGGGAGTACAGCCCGAGACGACGGTCTGACTCGATGTCGCCCAGGCTGTGGATCATCTCGAAGGCGGTCCCCCAGAGCAGCATCGCCCCGATCGCGATCCAGGCCGGGAGCGGCAGGGTCCCGGTGACCGCGACGAAGGCGGCCGCGGGAGTGATGGCCTCGACCAGCCCCAGGAACGCCGTCGTGAGGCTGGTGACCCGCTTCGTATAGCTGTAGGCGAAGATCAGAAGGAGGGCCACGGGGGCCAGAACGAGCGCGAGTGGGTTCAGGAAGTAGGCCGCCACGATCAGGATGGCCGAGTTGGCGGCGACGAAGGCGAGCGTGAAGGCTGTGGCGGAGCGGCTCAGAACGAGCGGTCGAGCGCGGGTCCTCGGTGTTTGCGCGTCCCAGAAGCGGTCGGCGTAGCGATTGAACCCGTGACCGGCGTTCCGGGCCGCCAAGAACGCGACGGCGACCAGGAGGATCGTGCGCAGACTGGGAAGGCCCTGCGCGGCGACCCAGAGGAACGCGAAGGCGAAGGGAAGGTTGAGCCCGAGGTTCTGGATCTCGACGAACCGGCCGAGCTCTTTCCATGGAGGCGGAGCGGCCGCCGGCCCGATCACGGGCCCGAGCGGCCGACCCTACGACCCAGCTCCGCGTTCTGGGCGAGGAGCGCATCCACCCGTTCCACCACGTTCGGGTCCATCCGGATCTCCTCCGGCCACGGCCGGGGGAACCCGTCCTCCGGTCCCTTGCGTGTCGCATCGATACCGATCTTGCCCCCGAAGTTCGGCACCGGGTTCGAGATCGAGAGCTGGTCCACCGGTCCCCGGGAGAGCTCGATGTCCCGTTCCGGATCCGCCTGGAGTCCCACCCGGTAGAGGACCTCGGAGAGGTCATGGACGTTCACGTCGGCGTCGACCACGATGATGTAGCGAACGAACATCATCTGGCCGAGGCCCCAGAGCGCGTGCATCACCTTGCGCGGGTGGCCCGGGTAGAGCTTGCGGACCGCCACGATCGCGACGTTGATGAACAGCCCCTCCATCGGGAGGTTCATGTCGACGAGCTCGGGCAGCACGAGCCGGATCACGGGCAGGAAGAGGCGCTCGATCGCCTTGCCCAGGACCGCGTCCTCCGTCGGGGGTTTCCCCGTGACGGTGCTGAGGTAGATCGGGTCCTTGCGGTGCGTGATGTGGGTCACGTGGAACACCGGGAACGGTTCCGGGGCCGAGTAGTAGCCGGTGTGATCCCCGAACGGACCCTCGAACTGGCGTTCCGTCGGGTCGACGTACCCCTCGAGGATGATCTCGGCCTGGGCGGGGACCTCCAGGTCGATCGTCCGGGCCTTGACGAGCTCGATCGGCTCCCCTCGGGCGAAACCGGCGAAGACGAAGTTCGAGATCCCTTCCGGAACCGGAGCGAGCCCGGAGAGAAGTGTAGCGGGCTCGGCCCCGATCACGGCGGCGAGAGGCATCCGTTCGCCCCGTGCGACCCATTTCCGGTAGTTGTTCGCCCCGATCCGATGTATCTGGAAATGCATCCCGAGAGTGTCGGGGCCGTACTGTTGCAAGCGGTAGATCCCCGTATGCGCCTCGCCGGACTCGGGGTCCTTCGTGACGACGATCGGGAAGGTGATGGTACGTCCGCCGTCCTTGGGCCAGCATCGTAGGATTGGCAGTCGATTCAGGTCGACGTTGGCCTCCTCGACCTCCTGGCAGGGCCCGCTCCGAACGCGCTTCGGAGCAAGGGAGCGAACGATGTCCAGTAGCTCCAAGGTACCAGAGAGGTCCTTGAGCGCGCCGACGATCCCTGCGGGGGGCTTCAGCCGGGTGAGCTTCGAGATCCGCTCCATCGGGACGTCCAGGGAATCGGCCCCCAGCGCGGCCGCGATCCGCCGGGGGGACCCGAGCACGTTCATGGCGACGGGCATCGACTGATCCTTGACCGATTCGAACAAGAGCGCGGGACCGTCGTTCCGCACGACGCGTTGCGTGATCTCGGTGATCTCGAGGTCCCGATCCACCGGCGTCGAGATCCGAACGAGATCGTTCCGTTCCTCGAGGTGCGTGAGGAACTCCCCGAGCGACCGGAAAGGCATAGGGTCCGGGCGAGCGGGTGGCGCTATTTAACCGAAGGTCGACCCGGAGCGAGGTTCATATGCGAACCCGACGTCCTGCTCCGTTGAGTTCCGATGCAGACCGTGACGTTCGAGTTCGCGACCACCGACCTGGTCCTCCTAGGCGTCATCCCGGAGCGTTTCTTCGAGCAGTACGAAGAGGTCGAGCTGCTCGAGACCCTCCGGCTCGAACGAGGGTGGCGGCTCCAGCTCCTGCGGATCCGACGTCGGGGGGCGCTACGTTCGACCGAGGAGCTCGAACGCGAGTCCCGACGCATCCGAAGGCTCTACGGTCTCGAGCGCTTCGAGGTGATCGAACGTCGCCCGCGTAGCCGCGATTACATCGTTCTGGTGCGTCAACGCAACCCGCCCTGGCTCCGTAGCTTGTTCACGCTCTCCGAGGGTCAGATCACGCCGACGGCGCCTTTCCTCCTTTCCCACGAGAAGGTCGTCGCCACCTTCCACGGCGAGGAGTCGTCCCTGCGTCGAGTGGTGGCCCGGATGACCCGGGAGGAGATGCCGTTCCGGGTCCTGCGGGCCTCGGCCCATCCGTACGTTGGTGACCCCGGCGTCGTCCCCTTGACCCAAAAACAACGCTCGGTCCTCGCCCGGTCGTGGGCGCTGGGGTATTATTCGATCCCGCGCAAGATCACCCTGACTCGCTTGGCTCGCACGACCGGCCAAAGTCCGCCGGCGCTCGGGAAGATGCTGCGGCGGGCGGAGGGGCACTTGGTCGCCCGGTACCTCGCCTCGGAGGAGAGCGAGATCGGCCGGACCCCCTGATCACGCCGAGGGCCCGCGCGAAGATCCGTCGGTGGATCGGCATCGCGACCGCGTCTGTCGCGCTCGATCGGGGAGTGTTACGTTTTACGAAGACGACACATTGTTATATGGCGGAACGCCCTCGCCCCCCTCGTGGCGAGCGCCAGCGCAACCTCGAGCGTGTCGGTTGCTCATGAGAATCCCTACGTGCTCGCCCCGTCGGAAAAGAGGGGCGCGGCCATCATCTACGGCGTGGTGATCACGTGCACGGTCCTGGGCCTGCTGGCCACCTTCCTGATCGGGCGGACCTACGGTGTGTTCATCGGCCTCGCGATCCTCTCCTACACGCTCGGCCTGCGTCACGGGGTCGACGCCGATCACATCTGCGCGATCGACAACACCACTCGAAAGCTGCTCCAGCAGGGAAAGAAGCCCTACACGGTCGGGACGTGGTTCTCCCTCGGACATTCCACGATCGTGATGGGAATGCTCGTGGGTCTCGTGGTGGCGGCCCGGTTCATCCTCAGTACGTACCCCACATTCGCGTCGGTCGGAGCGATCGTGGGGACCGCGATCTCCGGCGGCTTTCTGTACGTTATCGCGCTCATCAATCTGCTGATCTTCTGGGAGGTCTACCTGATCTTCCGTCAGTTGAGGGCCGGCTCGCTCGACAACGAGAGGCTGGAAGCGCAGTTGAACAACCGCGGTTTCATGAACCGCTACTTCAACTGGCTCTTCAAGTTCGTCAACGAGCCGTGGCAGATCTATCCCGTCGGGGTCCTCTTTGGGCTTGGATTTGACACCGCGACCGAGGTCACGCTCATCGCCATCACCGTGACGGTCGGGACCGCGGCCGTCGGCTTCCCGCTGTGGGCCGTGCTCCTGCTCCCGTTCCTGTTCGCGTGCGGGATGGTGCTCACGGACACCTCCGACGGGCTCAGCATGCGGTACGCCTACGGATGGGCCTTCGCCAAGCCGATCCGTAAGGTCTTCTACAATCTCACGTTGACCCTGATCTCCGTCCTGGTCGCGTTCATCGTGGGGACGATCGAGATCCTGGGGGTCGTGGCCGGCGAGTTCGGGCTTTCGGGAGGTCCTTTCGGCTTCTGGACCACCATGAACTGGCTCAACAACGCTTCCGGCCCGTACGGCATCGACGTATGGGGGTACGTCGGGATCGGGATCGTAGCCCTCTTCATTGGCACGTGGCTCATTGCCATGCTGATCTACAAGCTGAAGCGCTACGAGGAGATCGGGTTCGCGAAACCCCCGAGTGATCGGGATGCAGTTGCGGAGGCGGAAAGCGCACCGGGTGAGACCGGTGCGGCCGCTGGGGCCTACCCCGACACGATGTTCAGCCCGACGCTTCCGACGAACCTCGGATCCATTCCCGTCGATCACCCTTTGACCGGTGCTCCCACACTCGGTCAGCAGTAAGGGCCAGCTTCGAGCCGGGAAATTCTCTTAGCCTTGGTCCAACTGCTACCGCCATGGCGAAGGGGGTCGTCCGGCTCGGTGTCTCGATGGAGCCGGACCTATTGGCCTCGCTCGATCGATGGGTCCAACATCGGAACTCCCAGAGCCGATCCGACGCCATCCGTTTCTTGGTGCGCAAGGAACTGTCCGAGCAGGAGTTCACGGACCCCGATGCCGACGCCGTCGGGACCATTATGGTGATGTACCGTCATACCGCGCCGAACGTCCTCCGCCGGCTCACGTTGGCCCAGCATCGTTGGGGGGATCATATCCAATCGTCCACGCACTTCCACATGAAGGGGGACGCCTGCCTCGAGGTGCTGACGCTCAAAGGCCGGCGGACCGAGGTCGAACAGGCCGCCGAGGATATCCGCGGGGTGAAGGGGATCCTCTACGGGGACTACCTGATCGGAACGCCCAAGATCGCGAAGGGCAGCACGGGGCACCGGCATCCGCACACCGAAGCGGTCGGGTGATCGTCCGGTCGCCCGAGCCCGGGCCCGCGAAAGGTACAAGTTTCAGGGCCACTGCCTCTCGCGCATGGCGCGCTCGCCCCGTCGCGTGATCGTGGAGCGCCTCGGGGATGTTCCCGACGTTCCGCTCCCCAAGAAGGCGACCCGAGAGTCGGCCTGCTTCGATCTTTATTCCGGCGAGAGCGTCCGTCTTCGATCGGGCCAGGTGACGCTCGTCCGAACGGGGCTGAAACTGCGAGCCCCCTCAGGGACGTTCTTGGAGGTGAGACCGCGGAGCGGGCTCTCCACGCGCGGGGTCGTCATGGTGAACGCCCCGGGCACGATCGACCGGGACTATGCCGGGGAGGTGAAGGTACCTCTGACCTACCTGCTCCGAGGATCCTACCTCGTCAGCGCGGGGGACCGCATCGGCCAGTTGAGGTTGGTCGAAGAGATCCCCACCGCGTTCCGGATGGGCCGGGTCGGCGTGCGCGGGGACCGGGCCGGGGGTTTCGGGAGCACCGGTCGGTAGACCTCCCGGTCCCCGTCTACCCGCCGAACTCACGGAGAGAGTGCTGGACCGCGCGGCGCGGAGCACGGGCCAGTTCACCTTTCGCCGACTCGGTCTCGACGCGCTCGAGCATCTCGTGCATCTTGCGCTCCCGGCTCCGAGCGACATGGGCGAGGCCGACGTCCCGCGTTCCCTCCGCGATGAGGACGACGACCCGTCCGGTGTGGGCCCGCCCCGTCCGCCCCCGTCGCTGGATGGTCCGGATGACGTCCGGGATCGGCTCGTAGAAGATCACGAGGTCGGTCGAAGGGATGTCGAGGCCCTCCTCTCCCACGGAGGTCGCAACGATACAGTTGATCGCTCCGAGGCGGAACGAGTCCAGGAGCTGGATCTGGTCCTTCTGGCTCATCCCTTCGTCCGCGCCGTGGGAGGCCTGGCCCACGAAGCGAGCCGATCGGATCTTCCCGTCGCCGTCCCGATTGAGCTCCTGGACGACGACCTCCGCGGTCTGGCGATACTGCGTGAAAACGATGACGCGACCAAGAGGATTCGCCGCGATCTCCTGTTTGACGAGCTCGACGGTCTTGGCGATCTTGGGATGCTCCAGGTCCATCGACCCCAGGAGGCTCCGCACCGCCACCACGTCCGGGTCGTTCAAGAAGACCCGTTGGGCGGGGGTCAGGCGACCGCCCTTTGCCGGCGTCTGTCTAGCGAGGAACCCCCGGAGCGCCTCGACCCCTTGAGATTCGATGAGCTCGGTGGCATGCAAGGCCTTCATCGCAACGGACTGGGCCGTGATCGAGCTCCAGAGCCCGGCCGGGGCGGTCTGGCCGTCGCGACGGAACTGGGCCACCTCCTGGTGCAGGCGATCTCCCACCCGCAACAGATCCCGCCGTGACGCGTCGCCGGCGGGGAGCAGATGGTGCCGCTGGAGGATCTCGAACTGTCGGGCCGCGGTCCCCTTGAGACGGATCGCCAGATGGCGGACCTCGGCGGGCATCGGGACCTCGACCGTATCCACCCCGATCCCATGCGTGTAGGGATTCACGTCGGGATCCTCGAGCGTCCGGTACTCGAAGCGCTCGATCCCGAGATTCTCCCAGACCTCCCGGATGCGATCGATCGATGACCCGGGGGAGGCGGTCATCGCGAGCACCCGGGCCGAGCCTCCCTGCCGGTTGGCCCGCCCGATCGCCACGTACGGATAATCGCCCGCCGCTCGGTGGGCCTCGTCGAACACGATGAGCGAGTACGTCGAGAGATCGAGCGTCCCGTTCCGGAGGTCGTTCTCGATGACCTGCGGCGTGGCCACGACGATGCCGGCACTCCCGCGGCCCTCGGCCCGACGCTCGGGGGTGACCGTCCCGGTAAGAACGACCGGGGGAGGGGCCAAGAGGGTCCCGGTGACACTCCGACCATGCTGGACCACGAGAGGGCGGGTGGGGGCCATCAGGAGCACAGATCGGTCCGGGTACCGGCGCAGATACTCCGCCATCACGCGGAGCGCCACCGCCGTCTTGCCAAGGCCGGTCGGCAGGACGACGAGCGTGTTGTGCGCCAAGGCCGTCGTGGCGATGTGCTCCTGGTAGAGACGATCCTCGAGGACTCCCGGGCGGATCCGCGGATGGTCATCAACGGTCGCCATGTGTCCGCGCGAGCCCCTCTACCGACCCTATCTTAATAGCGACACACGTGGGCACACGCACGAATGGATGTCTGGCTGACCCTCCTCCTGCTCGCCGCCGTGGTGTTCGTGCTCCTGTTCCATGGCGCCGCGCTGCTCTTGGCGCGACGGATGCCATCCGTAGGGCCTGAGGTCTCTGACCGGCTGCGTGGAGTGCCTCGCCTGAGCGTGATCATCGCCGCGCGGAACGAGGAAACCGACCTCGGGGGCTGCCTGGATGACCTTCTCGCCCAGGAGTTCCGCCCCGAGGAGATCCTCGTCGTCGACGGCGGGTCCACCGACCGGACACGGGAGGTCGCGCTCGCCAGGGCTCTGAGGGTCCGTCTGATAGACGAACCTCCCCTTCCCCCCGGGTGGGTCGGAAAGAACTGGGCCTGCCACCTCGGCGCGAAGGCCGCCTCGGGGGAGTATCTCCTGTTCACCGATGCCGACATGCGGTACTCTCCGCGAGCGATCTCGTCCGCGTTGGCCTGGGCCCAGGAGGAGAAGGCGGACCTCACATCGCTCACTCCCCGCATCGAGATGGTGGGGTTCTGGGAACGCGTCGTGCTCCCGTTCACGGTCCAGATGATCCTCACCTACTTCCGGGCGTCCTCGGTCAATCGGGACTCCTCCCGCGCCGCCATGGCGAACGGGCAGTTCTACATCGTCCGCCGGGCCGCGTACGACGCGGTGGGTGGCCATGAGCGGATACGGGGGGTCGTCCTGGAGGATGTCCAGCTCGCCCGGGAGTTCCGGGCCGCCGGCCTTCGATCGCGCCTGGGCTGGGCCCCCGAGCTGCTCTCCACCCGGATGTACCGGGACCGTCGGGAGATGTTCGAGGGATTGTTGAAGAACGCTCACGACACGCAGTTCTCGGCGGCCCGTCAGCTCGGCTTCCTCGTGGGTCTCGTCGGGCTCTTCTGGCTCCCTCTCGCTCTACTGCCCGCTGGGATCCTCTGGCATTCCGCACTATGGACGGTGCTCGGAGCGGTCCTCTGGATCGCGCTGTTCGGGAAGCATGCGATCTTCGCCCACGCGATCCGCGGCCGGGCCGTCGATGGACTTCTGTTTCCGGTTGCGGTGGGGTTCTATGTGGTGCTGATGGCGACCTCTCTCGTCAACGGACTTCGGCGTCGCCCTCTTGCGTGGAAGGGCCGCGCGTACTCGATCCAAGCGAGATGAACACAAGGCAAGCACCGGTAGTGAGTGCTTCCCGTGCGCTCGGAGCAATACCGTGGGGTCCCTTCTCCCTTCCGATGAACGCAGCTGGATCAGGGACCCCGACCGATCCCATGCATCTACGAAGTATGAGCGAGCTCGACCTCGAAGGGGTCCACCGGAAGGGTCCTGGAACGTCGACCCCAACCCGTACCAGTTGGTGGCTCCGCCTTCTTTCGCGACGGCGCCGTCCTCGAACCGCCCACTGAGTGCGTCCGCCCACAATCCCGCGGGACGGGGCGGCCGTCCGTGCCGCCAAAGGTCCCCAAGGAATTGTTATGCCCTGCTCGGACTGCAAAGCACAAGGGATCATGACCGCCTCAAGTGTCGACTCTTTCGGGCTCTTCATCGGCGGGAAGGAGCAGCCCGCCAGCCAGGGAGCAACGCGGACCCTGCTCAATCCGGCGAACAACACGCCGCTCGCATCGGTCGCGATGGGAGGCAAGGAGGACGCGCGCCACGCGATGGAGGAGGCGGAACGCGCCTTCCGATCGAGCGGCTGGGCGACGGACGACGGAACGAAACGGTCCCGCGCGCTCGGGAAGCTCGCCCAGCTGTTGGAGGCCCAGGCCGAGGAGTTCGCGGACCTCGAGACGCGGAACATGGGAAAGCCGTCCCGCGAGGCGAAGGGCGACATCTCCTTCACGGTCCGGACGATCGAGTATGTCGCGGGGCTCGCCGACAAGATCGAAGGGGAGACCATCCCGGTCCCCGGGGCCCGCTTCGATTACACCCTTCGGGAACCCCTGGGCGTCACGGTCCATATCGCCCCGTGGAACTATCCGCTCCTCCTCGCGATCCGTTCGGTCGCCCCGGCCCTCGCCGCCGGGAACGCGGTCGTGCTGAAACCCGCCAGCCTGACCCCGCTCACTGCCCTCAAGTTTGCCCAGCTGACCCAGAAGGCCGGGGTCCCGGATGGGATCCTCAACGTCGTCGTCGGGGGCGGGGCCGAGGTCGGGGAGGCCCTCATCACCGACGCACGCTGCCGCTCGGTATCGTTCACCGGGAGCCTCGAGGTGGGTCAGCGGATCGCCGAGCTCGCCTCCCGCCGGATCATCCCGACCACCCTCGAGCTCGGGGGGAAGAGCCCCGTGATCGTTCTCCCGGACGCCGATCTCGACCGCGCGGCGAAGGGCATCGCGTTCGGGATCTTCGGGAACGCCGGCCAGATGTGCTGGGCCGGCTCGCGCGTCGTCGCCGCCCGGTCCGTGCACGACGAACTCGTCCAGAAGGTGCGGAAGATCGCGGAAGCGCTCCGGCTCGGACCGGGATGGGAGAAGGATGTCGAGATGGGGCCATTGGTCTCCAAGGACCAGCAGGAGCGCGTCCTCGGGTTCGTCGCCGACGCCCGGACCGAGGGCGGCAAGGTCGTGACCGGGGGGGACGCCCCGACCGACGGCGCGCTCTCGAAAGGGAACTTCGCTCGACCGACCATCGTGACCGACGTCGCGCCGAGGTCCCGGCTCTTCCAGGAGGAGGTCTTCGGACCGGTGCTCGCGGTCACCGCGTTCGACCAGCTCGACGAGGCGGTCGCGCTCGCCAACGACAGCCGCTATGGGCTCTTCGCCGCCGTCTGGACCAAGGACCTCGTCAGCGCCCATACCCTCGCTCGCCAGCTCGAGGCGGGGATGGTCGCGATCAACGAGGCCCCCTCGACGTTCCCGCAGACCCCGTTCGGGGGCTACAAGGAGAGCGGGATCGGGTTCGAGCAGGGTCACCGGGTCGTCGATCTCTATACGCGGCGCAAGAACGTGATGATCAATCTCTCCGTCCCCAAGAAGGGCTAGGGTCGCGCCCCGGGGGCAGGTCCCCTACATCCCGACGGGCTCGTACGAAGGCGGGATAATCCCCATCCCCCCTTGATCGGGGTACCCGTGCCCGCTGCGAGCCCGTCGCCGATGAGCTGGAGGACCTGTTCCCTCTGCGGAGAGGCGGCCCCTCCGGACGGGACCCCGTGCCCGACCTGCGGCTACGAGATCACCGTGGCCGAGGGGGAGGCGTCGAGACTGTCCCGCCGCCGGCGGATCTGGGTCAAGCTGGTCCGATACGGGCGGGTGGCGCTGATCGTCACCATCATCGCCGGCCTGTCCTTCGCGGTCGTGGACGCGGTCTATACCGGACCGACGACCTTTGCGGACCCGCTCAGCACGCACGGGTTCTACACGATCCCGGCGGGCCAGTACGTCTACATCAACGGGTCGATCACGGGCGAGGACTACGTGCAGGGGAACTACACGGTGATCCAGCCGCCCTCGACCCTGGTGACCTTCGAGGTGTTCAACTCGAGCGAGTGGGGCCAGTTCGTGAACCGAACCGGGAACCAATCGCAACAGTACGTGGGTCCCCAGGTCAGCGGGCTGATCGTGTTCTCCGCGCCGTACACCGACAATTTCTATCTGGCCTTCGCGAACCCCTACCCCGCGGCCTCGGGGATCTCGGTCGAGATCTACCTGACCAGCACGTACGAATCGAACGTCGTGCTCGGTTAGCCCGATTCCGGTTCGGGAGCGGCCGGGGTCTCGGGACCGACGGCGCCCTCGTGGCGTCGAAGGTACTTCGGGGGGACCTGGTCAACGAGGTAGACGGTCCGGCCGGCCTGCATGATGATGAGCCCCTCCGACCGGGCGGTCCGGGCGTCGATCGCGAGGATCACCGGCTCCGGGGTACGGACGGATCCCGCGGCATGGGCATCGGCAGCGGTGCGGGAGAGGTGGACCTTCTTGCGGTCGGACGGTTTCAGTCCGACCTCGAGGACGATCGCGGACTCGTCGTGAGTGACCGGATAGTAGAGCTCATCCGGGATGGAGTCGGTCGGTAGGTCCAGGTCCACGTCGACCGTGTGCCCGTAGGTGGCGCGGATCTGGTCCCCGCGCACCTCGTACCGTCCCTTGGCGTCGCTCTGGGCGATCGCGACCAGGTGATGCGGCCGCAACCAGTGGTATCCCCGGTGCTGCCGGGAGATCGCCTCGACGAGCTTCGGGAGGGGGATCCAGCCGTGCACGTCGATCGCGAGACCGTACCGGTCGGGAAAATGACGCAGGATCCCAGTCATGACCCGGCCCAAGTGGTCGAGCTCCCGGTCGTTCATGAGGAAACGACCCGCGTTCCCGCAGACGGGACACGCGTCCCCTCGGAAGTAGCCGTGTTGCGGGCACTCTTTGAGCATCGGTGCAGCGCACCTGGTTACGCCTTGATCTTTTCGGCCTTCTTGTCGAAGTCGGAGAGGGCATCGCCGTACATGTCCGCGAGGTCCTTCAGGACCCGCTTCAGTACGGTCGCCGGCTTCTCCCCCTTCGTCTTCAGGTAGAGGGTGGGCCGGTCGAGCTCGGGATGTCCGATGAAGTACCGGGCCTCCACGACCTTCTCCTCGGCCTGCAGCGCCTCGACGATCGGGATCAGCAGCGTGGCCTCCATCTGAGGGAGCTCGAAGCGAAGGACGTCGCGCTCCTGCTCCACCACGCGGATCTCCATAAGAACCGGGCCGTTCACTTCGGTTCTCCTCTTAACGGTAGCGGAACGGGATCTCAGGGGAGCCATATGGGCCGCGCCTCGGACCGCTCCGCCCGGGGTCGGCGGCGAACCGACGGCACCGCTATATTCCGCATCCCTTGCGAGGTCCGGGTCGGAAGATGCGGGTCCTGGTGGTGGGCGGAGGGGCCCGCGAGCACGCGATCGCCTATGCCCTTCGACAGTCGGAAGCGACGGTCGTGACGGTCGCGAAGAACCAGAACCCGGGCCTATCGTCCCTTTCGAGCGCATACCACGTGGTGGAACCGACCCAGGCCGACGCCGTCGTCCGGGTCGCGCAGGGCTCCCAGGTCGACTACGCGGTCATCGGACCCGAGGCCCCGCTCGTGGCGGGGGTCGCGGACGCGTTGCGTGCCGCCGGGATCCCGGTCGTCGGACCGGACCGCCGGGGGGCCCAGATCGAGAGCTCGAAGTACTTCTGTCGCGATCTCCTGGAGCGCCACCACATCGACGCGGCCCCCCGCCACGCGACCGTCCAGAAGGGGGACGACGTGCTGGGCCGGCTCAAGGAGTTCCCGCAGCCGTTCGTCATCAAGCCGGACGGGATCACGGCCGGGAAAGGGGTGTGGGTCCAGGGACCGGACTTCACCACCATCGAAGAAGGGGCGGCGTACGTCCAGCGGCTCTTCTCGGAGGGGTCCGGGCAAGAGCGTGTGGTCCTCGAGGAAAAGCTCGAGGGCGAGGAGTTCTCGCTCATGGCCTTTGTCACCGACTCGGGCGTCTACCCGATGCCGGCGGTCCAGGACTTCAAGCGCGCGCTCGAGGGCGACCAGGGTCCCAACACGGGAGGGATGGGGAGCTACTCCCAGCGCGATCACCTCCTCCCGTTCCTTTCGGTCGCGATGCGGGACCAGGCCCTGGGAGTGATCCGTCAGACCGCGGACGCGTTGAAGCAGGACGGGATCCAATACCGGGGGATCCTCTACGGAGGCTTCATGCTCACCGCGCAGGGCCCTCGCCTGCTCGAGTTCAACGCCCGGTTCGGGGATCCGGAGGCGGTGAACGTGCTCACGCTCTACGAAGAGGGCAACTTCGCGGACCTGCTCCACGGGGTCGCCCTCGGCCGCGTCGACCCCAATCTCCTCCGGTTCCGATTGCGCGCCACGGTGGTCAAGTACCTCGTCCCTCCCGGCTACGGCACCGATCCGCGTCCCGGTGGGATCCTGGACCTGGACACCACCTCGATCCAGGCCGAAGGGGTCGGCATCCGGTACGGGTCGGTCGACGCGGTCGCACCGGGTCACGTTCGCTTGACCACTTCGCGCGGGGTCGCCCTCGTCGGGGAGGCGAGCGCGATCTGGGAGGCCGGGGTCCGGGTGGAGGCGGCGCTCCAGTTCGTCCGGGGCGAGTACTACGTACGGCATGATATCGGGAGCCGGGCCGATCTCACGAAGCGGACGGAGCACGTCCGCCACCTCTTCGCGCCCGGGTCCAAGCCCTCTCCGATCCCCCTGAGCGTCGCTCCGCCGGACGCCGCCCCGTCGAGCGCGGGCGACGCGACCCAGGTCATCTGATCCAAGCGCGCCCGAAGGGTCAAATAGACTCCGACCGGTCAACGCCCCGTCATGTTCTGCCCGAAGTGCAAACGGCTCATGCGGCCCGACAAGGCCGCTCAATTGTGGCGGTGCGGCTCCTGCGGCACCACCCTTCCGATGGGTCAATCCAAGGAGGTCGGTCGGTCCCAGCCGACCGGCCGGTCGATGGCCGTCGTGGAGGAGGAGAAATCCCGTACACTTCCGACGGCGAGCGAGCTCTGTCCCAAGTGCGGCAACACCGAAGCGTTCTGGGTGCTTCGGCAGACGCGCGGCGCGGACGAGCCCGAGACGCGGATCTTCGAATGCACGAAGTGCGGGTACAAGTGGCGGGAGTACCAGTAGCGTCGGGCCCGACGGCCATCGAGCCCGTCGAGCACGCCTTCCAGCCCGAGGCGGTCGATCGTCCCTTGAGGGTGCGGGGCTGGGTGCTGCGCGGCCGCTCTTCGGGAGGCATCCTGTTCCTGGTCGTCCGGGACCGGACCGGGGCGCTGCAGGTCACGGCGCGCAAGGACGCGATCGGGGCCGAGGCGTTCGACCGGGCGGAGCACGTCCAGATCGAGGGCCTGGTCCAGGTCGACGGGGTGGTCAAGAACGACGCGCGGGCCCCCGGGGGACGCGAGCTCAGGGCCGAGCACGTCGAGGTCATCGACGCCGGTCTCCCGTTCCCGATCTTCTCCGATCAAACGGAGGAGTTCCTGCTCGACAAACGCCATCTCGCGATCCGATCCCAGGACCTCGTCGCGACCTTCCGGGTGAAGGCGGAGCTCCTGCGGGCCTTGCGCGACTTCCTCACGATCGAGGACGTGCTCGAGATGACCCCACCCATCCTCACGGGCAACCCGGCGGAAGGCGGGGCCGAGGCGTTCGAGATCGACTACTTCGGACGCCCGGGGTACCTGTCGCAGACGGCCCAGCTCTACCTCGAGGCGCTGCTCTTCCCCCATGAACGGGTCTACTCGATCACCCCGTCGTTCCGGGCGGAGAAATCGAGGACCTCCCGGCACATCACGGAGTTCACGCACCTCGAGGTCGAGCTCGTCTGGTGCGACCTCGGCCAGCTGATGGACTTCATCGAACGGATGATCGTCCATGCGCTCCACACGCTCGCGGACCGCCGACCCCGAGAGCTGGAGCACCTCGGTCGTCGTCCGGAAGAGCTGAGGGCGCTCAGTGCCCCTTTCCCCCGGATGACCTACACGGAGGCGATCGAGCAGCTGCGGGCGAAGGGCCTCCCCGTCGAGTGGGGGAGCGATCTCGGCACCGCGGAGGAACGCGCGCTCACGCTCGAAGCGAAGGCGCCGATCTTCGTGACGCACTACCCCGCGGCCATCAAGGCGTTCTACATGCGGCGATCGTCCGTGGACGGAAGAGTGGTCGAGGCCGCGGACCTCCTCGCCCCCGAAGGGTACGGCGAGCTCGTCGGGGCCAGCGAGCGCGAGACGGACCTCGCCCACCTGACCGAACGTCTCCAGGCCATCGGGGCCCGCATCGAGGAGTACGAGTGGTACCTCGATCTGCGCCGCCACGGCAACGTGCCGCACGCCGGCTACGGGATGGGGATCGAGCGGCTCCTGCGCTGGGTCCTGAGGCGCGAGCACATCCGGGACACCACGCCGTTCCCGCGGACGCCGTCCCGGCACACGCCGTGACGGATCGGCCGACGGTCGAGGAGCAACATTCAAGAGTCATTCCTTCCATACCGGGTCCGATCCCGTAGGTTTGGGACCCTGAGCGTGGCGGTACAGAACAGTTCAGAGCGGAAGGAGGACCGCGCCGGTCCCCACGCAGCGAAGGGGGGGGATCCTTCGAAGGAGATCGCCGTCGTGCGGTTGACGCACCAGGACATCCCGGAGATCTGCGCGCTCTACAAACGCGTCTGGGACCATTTCAAGCCGGACCTTCCCCCCGAACTGGTCAAGGGCTGGGAACCCGGCCCTCTCGAGTTCACGAGCTGGATGGAAGGGGTCACCTACTTCGCGGCGCGGCGCGACGGCAAGATGATCGGCGCCATCGGCTGCGAGATCTCGGATGGTAGTTGCCGCTTGGTCCATCTCGCCGTCGACCCCGAGGCCCGCCGCCAGGGCGTGGCCTCCCACCTGACCCGCGCCTCGTTGGATTGGGCGAAGCACAGCAACGCGCGCTCCGTGTGGGCCGATACGCTCGCGCGTTTCACGACCGCCGCCCAGATGTTCAAGGAGCTCGGCTTCGCCGAGTGCGGCGTCCTGCACCGTCACTACTTCAACGAGGACGTCAGGCTTTTCGAGATGCTTCTGTAGGCGCGTCCTCGGCGGCGGGCGCGGTCACGGCCGCGATGAGCGGTCGGGTGTTGCGGGGGAAGGCGACGCCGTGGACCTGGGACAGGACCCGAAGGCGACGGAGCGATTCCTCGATCTTCCCTTCCGCGAACTCGCGCGAACCTCGGGCCAGTTCGGCCGCCTCGAGCTCCACGGGGATCCCCTCGGAACGCTCGCGGACCAGGGAAGTGCCGTACTGCGCCACGAATCGTGGTAGCTCGATGCGAAGCCGGTTGAGCGCGTCCTGTCGGAGCACCCGGAGACGCTGCTTCAGGGGGGCCAGGTTCCCGCTCCGCAGTTCCTTCTCGAGGTCCTCCGAGCTCGGGACGGGCTCGTCCGGGGCCACGAGCTCGAGCGCCCGCATGTCCCGGAGAAGCGAGACGAGGCGCTCGAGCTCGTCGCGGGCCTGATCGATGTGGCGCTCCTTGAGGGCCATGACGCGATCGACCTGCTGGAAGGTCGCGAGCGCGTGGGAGAGCTCCCCGGCCCGGGCCGCATGGAGGGCATCCTCCATCTGGTCCCGTTCGAGGCGTCCCTCGACCGAATAGGCGGCGAGCCGCACCAGTCGCCCTTTGGTCTGCGTCTCCCAGCCCTCGAGGGCCGTGACCACCTTCTTCTGGGACAGTCGTTCGATCCCTCGAAGGACGCCCCACCACATCTCGGTGTCCGCCCCGCTACGGGCCATCTCTTCCGCCCAGGACGGCAGGACCGGGAGCTCGATCCCCAGAGGACGGGCCGCTTCGGCCCATTCCCGGAGCCGAACGATCCGCTGCGTCGTCTCGCTGGGCGGGAGCGGCTCGACGGCGGAGGGCCCGGGGTCCTCCAGGGGCTCGGCCGCAATGGGCTCCGAGGTGGGCGATGCTTCGGTCCCCGACGGGGCCGCTTCGGGGACCTCGGGTACGGTCGGGACGGGAACGTCCTCGACCGGCGGCGCCTCCGGAGGGTCCGGGGCGTTCCCGTTCTCCGACGACGGATGGAGGAACGGCGTCCTTACCGGCTCGGCGCACGTGGGACAGACCGCGACCTCGCCCTCGACGGGCGTGCGGCATCTGGGGCAGATGACGGGTTCAACGACCATGGCTTGCCCACTCGCTCGGAATGCAGGGGGTGAGATTTGAACTCACGAACTCCTACGAGACCAGGACCTCAACCTGGCGCCTTTGACCAAGCTGGGCCACCCCTGCAGGTCCCGCGGCGCGTACGGCTGGTTGACCATAACAGTTGTCCCGGCAAAGGCTTGAGGGCCTTCTTGGGAAATACGATGCTCCCGTCGGAGGAAAAAGGTAAGCATCGAGCGCGCGGAGGAGCCGGGCGTGATCTCCGCCCCGTTCCATCGCGACGTTCGGACCCCCCAAGGGGTTTTTAGAGGTCCGAACTAGGGCCGTTCCATGGGGGGACCGGGCCCGAGCGCGACCATCGCCGCGATGGCCACGGTCTTCATCGGTACGAAGCCGACCATGACCTATGTCTTCCAGGTGGTGGCCCAGCTCAACTCGGGTACGGGCCCGGTGGTGGTGAAGGCGCGCGGGAACGTCATCGGCAAGGCGGTCGACGTGGCCGAGGTCGTCCGGCGCCGGTTCATGGAAGGGCAGGTCGCGGTCGGACCCATCACCATCGAGACCGAGCGGCTGGTCAATCGAGAGGGACGGGAGGCGAACGTCTCGTCCATCTCGATCCCGCTCAGCCGGACCTCACCGCTCCCTCCGGTCGAGGCGGGTCCTAGGCCATAGGTCGGTCGCGCACGACCCAGGTCCCGGCGAGATAGTCCCCGAGCCGCTGGCTCTCGACGCTGCGGACGATCACGAACACGCTCACGGCGCCCGCCACCAGCACCACGAGCACGACGAACCCCGCCAGGATCGCGGCGGCGAAACCAGCGAGACCGAAGAGCGAGTAGGTCCCCGCGTTGCTGAGCACGTCCACGTCCTTGACGAGCAGGGCGATGATCACGGCGAGGCCGATCCCGATGGCCGTGAGCGGGATCAACTTCGGGACATTGCGGACGATCGCCGGGATGCCCCCGATCCGATCGAGACGACGGTTGAGCACGCTCAGGCCGACGAGGCGCTTTCCGACCGTGTGCCCATAGAGCGATTCGGCGACCACGAAGTAGACGAAGGCGTACCCGGTATACGCGATCGCCGCGGCGTTGAGCGGTACGCCGGTGAGGACCGCATTGGACCCACCGGG
>JBARHO010000217.1:0-6071 GCA_049799275.1 Thermoplasmata archaeon
CCTCTGCTCCGCGGCTTCGGGGCGAGCCCGGGCATCGCGGGGGGACGGGCACGTCTTCTCCGCACGTCCGTCGAGATGGACCGGCTGAAACCCCAAGAGATCCTCGTGACCACGATGACCACGCCGGACATGGTGCCGGCGATGGCCCGCGCCGCGGCGATCGTGACCGACGAGGGCGGGATGACCTGCCACGCGGCCATCGTCTCCCGGGAGCTCGGGGTGCCGTGCGTGGTCGGCACGCGTACGGCGACCAAGACCATCACCGAGGGCAGCTCGATCACGGTCGACGGCAAGGCGGGCACGGTCTACGCGGGGCTCGAGCGGGCCCAGAAGGCCGAGGCGCCGAAGGCGGCGGCCGCGGCCGCCGGCGGCGGTCCCTCCGGGGTGGACCACCATCACGAACCCGCGGTCACCGCGACCCGGATCTACGTCAACGTGGGGGTCCCCGAGAAGGCGGTCGAATATGCCCGGCTCCCGGTCTCGGGGGTCGGTCTCCTACGGATCGAGTTCATCTTCACCGCGCATGTCCGCGAGCATCCGCTCGGCCTCCTCAAGAAAGGGAAGAAGGAGGAGCTCGTCACGCGCCTCGCGAACGGGATCGCCGAGGTCTGCCAGGCCTTCGATCCGCGACCCGTGATCATCCGGACCTCGGACTTCAAGACCAACGAGTACCGCGGGATGCCGGGCGGTGCCGAGTTCGAGCCATCCGAGGAGAACCCGATGATCGGCTGGCGCGGATGCTCCCGGTACATCTCCCCAGTGTTCAAGCCGGCCTTCCTCTGCGAGCTCGAGGCCATCCAACGGGTGCGCACCGAGAAGGGCCTCAAGAACGCGCAGGTCATGCTCCCATTCGTTCGGAACACCTGGGAGCTCGAGCAGATCGCGGAGATGATGAAGGACGCCGGTCTCCGCCGGACGCGCGACTTCAAGCTCTATCTGATGGCCGAGGTCCCCTCGACCGTGCTATTGGCGCGCGATTTCTCTCACCATTGCGATGGGTTCTCCATCGGCTCCAACGACCTCACCCAATTGGTGCTGGGCGCGGACCGGGACTCCGAGACCCTCGGTCGGATGGGCTACTTCGACGAACGCGACCCCGCCGTCCTGCGAGCGATCCAGCTCCTGATCGAAGGAGCGCACGCCGAAGGACGCTCCGTCGGCATCTGTGGGCAGGGCCCCAGCGTCTATCCCGAGTTCGCCGAGTTCCTCGTGCGACAGGGCATCGATTCGATCTCGCTCAACGCGGACACGGTCGTCTCGACCATCCGGACCATCGCCTCCCTCGAGCAGCGGATGAAGCTCGAAGGCCTCCGCCGCCTCTAACCGGGCGGCCCGCTGGTCCGGCGGGGCGGGCGCCATTGCGGGGGGCCGGGAGGACCCGGTGGGGCGAGCGCGAGCTCGGCGTCCGCGGGCAGCTCATATTCGCTCAATGACTCGGCGACCTCAAAGCCCAAGGACCCGAGACGCCCCACGATCCGAGGATGGTCCGCCGAGATCACGGTGACCCGGGCGGCGCGGACCAGCGGAAGTTCGAGGGACCGCGCGACGAGCGCGGAGGCGGCCCCCTGACCTCGCTCGTCCGGCTGCGTCGAGACCCCGTGCAGCCCCGCGATTCCGTCATATCGGTAGGCCAGGAGGGCGGCGACCGGGACCTCCCCGCGCCAGGCCAACATCGGGGCGATCTCCTCCCCCGGGTTCGGATGTTCGAGAACGACCTCGATCGAACGCTGGATCTCGGCGCGTTCTCGCTCGTGGGCCCAGAACGAGACCACCGTGCCCAGTTCGGCCGGCCCGGCCGGGCGCACCTCGAAGGGCCCGGGGTCCGTCGGGGCCGGACGCGCCGCGAAGAGGAGCGTGCGGGGGAACGGTCGGGGCCGAAAACCGAAATGCTCGAGCGCCTTCGTGATGTGGCCCGCGACCGGGGACGCGAGACGGAACGTCGGGCGCAGGGCGCGCTGGAAGTAGTGATCGAGCACGCGCTCGAAGAACGCGGCCTGTCGCTCCGCGGAGATCTGGATCCCCTGGACGAAGTTGAACCGCGGCGAGGGCACCCGCTCGTGGGTCACGAGCGTGGCGCCGGGGACGTCGAGCGCGAAGCCTCCCAGGGCCAGGACGAGGTCCCGTTCATGCCCCAGAGCGGCCCGACGTGTCTCTCCCAGGGTGCCGTTCATCGCTCCCGGTCCCCCAACGTCAGGACCTTATCCCCTATCGGGGGCCGGAGGACCGCGGACGGTCCGGGACCCCAAGGCCCCATCCTACGAACCAACCATTATCAACCGCGCGGGTCTGCGCATCGGCGCTGAGAGGCCGGTCCTCGGACCGCGCACGGTAGAGAATGACGATCGAACGCATCGCACCGCCCGCCGTCGTCGCCGTACTGGGCGCCGGGAACATGGGAAGCGGCATCGCCCAGGCCTGCGCCCAGGCCGGGTTCGTGACCCGGGTGCGGGATGTGACCGACGCGCAGGTGGCCCGCGGCCGCGCGCTCATCGAGCGGACGCTCGAGGGCGGGATCCAGCGTCAGAAGATCACCCCGTCCCAGCGCGACGCTCTCCTGGCGCGGATGGAGTTCACGACGGACCTGAGGCGCGCGGTCGAGGGGGCGCAGCTGGTGATCGAGGCGGTCTTCGAGGAGGAACCCGTCAAGCGTTCGCTGTTCGCGGAGATCGCGACGCTCGTGGGACCGAGGACGATCGTCGTCACCAACACCTCATCCCTTTCGGTCCGCCGCTTGGCCGAGGGTTTCCCCGATCCGGCCCGGTTCGCCGGCCTTCACTTCTTCTACCCCGCGGCGATCAACCGGTTGCTCGAGGTGATCGGGGGACCCAAGACCGCCCCCGAGACCCTGGATGCCCTCGAGCGGTTCGGCTTCCGGCTCAAGAAGGTACCGATCCGGGTGAAGGACTCCCCCGGGTTCGCCGTCAACCGGTTCTTCGTCCCGTACCTCAACGAGGCGACCCGGATGGCCGAGGAGGGCGTCGCGTCCCTGGGGACGATCGAGGAGGTGGGGCGCGAGCTGTTCGGCACGACCCTGGGACCGTTCGAGCTCATGAACGTGACCGGGATCCCCATCGCCTACCACGCGGAGTCCTCGCTCGCCCAGGCGTTCGGGGCCGCCTACGCGCCGAGCGAGCTCCTGCGTCGCCAGTTCCAGAGCGGCCAACCGTGGGCCTGGAAGGAAACGAGCATGGACCCGAGCAAGAAGCCCGTGGTCCGCGACCGGTTCTTGGGCCTCATCTTTGGGATCACGACCCGCCTGGTCGAGGAGGGCGTCGCCACCCCCGAGGCGGTCGACCGAGGCGCCACCCAGGGTCTGCGCTGGGAGAAGGGGCCCTTCGTGATGATGTCGGAGGTGAGCCTACCTGAGGCCTTGGCCCTGGTGGGTCAGTACGCGGAGAAGTGGGGCGAGGCGTTCCCGGTCTCCAAGGACCTCATCCAGCGGGTGGCCGACGGGGCCCGGGACTGGCCCTTGCATTTCGTGCGGGTCGAGAAACGCGGGGCGGTCGCCTGGGTCCTCCTGGACCGGCCCGAGGTCCTGAACTCGCTCAACTCGACCGTCCTGAGGCAGGTCCGCAAGGCGTTCATCGCTCTCGAGGAGGATCCCTCGGTCCGGGTCGTCGTGCTCGCCGGCGCCTCGCCCGTCTTCGCGGCCGGCGCCGACATCGCGGAGATGGCCGAGAAGGACATGGTGGCCGGCCGCGCGTTCGGCTTTCTGGGTCAATCGGTCTGCCGACAGATCGAGGACTTCCGGGCCCCCGTCATCGC
The DNA here is from genome assembly GCA_049799275.1 of Thermoplasmata archaeon. Taxonomy (GTDB): domain Archaea; phylum Thermoplasmatota; class Thermoplasmata; order Lutacidiplasmatales; family UBA184; genus Lutacidiplasma. Next base: position 3,766 of record JBARHO010000217.1, read on the forward strand.
CCTCGTGGAGGGCTATGCGCTCGGCGGCGGTCTCGAGCTCGCGTTGGCGTGCGACCTCATCCTGGCGGCGGACGGCGCCCAGCTCGGTCTGCCCGAGGTGACGGTCGGGATCCATCCGGGGATGGGGGGCGCGAGCCGCCTCACCCGGCTCATCGGGCCGGCTCGGTCCAAGTTCCTCATCTTCACCGGCGTTCCGGTCACCTCGTCCGAGGCCGCCCGCCTGGGGATCGTCACGCGCGTGCTCGATCCCGAGACGGCCCGGGACGACACCCAGGAGATCGCCGGATCCATCGCCGAGCGGGCCCCGCTCGCGGTCAGCTGGGTCAAAGCGGTCATCCGGCAGGCCCAGGACTCCTCCCTCGACGCCGCCCTACGGCTCGAGGGGGAGTCGGCCGGTCATACGTTCTCGACGTGGGACCGGACGGAAGGCATGCGGGCCTTCCTCGAGCGCCGGAAGCCCAAGTTCGAAGGGCGCTGAACCGTCCGTTCACCCGCCCTTGCTGGCGAGGGCATCGTAGGCGCCGGCGTCGAGCAGGTCCCCGAGATCGGGGACCGCTGCGGACCGGATGCGGAACAGCCACCCGCGGCCGTACGGGTCCTGGTTGATGAGCTCGGGATGCGTCTTGAGCTCGCCGTTCACCGCGAGGAGCGTGCCCGACACGGGTGCGTAGACGTCCGCGACGGTCTTCACGGACTCGAGCACGAGCACGCTCGCGCCCTTGGCGACCGGCTTCCCCTCGGCGGGCAGTTCCACGAAGACGATGTCCGTCAGCTCGGATTGGGCATGGTCCGTGATCCCCACGGTGACCTCGGATCCATCGACCTTCGCCCATTCGTGGCTCGGCGCGTACCGGCGGTCCGTCGGCGTCGGGGTCCCTGTCACGTTCCCTCCTTCCACTCGCTCAGGTAGTGCTTCTGGCCGGGCGTGAGCTCATCGATGCCGATCCCCATCGGCTCCAGCGCCGCTCGCGCCACGAGCAGATCGATCTCCGGCGGGACCGGGTAGACCCCGGGCGCGAGGTCGCGACCGTACAGGGCCAGATGCTCGGCCGTCAGGGCCTGGAGCGAGAAGCTGAGGTCCATGATCTCCGCCGGATGTCCCTGGCCCGCGGCCAGGTTGATGAGCCGTCCTTCGCCCAAGAGGTAGATCCGCCGTCCGTCCGCCAACCGGAACTCCTCGACGTGGGGACGGGCGGCCCGACGTTCCACCGCCATCCCCACGAGATCGGGGATGTTGATCTCGACATCGAAGTGGCCCGAGTTGGCGAGGAGGCACCCGTCCTTCATCACCCGGAAGTGCTCGGCGCGGACCACGTCCCGGTCGCCAGTGACCGTAACGATCAGGTCGGCCTCTCGGGCCGCGTCCAGCATCGGCATCACCCGGAACCCCTCGAGCCGGGCCTCGATCGCGCGGACCGGATCGATCTCGGTCACGATGACGTCGGCCCCGATCCCTTTGAGGCGGGACGCCACGCCGCGCCCGGCCCACCCGAAGCCCGCGACGACCGCGACCCGGCCGGCGATGAGGAGGTTCGTCGCCGAGAAGAGCCCATCCAGGGTGGACTGTCCGGTCCCGTAGCGATTGTCGAGGAGGTGCTTCATCTGCGCGTCGTTGACGGCGAACGCGGGAAAGAGGAGCTTTCCGGTCCGCTCGAGGGCACGCAGTCGCTGGATGCCGGTCGTGGTCTCCTCGGTCGAGCCCAGGATCTTTCCCCGGTCCGTGCGGGTCTCGTGCAAGAGAGCCACCAGATCGGCCCCGTCGTCGACCACGATGTCCGGGTCCGCCTCGACCATCGCCCGGATCCCCTGGCGATACTCCTCGACGGTCTCGCCCTTCCGGGCGAGGGTGTGGAGGCCCTCGGCCTTCAGTACGGCGACCGCGTCGTCGTCCGTCGAGAGCGGGTTACCGGCCGCGACATGGACCTCGCCCCCACCGGCCTGGAGCGCGAGCGCGAGGGCCGCGGTCTTCGACTCCACGTGGAGGACCAGGGAGAGGGTGAGTCCCTTGAAGGGCCGCTCGGACTCGAACCGTTGGCGGACGAACTCGAGCACCGGCATATGCGCCCGGACCCAGGAGATCTTCTCCCGGCCGCGCTCCAGATCCCCGGTCATTGAACGCTACCGGGCGGCGCATGAGCCGGAACAGGTTAAAATACCGCCGGGATCGCGGAGCGATCCGAACCGGTCCGTCCGCGACCTAGCGCGTTACCGCTCCGCAGAAGGGGCAGACGAGGTAGTCGGTCGGGATCTCCTTCGCGCAGCTCGAGCAGGGGCGCATCCCCTGGGTCGGCGGAGCGGCCGTGGCC
>JBARHO010000218.1:0-43259 GCA_049799275.1 Thermoplasmata archaeon
CGCATCACGGACCGCACGCCCGCCGAATCCCAAGGATTTATATGGTGTCCGAATTCTGGAACCCTCTCCACACACGCCGGGCCTTTGAGCGGAGGGCTCATTGTCGGACGCGACGGAAGAGTTAGAAGCGAAGCGAGCGGAATCGAACTACCGTGCGGACGACCACCGAGGCCGTCGGGATAAGTTAAACGCCGAGGCCCGAGTCCGGGCCGAAGAGCGCTCACGGATACTCGACGAACTGCACGCCAAGAGCGCCGAGGCCCAGGACCATCGCCGGCATCGCGACGAACTGAACAACCAGGTCCGGGAAGCGAAACGGCTCCGCGAAGAGTGGAACACGAAGTTCCAGGAGCTCTCGGATCGCGTCCAGGAGCTCAAGCGAACGCGCACGGTGCGCCCGGGCGCGATCCCGGTCTGGCGCCTGCGCAAGGAGCTCAAAGAGCTCGAGTTCCGGCACATGACAACCGCCCTCACCTCTGACCAGGAGAAGCGGCTCATCGAGGAGATGAAGCGCCTCGAGGCCGGCATACGGGACCAGGATGATCAACTGCGCCAGGACCCGAACGTCGAGGCGGCCATCGAGGCGATGAACGCGGCCCGTACCGAGGCCGAGCAGCATCACCAGGCCGTCGGGGAGCTCGCGGCCGGGGCCCAGCAGGAGCACGAGTCAATGGTCGCGTTGTACGAGTCCGTCGACGACCTGCGTCGTCAGGCCGACGATGTTCAGGCCAAGCTGATCGAGGTCAAGACGGCCGCCGACGAGGCCCACCGGGCCCACATCGCGGCGATCGAAGAGGTACGGGACATCGAGAAGATGCTGCACGCGGCCCGCGGCGGACGCGTCGCGATGGGGTTCGCGGACGCGGAGCCCCCCCGCGAAGAGGACTTCCTCGCCCGGCTGAAGAAGGGCGAAAAGGTATCCACCGAGGACCTGCTCGAACTTCAGAAAAGTGGACGCGGGTAAGGACCACCCGGCAGAGGCCCTGCCCACGCGCCCGGCCGTGCCTATCCGGTGCGTGGTCTTCGACATCGATGACACGCTTGTGCCGTGGCAGACCGTGGCCCATTGGCAATGGGCCTGGCGACCGCAGGGTCCGGTGCTCAACCCTCGGCGGGTCCAGTCCATCCTGCGCCGGGCGGTACGCCAATGGGACCGACGCCGATGGAAGGTGGTCACCGGAGCCTCGCCGCCGCCCGACCTGGACCAGTACCGAGCGCATCTCCGGGAGACGCTGAACGAGATCGCGGGCCACCCATTGCCCCCGCCCGAGGTGGAGGCGGTGGTCGATCGATTCCTTCGCCCGACCGGTGGGCTCGAGCCCTTCCCCGACGTGCTCCCCGCGCTCGCCGTGCTGTCCCAGCGAGGTCTCCTTACCTGCGGCGCGACCGACCTGCCGCGCCCGGTGATGGATTGGGCCCTGCGACGGGTCGGACTGCCTCCCGAGCTGCTGCGATACTCGGGGGACGATCCCGAACGTCTTCCAGCGCGGGCCGCGTTCCGCCGTCTGCTCACGGTCGTCGGTACGAAGCCGGCCGAGACCCTGTATGTTGGGGACCTGTTCTGGAGCGATGTCCGAGCGGCGGCGCGCGCCGGCCTCAGCTCGGTCCTCCTCGACCGGTGGAACGGTCTGGACCGGGTCGCGAGCTCGCGGATCGCCTCGCTCGCCGAGCTCCCCGCGTACCTCGATGGGTTGGGCCAGCGTGGCCCGGAGGCCGACGCGACCGAGCCGGTCCCTCTCGAGGGTCCCGATTAATTCCCGAGCCGGGCAATCCCTATATATGGGATTCATAGGTCCAGCCCCGTCGCCATGTCCCTCCGGTACGTCAAGATCAATCAGGACGAGCTCCACAAGATCAAGGACCTCTACGAAGGGGTGATGTCGCATGCGTGCCACGGTCTCTTTTTCAAGGAGGGATCGGTCATCGGGGCCGACATGGCCGAGGACGCCCTCAAGGACCGCTCCAAGTTCCAGAGCCGGGCCGGCGAGATCCTCAAGGAGCGAGGCTGGATCGAGGAGATCGCGTTCAAAGATGGCGAGGTGGTCGTCAAAGGCTCGATCGAGGTGTCGCCGAGCGACATCCCGACGTGCCACCGATTACGTGGGATACTCCGCGAGTTCTACGAACGTTTTAAAGGGTCGCGCGTTCAGTGTACCGAAGTGGCGTGCGCGAGCGTCGGGCAACCCGAATGTCGGTTTCGCATCGAGGAGATGTAGGGGTATCCGGGTAGCATGATGGCAACGGGCAACGTCGGAACGGTCATTCGAGATCTGAAGGCGCGCATCAGCGCCATCGCCACCGCGCTCGTCTCTCGGGATGGGCTCGTGCTGTATGCGGACGTGCCCTCGGGGGTCTACACCGAGACCTTCGCGATCATGTGCGCGACGATCCTCGGCGCCGCGGCCACGGCGAACACCGAGCTCAATCGGGCCCCTCCCGAGCGCATCGTGATCGAAGGGAACGATTCCAAGACGATCATCGTGGGCAGCGGGAAGAAGGCCCTCCTCGTCGCGGTGGTCGACCAGAGCTCCGAGACCGCGCATGTGCTCTCGGAAGTGGGCAAGGTCGCCGAGCTCCTGAAGGCCGCCTGAGCCGACCCCGAGCCTATCGTCGGTCGATCCCGGGTCGCCGCCATCCGCGCGCGATCGCGCGAAGCGTTCCCGGCGAAAGGTGTTCTAGCGGGCTGGTCGCGCTTCGGCGTGACCGTCCGGCCCGGGCATTTCGGGCGTGAGACGTCGCTGGCCCCCGGTGATGGCCCGGGTGCCGTATCCCGAGAGAGCGGCCGCCAACCGGACGGACGCCATGATGTTGTGCTGGGTCGAGATCAGTCGTCGGAGCCGGTAGTTCCCCCAGAGGCTCCCGTGCTTCTCGGTCAGCTGCTTTCGTCCGTAGCCGTTCCAGAACGCCTGGTAGAGGAAGCCGACCAGGGTCTCGCGGATCTGATGATAGACCACCGCGGACGGCAGGTATCGGATGTGGGCGCCCGCCTCCACCGCCCGAAGGTTGAGATCGATGTCCTCGGCGGTGATGAACCGGGGATCGAAGCCATGTAGCTTCTGGAAGAGCTCCGTTCGATAGCCGAGGTTGCAGGAAGGGAACGTCACATCGCTGCCCCGCTGGAAGAGCTCGACGCGGTCCAGGGCACCGTAGCGCGTGTGCCCTACCGTTCGGGTCTGGCCCGCCACGACGTCCGCCTCGGCGAAGCCCATCCGAAACTCATGGAGCCATTGGGAGTCCGCGATACAATCCCCGTCGATGAACGCGACGAACTCCCCCTTCGACCGCTCGACCCCGGTGTTCCGACCGATCCCACGGGACCCATACCGCTGGACCACCCGGAACCGGTCGGGATGAGACCGGGCAAAATCGTAGGCGATGCGGAAGGTCCGGTCCTGAGAGAAGGCGTCGACGATGATCACTTCGTAGGGCGGTTCCTGATCGACGAGGCTGTCGATCAGCGCTCGAAGGTGGCGTTCTTCGTTCCGAACGGTTACGACGACCGATAGGAACGGGCCGTCGGAGGTCTCACTTCCCAATGTCCATCACGACGACGTCCTTGACCGCGCGCATGCTCTTGAAGGGGAGCACGAGGCGGCCGGCACCGTCGGTCTGGAAGAGGCGGGACTCGACATCTTCGCTCGGGGTCACGAGGACATGCGCTATGCCGCCCGAGGTAGTGTCGACCACGAAGTTCTCGATCATGCCGAGGATCTGTCCATCGTTGGTCATTACCGTCTTCCCTCGGAGCTCGGTCAGAAACTTGCGCATGGCGTGTCCTCGGCGGGAGATGTTGGCGCGTGTTATTTAACCGTTCTTGAGTACAGGTACGCCTCCGAAGACATTCTCGAGAGAGAGAACGCCCTCTCCGCCCGCCGGCGTTGGATGATTCGCGGCCACCGCCGGTAAATCACGGCAATGCTTATATCGCGCGCCCGGGTCGTGGGCGATCTTCAGCCATGCGACTCAATCTTCAGAAGGAAAATGCCGAGCTGGTTTCGCTCCTCATGGAGCTGAAACAGGCCTCCAAGGCCAACGAGGCGGCCGTATGGTCGGCCGTGGCCGAGAAGCTCGCCCGGCCCCGTCACCGCGCCCGTCCCCTCAATGTGGGTCATCTGGACCGCCTCGCCGCCGCCGACGACGTGGTCGTGGTCCCGGGAAAGGTCCTCGCGAGCGGGCGTCTCACGAAATCGATCACGATCGGGGCCTACCATTATTCGACCGAGGCCCGGTCGAAGATCGAGAACGCGGGAGGAAAGGCGTTGACGATCCCGGAGCTCCTTAAGGCCCACCCCGACGGCGCGGGGGTGCGTCTCCTTGCCTGAAACGAAGCCCACTCTCCCGGCCGCCGACCGCAAGGTGGTCGACGCGACCGGTCTGATCCTCGGACGGGCGGCCAGCCTGATCGCCAAGCGGCTCCTCAACGGAGAATCGATCGTCGTCGTGAACGCCGAGATGAGCGTGATCACGGGCTCCCGCGCCATCGTGCTCGAGACCTACCGGGCCAACCGCGCCCGCGGTTCCAAGCGGAGCGGGCCCCATTTCCCTCGGTATCCTGATCGTATCTTCCGACGCACCGTCCGCGGGATGCTGCCGCATCTGAAGACCCGCGGGAAGGAGGCATTCGCCCGTCTTGAGGTGTTCATCGGGGTCCCTCCGGACCTCGAGAGCTCGCCGCTCGAGACGCTGGAAGGCGCCAAGGTCAAACCGGCCCTTCGCCCTCCGATCACATTGGGAGAGGTCACACGCCTTCTAGGGGCGCGGGTATGAAGAAGAGCCCCACGATCGTCCAGACGACCGGGAAACGCAAGGAAGCGGTGGCGCGGGCCGAGGTCCGAAAGGGACTTGGGCGCGTCTGGATCAATCGACGCCCGCTCGAGATCCTCGAACCCGAGGTGGTCCGCCAGAAGATCCAGGAACCCCTCTTCATGGTCGGCGATCGCTGGAAGACCATCGATATCGCGGTCAACGTCCAGGGCGGCGGCATCATGGGGCAGGCCTCCGCGGCCCGTACGGCGGTCGCTCGCGGTCTGCTCGCCTGGATCAAGGACCCCGCCCTGGCCGAGATGTTCAAGCACTACGACCGATCGCTCGTGGTGAACGACCCCCGGCGCAAACTGCCCAAGCGACCCGGCGGTCGCGGGGCCCGGAAGCGCCGGCAGAAGTCGTACCGTTAGATCGGGCACCGGAGGAAGAACCATGACGATGATGATCCCGGTCCGCTGCTTCACCTGCGGGACCGTGATCGGTCAGTGCTGGGACCCGTTCCGGGAGCAGACCAGCCGCGGCGTCCCGGCTCGGGATGTGCTGGACGGGCTCGGGCTCCACCGGTACTGCTGCCGCAGGATGCTCCTTGCCCACGTCGACCTCTTGGACGAGGTCGGTCCGTACGGATAGTACCGTCCTAGCTTCGCCCGGGACGGAACACCGTTACCAGAGAGCGGGCCGCCGACGGCGGTACCTTCTATGAGCTAACACCAAGAAGGAAAAGGTTGGCCCGGGGGACCGCGAACGACCTATTCGTCGTCCTCGTCCTCTTCGACGACCTCTTTCTTGGAGCCCCTCTCGAGACCGCCCCGGCTCGTGGAGCGCGTCGTGGTCACGCGGGTCCGACCGCTCCGCCGCCGGAAGAAGAAGATCAGCGCGATGATCACGATGATCGCCGCCGCGGCGATCGCTCCGTACTCCTCGGCCAGAACGGTCGGGTTCTGGTTGATGGTGATCGAGACGAAGGCCTGGTTGCCTCCCGTCGTGTAGCTCCCGGAGAACTCATTGGACGCGGTCGCGTTGGCGTAGAGGTTGAAGTTACCGGTCCGAGCCGGTTTGAAGGTGATCTGCGCGCGATCGGTCTGGTTGTAGTTGAGATCGACCCTCCCGGTACCCGCCGCCGTGGGATCGAGAGCGCCGGTCGAGTTGTAGGTGTAGAACACGGTCGACACCGGAGAGTTGCCGATCGGGATGCGATTGCCGCTGCCCGAGGGGGATAGGAGGTAGAACGTCACCGTGACGTTGTGCGCCACGGAGAGGGTCCCCACCGTGTTGGTGACGTTGACCCAGATCGTGTAGCTGTCACCGGCCGTGTAGGTGATGGATCCGCTCCCGGCCTGGAACGTGCCATTGCCGACCACGAGCACCGGTCGGGTGGTGACGTTGATCCCCACGGTCACGGTCGCCGTGGCGTAGTTCTTGTTGCCCGCCAGGTCGACGACGGTCAGGTTGACCGTGTAGGGCTTCGTCTGGGGTGGGAGGGCGACCGCGAACGGACCGCTGGTCGTGCGGTTGACCGGGGTGAACACGTAGCTGGTGTTACCGGGGTTCGTGACGTTCCAGCTGTAGGTCGCGATCGTCCCGTTGTGGGGATCGGACGAGTTGACGCCGGAGAACTGCAGGTGCCCCAATTGATCGGCCGCCTCGATGACGCTCGTCACGGCGACCCCGTTCGCGTTCAGGATCAGCGGGACCGAGACGGGCAGCTCGGTGTCCCGGACCAGCACGATGAGGCTGGTCGAGGCCGAGTGACCGGCATAGTCGAAGACCGTGAGCGTGACGTTGTACTCCCAGCCGTGGAACGCGATGGCGGTGCCGTTGATGGTGGTGCTGTTGAGATAGTGCCCGGCCCCGAGGAACTGCCGTACGAACGGGGTCCCGGGGAGCGCTCCCGCCCCCGCCGTGAAGTTCCCGAGGGTCGCGAACTTGTAGCTCGAGATGTTCCACGACGCGCCCGAGATGATCCCGGGGATGGGGGCGCCGGAATAGACCGAGGAGCTGCTGGCGTTCGGGTTGAAGGAGAGCGTGGTCGACCAGTTCACCATCAGGTAGGTCTGGGTCCCCGCGGTCACGGTCTGGGCGGCCGTGGCGTTCGAGGTGATCTGCGCGGTGGGCGACCCGTCCCCGGCGTAGATCGTGAAGGTCGTGTTGTTCTTCACACCGTTCGAGTCGGTGAGCTGGAGCGTGCCGTGGTAGACGGTCGCCCCGGTATAGGTATGGTAGGTGGTCGGCGTCGTGGTCGTGACGACGGGCGAGCCGTCCCCGAAGTTCCAGGCGTACCCGATCCCCCCGATGCCGGGCGGATAGGTCGAGTTCGAGGCGCTGAACGTGATGTTCTCGCCGACCCCGACGATGGCGGTGTAGTTCGAGTGCGTCGCGTTGACGATGTTGAGCTTCGAGAAGGCGAAGTTGGAGGAGCTCAGCGTGACGTTCGCGATGGGGACGCCGGAGTATTTCACGACCGTCAGGTTGGCGACGGAGTAGGCCTGGCTCGAGGGGAGCGACTCCAGCGTGAAGCTCGTGTACGTCCCTCCCGGTCCAGCCCCTACGATGGTGCTGTTGGCGGGCGGGGTGCCGCCCGTCTCCAGGACGTAGCCGGTGGGGAGCACTACGGTGTAGTTGAACGACGCCGAGTGGGTCGGGTGTCGGAAGTCGAAGGAGATCGTGTAACCGCCTTGAGCCGGGGTGACGTAGCTGGAGGTGTTGTACGGTGCGGTCCACGAGTAGTTCAGGCTCGCCGAGGTGGTGGGGCCGCAGGTGCCCGAGCACGTCGACGCGAACGTCATCGTCGGGGCGGTCGAGGTGGCCGCATATCCGATCCCGTCGACCGTGAGCGCCGCCTGCGGCGCGGGGAAGAAGGGACCGGCCGCGCGGAGCCAGTTCTGGACCAGGCCGAGGTTGGAGCTGCTGAACGTGGTCGTGTGGGAGAAGTCGAGGCCGAGCTGGGTCCAGAGCTGTCCCACGCTCGCGTTCGTCAGATCGGGGAAGGTCGAGTAGTTGCCCAGATTGGCGGACGTGCTCGTCGTGATGGCCTGGAACCCGGAGGCGAAGCTGATCGTCGTGCCGTACGCCCCGGAGGGCTTGACGGGGGCAAGGGAGACATCCCGGGAGACCGTCTGGGCCCCTCCGCTCGCCGTGACGGTGAAGGCATCGGTGGCATAGCCGACGGCCGAGACGAACGCCTCGAAGGTGTTCGCTCCGTTCCCGAAGCCGGCTCCGTAGGTGCCGGCGTCATAGAAGCCGGGGGCGGTGGGCTGGTTGTAGACGTAGTTGTTCGATAGATCGACCAGGGTCGCGTTCCCACCGGTCGGGACGGGGTTGCCGCTCGTGGCGTTGAACACCGCACCTGAGACGATGTACGATTGGATGATGGGGTTGACCGTGTCCGTGCCCGTCGTGGCCGGAGTGATCTGAGTGAAGTTGTAGCTGTTCGTCGTGCCGTTCAGGACCGTCTCGAGGACCCAGGTCCCTCCCGGAACGGGCATCGTGTACTGTCCGGTCGAGTTCGTGGACCGGGTGATGAGGACGAAGTTGTCGTAGGTCGGGTCGAGGACCTGAACATAGGCCCCGGCGACCGCCGGCGTGACCGTCCCCTTGAGGGTGGCCTTGAACGCCGGAGCGGAGATGCTGACGCTCGCCAAGGACGCGCCGCTGGTCAGCTGGCCGGTCGTGTACGTGGCATACGGCGGGACGGTGACGGAAGGAAGTGCGGCGCAGGGGAAGGAGGGACTACACGGGGAGCCAGTGATCCCGGTCTGGGTCGGCACGTAGGCCGCCCAGCTGCCGGGCCCGAGGCCCGCCGCGTTGGTCGACGTCGTGAAGGAGAACGACCCGGTGGCCGTGGTGGTGGTCGTGTAGACGGCGTGGGTCGCTGCGCTGATCAGGTCGACGGTGACACCCGCGGGGACCGTGCAACGGCAGGTGACCGAGCCGTTGAACGTATAGTTCGTCGATTGCGCCCAGACCCCCGGGGCTGAGGCGAGGATGCTCGCCAGCAGCAACGCGAGCACGCCGATGAAGGCGGCCCGCCGTGTCCAACTACCCATTCGGTGCCACGTCTCCCATTGAGTTCCCTATCGAGGAACTCGGCGCGCAACCTTGCCCCCGTACATATAGCTTGCTCGGCCGAGCGCGCCGGGATCGCGGCCCGGCGCGTCGAGCTCACCGATAGATGGCCTGTACGACCTCTTCCCGGCGGCGCCCGACACGGACGCGGTTGGTCGATCGAGCGAACTCCTCGTAGAACTTCAGGGAGTCCGGATCCACGGAGCCGTGGGTGAGCTTGAGGGCCTCATCGAAGTGGGCCATGGTGACCTTTGTCGCCTTGATGTTCTCGCGGATCGCCACGAGACCGGCCTCCCGACACAGGGCGGCCATGTCGCTCCCGACGTAGCCTTCCGTGCGCTGGGCGAGCTCCGGGAGGAGGACGTCCTCGAGCGGCATGCGGCGGGTGTGCACCTTGAGGATCTCGAGCCGTCCCTCGTAGTTGGGCGGTTCGACGTAGAGCAACCGGTCGAACCGACCGGTCCGAAGGAGGGCCTCGTCGAGGATGTCGGGCCGGTTCGTCGCCGCCAGGACGAGCACCCGCTCGAGGGACTCGAGGCCGTCGATGGAGGTCAAGAGCTGATTGACGATCCGCTCGGTGACCCCGCTCGAGGTCTGCAGGCCGCGCCGCGGCGCGATCGAGTCGATCTCGTCAATGAAGACGATCGCGGGGGACGCCTGACGGGCCTTCTTGAAGATGACCCGGATGGCCTTCTCGCTCTCCCCTACCCATTTGCTCATGATCTCGGGGCCCTTCACGGAGATGAAGTTCGCCTGGCTCTCCGTGGCGGCCGCCTTGGCGAGGAGGGTCTTCCCCACGCCGGGAGGACCGAACAGGAGGATCCCGCGGGGCGGATCGATCCCGATGTGCCGGTAGACGCCCGGGTTCCGGAACGGCAGCTCGACCGACTCCTGCAACGACTGCTTCACGCGCTCGAGACCCCCGACCTCGTCCCATCGGGTGGTCGGGATCTCGATCGCGACGTCGCGTAGGCTCGAAGGCTCGATCTGTTTGAGCGCCTCGCGGAAGTCGCGCTCGGTGACCTTCATCCGCTCGAGCAGCGTGATCGGGATCGGCTTATCGAAATCGATCTCGGGGAGGAACCGCCGGAGCGCGCGCATCGCGGCCTCTCGGCCGAGCGCGGCGAGGTCCGCGCCGACGAACCCGTGGCTCTGGGCCGAGAGCTCCTTCAAGATCCGTTCCCGGTCCTTCTCCGTGCCCTCGATGGGCATCCCGCGCGTGTGGATCTGCAGGATCTCGAGCCGACCGGCCTGGGTCGGGACGCCGATCTCGATCTCGCGGTCGAAACGGCCCGGACGACGGAGCGCCGGGTCGATGGCCTCTTCACGGTTGGTGGCCGCGATGACGATGACATTGCCGCGGCCGGATAGGCCGTCCATCAAGGTGAGCAGTTGGGCCACGACCCGTCGCTCGACCTCTCCCACGACCTCGTCCCGACGCGGAGCGATCGAGTCGAGCTCGTCGATGAAGATGACCGAGGGCGCGTTCTTCTCCGCCTCCTCGAACTTCTCGCGGAGCTCCTTTTCGCTCTCTCCGTAGTACTTCGAGATGATCTCCGGCCCCTGGATCCCGATGAAGTGGGCCCCCGCCTCGTTCGCGACGGCCTTGGCGATCAGGGTCTTGCCCGTGCCGGGAGGCCCGTAGAGCAGCACTCCCTTGGGGGGCGAGATGGCCAGTCGATCGAAGAGCTCAGGATGTTTCAAGGGGAGCTCGATCATCTCGCGCACTCGGCCGAGCTTCTCCTTGAGGCCCCCGATGTCCTCATAGGCGACGCGGGGCGCCGCGACCTCGGTCTCGGTGACGGTCTCGTCCTTGATCGTGATCTGGGTCGTCGGCCCGACCTGCACCGTGGCCTTGGGCTGCGTCGAGACGACCATGAACGGGAGCGAGCCGCCCATCAGGAAGACCCCCGGAATGACGAAGACGTCGCCCCGGACGAACGGACGGCGGGACAGGGCCTTGGAGACGAACGCCTCGAGGCCCGGCCCGAGGTCCATCTTGGCCGAACCCGAGTAGATCGGAGCGATGGTGATCGACTCGGCGATCGGGCAGTCGATCCGCTGGACGATGACCCGGTCCCCGATGCTCACCCCGGCGTTGCGGCGGACGACCGCTTCGACGCGGATGAGGTTCTTGCCCTCATCGTCCTGCTGGGCCCGGTTGACGACGGCGGCCGTCAGCTTGCGGCCCCGGATCTCGACGATGTCCCCGACCCCGACCTTGAGGCGCTGCCGGGTGCCGACATCGAGGCGAGCGGTCCCGAGGCCGATGTCCTGCTGGAACGCCTCGGCCACGCGAAGGGTGATCGCCTCGCCCATAGATGCGAGCCATTGGAGGCGGTTCCGCCATAAATCTTTGTCCTCATCGGTGGGGGGACCGGCTCGTTCTGCGTGCGGGTTCTGATACAACGCGACGGACTACTCCCCGAACTCCTCGAGACCGCGTTGACCCGGCTCCGTCCCGGCCCGAGAGAGATCCGCCGGAGGGACGCCGAGGACCCCCTGGAGGATCCGCGCCGTGCCGCGGCCGAACCCCATGAAGTGGTAGTTCACGAACGAGAGCACCGTCCGGGCCGAGCCACCCTCCTGTTCGAAGTGCGCCTTCATGCCCTCCATGTCCACGCGTCCGTCGCGCTGGATCCGGTCGAACCGCGTCAACGCCCGGTCCCCGATGAACCGGGCGTACAGGAAGTCGCCGGTCTGACGGTAGGTGTTCCGGACACCGGGAAAAACGGACCACACCAGGGCCGCCCCGCGGGCCTCCAGGGCCGAGAAGGTCTCGGGGACCCACCACGAATTGTGCCGCAGCTCGACGGCCAGCTCGTACTCGGGTGGGATCTCGGCGAGCAGCTGCTCCAGTCGCGTCGCCCCGTTCGAACGACGGAACGACGGGGGGAACTGAGCGACGAGAGGGCCCAGCTTCCCCTCCTCGCGGAGGGGCCGAAGGACCGAGAGGAAATGACGGACCCGATCGGGGAGCTCGGCGGTGAGCGGCTCGTGGGTGATCTCGCGTGGGATCTTGAGCGCGAACAGGAACCCTTTCGGGGTGACCGAGGCCCAGCGCCGCGTCAAGAACTCCGTCGGCGGACGGTAGAACGAGGAATCCACCTCCGTTACGTCGAACACTCGGGCGTAGCGCTCGAGGAACTCGCCGGCGGCGACTCCCGCCGGATAGAAGACCCCGACCCAATCCTCGTAGCTCCAACCCGAGCAACCCACTCGATATCGGGCCACGCGACCGGAGCCGTGCTCCGCCCTTTGAGGTTTTAGCCGCCCCGTTGGGCCTGCGCCCACGGGTAAAAATAACGGGAGGACCGATCCACAACGGGAGAGAATGGTCTTGCCGGCCCCGCGGGCGCTCCTTCGCCGGCTGTTCGAGTCGGCCGGCTATCGGCTCGAGGACCGACCGATCGGTCTACGGGCCTTCCGTTCTCGGGACCATCGCGCCGTGATCTTCGTGAGCGGGGGCCGTTCCCCGGCTGATCTCGAGGAGGAGTTCCCCGCGGGCACCGTCCATCGGACCGTCCTGTACCCCGACGACCCTGGGCCCGAGGTCCGGCGATCGGCCGCCGAGCGCGGGATGGAAGTGCTCGATCCTTTCACGCTCGGTCCCGGGCTGGGCGAGCTCCTCCTGCTCCCATCGGCCGACCCAGCCGGTGGTGGGGCAGCCCCGCTGAGCGGGTCCACGGTGCTCACGGTCCCTCCGGGACGGTTCGCGACCGGCGGCCGGATCGTCGCCCCTCGTCTGGGCCAGGCGGACGCGGAAGCGCTCGCCGGCGTGGTCGGCTTCCGATATGTCCTCCGTCTGCTCCCCCGATTCATCGCTGCCTTTCGGGTCAGGGCCGCGTCGCCCCACGGGGGGATGGACCATCCCTCGGAGCACCTCGTCGCCGTGAACGGGATCTCGGGCCGCGTGGAGATCTGGGAGGAAGGGGAACGCGAGCTCGTTCCCGATATTCCCGAGGAGCATGAACAGCTCGAGCCGCTCCTGAGCCCCGCCGAGGGTCGGGACCTCGCCGAAACGGAACTTCGGCGGCGGTACACCGTCAGCGTCGACCACCTGGAGCAGTATGGGGGGGCCATCGTCATCGAGCGTCGAAGGGTCCCGCCGGGGCCCGAGGACTTGCGGATCGGACCGTTCGTCCTTGTTCACGCCCCCTTCTGGTACGTGGAGAGCGCGGAAGGCCGCGTGGTCCTGGACGCGGTCACCGGCGCTCGGGCCCCGACCGGCGATCCTGACCTCGACGTAGTGGAGTAGAGGGCCATCGCGGGATCCCCCGCCGCCCCCGCCCTCTTTGGGACCGACGAATCCCTCGATTGTCAAATAGCCCGACGGTGTTCGTCCCCCGTGTTACTAGAACAGTACCAAGTGGGTCCGCTTCAGAACTTCACCTACCTCGTGGCGAACGAGGAGGGGGGCGAGGGGGTCGTGATCGATCCCTCGTTCCAGATCGACCCGGTCCTCGAAGCGATCGATGCCCGCCGGGTCAAGGTCCGGTACATCCTCAACACGCACAGCCACCGCGACCATATCGCCGGGAACGCCGATATCCGCGAGCGGACCGGGGCGAAGGTCGTGGCCCACCGGACGGCGCCGCTCGACCAGGACCTCTCGGTGGGGGACGGCGATGTCGTCGAATCGGGGCGGATCCGGTTCGAGGTGGTCCATACCCCCGGGCACACCCAGGACAGCGTGCTCTACATCTTCGAGGGGCACGTGGCGACCGGGGACACCCTGTTCGTCGGCGAGGCCGGATGGACCGAGAACGCGGAACAGTCGTACGACAGCTTGTTGCGTCGGATCGTTCAGCTCGACGACGCGCTCGTCGTGCTCCCGGGTCATGACTACGGCGTGACGCCGACCTCCACCATCGGCCGGGAGAAGCGGGAGAACTACGTGCTGCAACCGCGGACCCGGGAAGAGTTCGTCCGTTTCATGAAAGAGTGATCAGGGAACGGACCGATCATCATGTGCCCTCCGATCCCTCCGAGCACGAGCCGGACCCTCCAGGCCGTGGGGGCGCGCCGTCCGACCCCCGGGAGCCCCGCCCGATCCGAGCTCGTGTCGACGCTGCGAAGGCTATCGAGTTCCCCACAGGCGTTCGTCTCCTTGTTCGACGCGCGCTCGATCGCGGGGGAGCGTCACCTTCTCTCCGCATGGGCGCACCTGGGCCGGGGCCGGGCCCGGGGCCAGGACCGGCTACGGGATCGCGGGGCGGAGTTCGCGTTGTTCGTGGCCGGGGATGATCAGCTACCGCGCGCGCTCGCCAAGGTGGGAGTGTCCGAGGACACCGAGCAGTTCGTGCTCGTCGCCGAGAAACCGCTGGATCCGATCGCGTTGTTGCAGGAGTTCCATCTGGTCGAGGATCCGACGGCCTATCCCCGATCCATCGACGTCGCGACCTTGGAACGATTGGGGATCACGGAGGCGGACCGGCAGGTCATCCCCCCCGAAGGATGGGAAGGACTCGTGCTCGAGCGGGTGGCGCTCGTCGACCTCTCGGCGCCGCATGCGGGTCCCGGATCCTCCAAGTCGGCACCGCACCGCTGAACCACCCTCGCATCTAGGCCCGGACCGACGGCGTGACGGTCCGCTTCAGGGACGGACGGTCTCGTACTAGACCGGGAACGTCACGGTGGACGGGTCGCCGCCGGGAAGCTCTTCGCTCCACGGGGGCCGAGGGTCGACGATCGGTACGGCCACCGGGTCGATGGCGGTCGGAGCGGAAGCGCCCACCAACGGAGCTGCGGCCCCGGCTCCCGGAGGCGTCGGGGGGCTCTTGCGCCGACGGGTCGCGAACAGCAGGATCAGCAGGGCCGCGGCCGCTGCGACGGCGATCAGGACCGGGATCCAGAGAGGGATCGTTCCTTCGGTCCCCGAGCTCGAGGGGATCGCCGGCGACGGGGCATCGGCCGAGAAGGTCGCGATGAGGCTGCCGTTGCCCATCACCGAGAGACGGCCGGCGGCCATGCTCACCCCGCCGGTGGCGACGATCGAGGTCAGGGTGAAATTGGCACAGGGCAGCGCGGCGAACGGGTAGAGACCCTTGGCGAGAGGGATCGCGCCCCCGTTCCCGTAGATGTTCCCCGCGATCGCAAGGCTACCGCAGCCCGCCGGGGCCGTGACCACGGTCAGCTCGAGCGCCGGTTCGAACGTGACGTTGATCACTGAGGGGCCCTCGATGGTGGCGTTGCCGCTGGTGAGGTCCACCGAGCCCGAGCCGGACCAGTTCACAAGCTCCCAGCCCGCCGCCGGCTCGGCCGAGAGCGGATAGGTCCCGGTGCCTAGGAGGAGCGACTGTCCGTTGGAGTAGACCGATCCATCGAACAGGATGGACCCAGAACCCGCGGGGATCACATGGAAGGTGACGGGGTCCTGACCCACGAAGTGAGCGATCTCCTGGACCGGGCCGAGAGGCGTGATCGCCACGGTCTCCCTGGCCCCGGAGTAACTGCCGAGACCGGTCCCTGACCAAGAAACGAACGAGTAACCGGGGTCGCCGTCCGCGAACAAGGTGACCCGGGTCCCCGCATCGTACCACTGGCCCGACGGGTACACCGTGCCCGAGCTGTTCGGGCTGGCACCGGTCGTGAGCTCGTACTGGGTGACGAAGTAGATGGACTCGGAGACGCTGGTCCCATCGATGGTCAACGACCCGTCGCTCGGGGTCGCGATGTACTGAACGCCGGCGCTACCGGGTCCGACGACGCCCACGGTGAACGAGTAGGTCCCGTTCGTCTCGTTCAGCGCGAGGGCCGCGGAGCTCAGGTTCTGGACCGCCCCGTTCAGGCTGAGGGTCCAGCTCAGGTTCGAGGGAAGTCCGGACTCGGTGAATCGCACCTCGAAGGTCGGGACCGGCAGCGCCTGGAAATGGGCCGTCTCGGTGACCGGGCCGTTCAGCGTGATGAGCGCCGGATCCGAGGGGCCGGAATAATGCCCGACCCCGGACCCGGTCCAGTCATTGAACGCGCGCCCGGTGATGGCGAGGGCGCTCAGCTCGACGAAGCTCCCCGCGGAGAGCCACTCGGTGGCCGGCGAAACGGTGCCCCAGCCGACCGGTGCGCCGTACGTCGTGAGCTCGTACTGGGCGGCGAAGGTGATCGGGATGGAGGCGTTCGAGTTGTTCTGGGAGAGCGAGCCGACGGTGGGGCTCGCCACGTACCGCGTGCCGTTCGCCCCCGGGATGGGTGACGTCACAACATAGGAGAAGTGCCCGCTCGTGACATTGAAATCGATGGAAGTCGCCGCGGAGCTCTCCCCGATCCCGTTGAGGTTCACCGACCAATTGGTCCCGGGGGGGAGACCGGACGCGTTGAAGGAGACCATGGTGGTGGGATGCGGAGCGAAGACGGCCTGCTCGGTCACGGGCCCTAGGATCGTGAGGTTCAGCGGGTCTACGGTCCCGTTGTAGGGGGCGGCTCCCGTCCCGTTCCAGGCCTGGAACGCGTAACCGGCGCTCGCGAGGGCGCCCAGGGACACCGGGGCGGTCGCGTTCACCCAGGTGCTGGCCGGGAGTACCGTGCCGGCGGCGACCGGAGTTACGGCCGTGGTCAATCGATATTGCTTGGTGTAGACGATCGGCTGGCTGAGAGCATGGCTTGCGACGGTGAGCGAGCCGGAGCTCGGTGAACCCACGTACTGGATCCCGCTCCCGCCCGTGATGGGCGTGGTCACGGTGAAAGTGTAGGTACCGACCGGTTCATTGAACACGATCGAGGTCGCGGAGGAGGCGACCGTGTCCCCGCTCAACGTGACCGACCAGGCGGATCCCGGCGGGAGACCGCTCGCGGAGAAGTTGACCGGCTCGGTCTCGGTCGTCGTCGTCGAGCCGATCCACGTGTTCCAATAGGTCGTGGCCGAGCTCGAGCTCGTGTACTCCCCGACGACCCACACACGGCTCCCGCTCAACGGCTCGTACGCGGCCCCGAAGTAGGCGCCGAACGGACAGACACTGGCGGTGCACAGCAAGTGCGGTTGGTCGGGGCCGGTCCCGATCTTGAGGAGCGTAGGGGTCTCCAAGGTCGCCGGTGCGTCGTTGATCGTTTGCTGAGTGACGAGGACGCTCGGGTCCATCGTGGTCGAGGACTCCCCGAAGACCACGGTCATGTCCCCGGCCGGATCCGTGGCGATCGCCGGATAGAAGTCGTACGTCCCGGCTCCCGTGTTCCAGTTGAAATCCTGGACGATGCTCGTCGCCCCGGCAGTGTTGATCTCCCACAGGTGAAGGCACGAAAGAACGGTCAGATTGCCTCCCGCGTGGCATCCGGTCGTGGCGGCGGCCCAGAGGGCCCCCCCTCTCCAAGTGGCGCTCTCGATGCGACCGTCCTCGGTGCTCACGCGGTTCGAGCTACCGGATTGTACCGCGCTCGGGGGTGGGGTGTACGTTGTGGTGAACGAGGAAAGGAGGGACAATGTCGGTGTCGTGGTCGGAGGGGTGCCCAATATCTCGAACAGTGAAAGGGTCGTGCTACCGTTACGATCGCTCACGAGGTACATGGCGTTCGAGGTGCTGGTGGTCTCGCCGGGGACGAGCGCCTCTTCCGCGGCGACCGGAACGTTCGTCCAGTACGAAGGGGCTCCGCCGCCGGCGACCAACTGGGTCTTGTTGACGACGTAGACCTCGGCGCCCACGAAGGACCCGTTGCCCTTGTAGAACACGTTCGTCGTGAGCACGACGTTCACGGAATTCACGCCCAGGAGCGTTTGCTTGGGCGTGTCGGGCCCACTGAGGGTGAAGTGGTCGATGTTCCACACGCCGGTGGGTTCGCTCGTTTGGCTGGCGGCATAGAGGATCTCTTGGGAATGTGGGTCATCCGCCGAAGCGAACCATCGGAGGGCGTTCGGGTCGTAATGGACCTGAGGGTCGGTGACGGCGTCCGAACCGGCATTGAAGAGAGTGTCGAGGGTCTTCGTACCCACGACCGTCCCGCCCGTGGTCCACGCCTCCTCGGTCCCGTTCACGAGCTCGACGACATACCCGGAGCCGCTGGCGATCTGGGCATCCGCAGGAACGCAGGTGGCACAGGTCGCCGAGAAGTTCAGGCCGTCCCAGCCCAGGCCATTGTTGATCAGGGCCGGTGCGGCGCGGGGGCCGCTCGAAGGTACTGGTGTGTTACCCGGCGATTGCCCGAGGGTCCCCCATGCGGCCCCAGAGACGCTCAGTACAACGACGATCGCGACCGCTAACAGGATCTGGTGGAACCGCTCCATATCGATGCGTTCTCCTACGTATGCCGCTGTAGGCTCGCGGAATAATCTCGTAGGTCGTCCTATTTCAAGATGTCGGAAAGATCATGCGTCGGAGCCCCCGGATCCGCCGTGATCCGAGGTTCGGGCCGTCACCGAGAGCGCTCCGCCGACGTGATCACGTCCGTCGTTCCGCTCGGGGTGGGCTTCCCCCCGTCCGGCCGTTGAGGTAGAGCGTTCCGCAGCTGGCTCGTGCGCGTTCTCCGATGCACGGAGGTCCGTCCCTCGCGGAGAAAGGTCTTAGAGCACGGAACTTTGGGTAGTCCCACGGCCCCGCGGGCCGGGGTGCAGGCGTAATCTAGCGGTAGGATGTCAGCCTTCCAAGCTGACTACCCGGGTTCGAATCAGAGGCCGAACGGTGGCCCTGCGGAACTCCCGGCGCCTGCATCCGAGCGCGCGATCCACCCGACCGCTCACCCTCGTGAACGGCATCATCATTAAGTTTGAAAGGCCCGCTAGACCGTAGGCTGCTGAGGTAGCCTAGCCCGGCAAGGCGCCAGCCTTGAAAGCTGGTGGCGGTAACGCCACGGGAGTTCAAATCTCCCCCTCAGCGCCTTTCCACGACCGGATCGGTCGGCGAGGGTGCCTCGCTGTACCATGTACCATAATAGATAGCAGATGGCTGAGCCGGCGAATGAGACCCGCCGCGCAACTATCGCCGCTGATCGAACAGTACGAGGGCGTGAAAGCGCGCTATCCCGGCCACCTCCTCCTGTTCCGGGTGGGCGACTTCTACGAGACCTTCGGGGAGGACGCGAAGCTGCTCTCTCGCGAGCTCGAGGTCGTTCTCACCGCGCGCGCCGCCGATGGGAGCGGGGAACGTCTCCCCATGGCGGGAGTGCCGCATCATGCGGTCGATTCCTATCTGGCCCGTCTGGTCCGGAAGGGGTACAAGGTGGCCCTCTGCGATCAGGTCGAGGACGCCCGGCTCGCGAAAGGGCTCGTGCGCCGGGACGTCACGCGCGTCGTCACGCCCGGTACGATCGTCGAGGAACGGATCCTGCCGGGACCCGAGAACAACTTCCTCGCCTGCGTACATCTACCGGCCGCCGGGCCCGGGAGCTTCGTGGCCGTTGACGTGACGACCGGGGAGTGGGTCGCCCAGGTGGTCCAACACGCCGGCATCGAAGCGATCGTCGCATCCCTCTCCCCGTTCGGACCCCGGGAGATCCTGATCGCGCCTGCCCCTGGCTGCTCGCCTTCCGCTGCCGAGCTGATCCTTCGACGCGAGTTCCCGTCGGCACGGGTCGAGACCCGTACCGAGGCGGGGCGCGTCGGATCCCTGCCGGCCCCCGTCCTTCGATCCCTTACCGCGACCCCGGAGCTCGAACCCGCGGCCGGCTGCCTCGCGGGATATCTCGAGGTCACCCAGCCACGGCTGCTGCCGTTCCTCGAGCCCGTGCCGTACGCCGCGAACCGCCGGCTCGCGCTCGACGCCAAGACCCTTCGACATCTCGAGATCACCCGATCGATGAACCCCGACGACCCGAGAGGGCCCACCCTCCTCTCCACGTGGGACGTCACGATCACGGCCTCGGGCCACCGGACCCTCTCCTTCTGGCTGAGGAACCCGCTGGCCGACGTGGACGCGATCCGCCATCGCCAAGAAGCGGTCGAGGCCCTTCGCCTCCAAGGCGTTCAGCTCTCGATCCTTCGCACCCGGCTCGCCCGGGTCGCGGACCTCTCGCGGATCGGGACCCGGTTGGTCAGCCGAAGGCTACGCCCCGGAGAATTGAACGGTCTGCGCGAGAGCCTGGCCGCGGTGCGCGAGGTCCGTCAGTGGCTGGATGAAGTGGACGCGCCCGCCTCGATGAGCGCGCTGATCCAGGCCGTCGACCCGTTGGAGCCGCTCCAACGGCGACTGGCCCTCGCGCTGCCGGAAGGGGACGCCGCGGCGGCCCCGGCCAACGACCGAAGGTTCCGGACGGGCTACTCGGCCGAGCTCGACCGCTGGTCGGACTCGGAACGGACGGCGATCCAGGAGCTGGAAGCGCTGGAGCGAGCGGAGCAGGCCAGCTCGGGGGTCCGATCCCTCAAGATCGGGTACAATCAGGTGTTCGGTTACTATTTCGAGATCTCCCGGGCCAACCTCAACAAGGCCCCTTCCCACTTCCGCCGTAAGCAGACCCTCGCCCAGGGCGAACGCTTCACCTCGGACGGGCTCGCGGCCCTGGAGGAACGGATCCTGGTCGCCCGCGAGGAGATCGCTACTCGGGAGGCGGACCTTTGGGAACAGTTCCTCATGGAGCTGGAGCAAGAGGTGCCGGCCCTGCATCGACTCTCCCGGGCCGTCGGAGAGCTCGACGTGCTCGCCAGCTTCGCCCATCTCGCTCGCGAACGAGGCTACGTTCGACCGCTGGTGGAGGAGGGCCGCGTGATCCAGATCCGCGACGGACGTCACCCGGTCCTCGATCGGACGCTGCCGAACCGCTTCGTCCCCAACGACGTGGACCTCGACGCCGAAGGGGACCGGATGTGGGTCCTCACCGGCCCGAACATGTCCGGGAAGTCGACCTACATGCGGCAGATCGGGCTCTTGGTGGTCCTCGCTCAGGTCGGTGCGAGCCTGCCGGTGAAGTACGCCCGCATCGGGGTCGTGGGAGCGCTCTTCACCCGCATGGGGTTCACCGACGAGATCGGTCGGGGCAAGTCGAGCTTCATGGTCGAGATGTCCGAGGTGGCGGAGATCCTCCGGTCGGCAGGCCCCGATTCGCTGGTCCTGCTGGACGAGGTCGGCCGGGGCACGAGCACGTTCGACGGCCTCGCGCTCGCTTGGTCCACCATCCGGTACCTGCATGATTCGACCGGCTGCCGCACGCTCCTCGCGACCCACTACCACCAACTGACCGAGCTCGTCGAGCGCCTTTCGGGCGCCCGGAACGGGCACATGGCCGTCCGCGAGGAGGCGGGCGAGATCACGTTCCTGTACCGTCTCGTCCCCGGGAGCACGGACCAGAGCTTCGGTCTGCACGTGGCCCGGCTCGCGGGCCTGCCCAGCTCCGTCCTGGAAGAGGCCGCGCGGGTCCTGAGGCAGCTCGAGAGCGACGGGGTCGGGCTACCGCCGGCCTCGGGCCGCCGGGGCGGCACGCGCTACACGCAGGCGGTCCTCCTGACCTCCGAACCCTCCCAAGCGCCCTCGCCCCTGGTCGAGGCCCTCCGGGAGCTCGATGTGGACTCGCTCACCCCGATGGAGGCGCTGCGCTGGATCGCCGAATGGAGACACCGGCTGGGCGTGGACACCCTCGAACCGGCCAAGTGATCCCGATGGCCGCGGCCGACCGACGACCGATCCGACGCTTGGATGCGCCGACGATCGCCCAGATCGCCGCCGGGGAGGTCGTCGATCGACCGGCCTCCGTGGTCAAGGAACTGATCGAGAACGCGATCGATGCCCACGCCCGCGAGGTCCGCATCTTGCTGCGGGGCGGAGGCATCGGGTCGATCGAGGTGGCCGATGACGGGGAGGGGATCCTTCCGTCGGAGCTCGCGATCGCTTTGGAACGTCACGCGACGAGCAAGCTCGGGTCGGCCGACGACCTGGCAAAGGTCCGGAGCCTGGGGTTCCGGGGCGAGGCGCTCGCCGCGATCGCGGCCGTGGCCCGGTTGACGATCACCTCACGACCCCCTTCGCAGGAATCCGCGAAAGGGATCCATGTCGAGGATGGGCGGCCGCCTCGAACGTTCGACGCGGGGCGCCCGGTCGGTACGACGGTCCTGGTGGAGGATCTGTTCTACAACACCCCGGCCCGACGGAAGTTCCTCAAGAGCCCGGTCGGCGAGGCGCAGGGGACCATCCAGACGGTCGAGCGGCTCTATCTCGCCCGACCCGACGTGGGGTTGGCGATCCACGGCGAGAACGGGGAGATCGCTCGGTTCCCTCCCACGGAGGACCTCACCGAGGCGGCGGCGCGGGTCCTGGGGCCTGAGCTCATCCCCCAGGCGCTCTCGCTCGCGGTGCGCCTGGCGGACCTGGTCGAGGTCCGAGGGGTGGTCGCGCATCCGGCGCTCTTCCGGTCGAACTCGCTCGGGATCCATCTCGTCGTCAACGGGCGCGCGATCGTTTCGAGGAACCTGACCGAAGCGGTCCGGCAGGCGTACCGGGACTATCTTCCGCGGTCGAAGTTCCCGGTGGCGGTCCTGCATCTGACGATGGACCTGGATCGGCTCGACGTCAACGTCCATCCGACGAAGCGCGAGATCCGGATCGCGCGAGAACGGGAGCTTGCGGATCTCCTCTCCCACGCGATCCGCGAGCGGCTCTCGAGCGCGCCGAACCGGTCCGACCGGGCCGAGCGCTCTCCCGGGCGAGGATCCCTGCCCTCGGTGTCGCCCCTCGATGTCCGGATCTCGCTCCCGGAAAAGATCCGGATCGCCTCCGCACGGTCCTCCGCGGCCGCGCAGCGTACCCTACCGATCTCCACCCCCGGGCTTTCGCGACCGATGATCACGTCCCGATCGCGTCCCCGCCTGCTGGGGGAGGTATTCCATCTCTACTGGATCGCCGAAGGAGAGGAAGGCCTGATGCTCATCGACCAGCACGCGGCCAGCGAGCGGCTCCTCTACGACGCGTTGATCGAGAACGGCAAGCTCGCCCGGCAAGAGCTGGTGGAACCCGTCCCGATCCCGCTCACGGCCCGCCGGGTCGCGACGTTGGAGGCCCAGCAGGCAGAGATCTCGGCCGCCGGGTTCACCGTCGAGCCGTTCGGAAAGGGGATCTATCGGCTCCTCTCCGTGCCGGTCTACCGGGGATATTCTCCACCGCCCGATACCATCGGTGAACTGTTGGACGAGCTCGCTTCCGGGGGTCGGCCGACCGTCCCGAACGGGCTCATCGAGCGTCGCGCGGCCTCGATCGCTTGCCACGCCGCGATACGAGGCGGTGACGCGGTCTCGGCGGAAGCGATGGGCCGAGTCCTCGATGGCCTCTCCGCCCTTCCCGACGGGGCCTATGCCTGCCCCCACGGACGCCCGATCCGCGTGCTGCTCCCGCGCTCTCGCCTCGACCGATGGTTCCTGCGTCCGAGCGCATGAACCGGACGAAGGACCAAGGGACCCGGTACTGACCAGTCCATATGGGCCCGCCACGACGTCGGGGTCGCGCCGGGGCCGGACCGGCGAACGAGCGAAATGGCGGAACATCTATAGCGGTCGACCACGCCGCCCTAGCCCACCCCACTCACCCGAACCGGAATGGCAGCAACGAATCCCTCCCGATCGCCGCTGGTGAGCGTCTGCTTGCTCAACTACAACGGCGGACCCTTCGTTCGGGGCTGCTTCGAGGGCCTTCGCGGGACCCGGTACACCCCGTGGGAGCTCATCGTGGTGGACAACGCCAGCCGCGACGGGAGCGCTGAGCTCGTCGCTGCGGAACTGGAGCGGTTCCCACCCTCGGTCCCCACCCGATTGCTCCGCCTCGATCGGAACCTGGGCTATGCCGGAGGGCACAACGCCGGAGCCGGGCAGGCCCGGGGCGAGTTCGTCGCCTTCCTCAACATGACCTCCCAGGTGGAGCCGGACTGGCTCGAGATCGTCCCGTGGATCGAGCGCCAGCCGGACGTCGGCTTCGCGCAACCGCTCATCGCGGACGAGCCGGAACGCGACCGGATCCAGAGCCTCGGGAGCCGGATGTCCCTCCCGGGTCGGCTCCATATCATCGGCCGGAAGTGGCGCTACGATCCCCGGCCTAACGTCGGGCCGTTCGGTCACGACGTGTTCTCTGTTCTTGGCGCCGCGTTCGTCGGACGACGTTCCGTCTTTGGGTCCCTCGGCGGGTTCGACAGCTCCTTCTTCATGTACTTCGAGGAGAGCGATCTCTGTTGGCGGGCCTGGCTTCAGGGTTGGAGGTCGATGTGCTGGGTCGACCCGCGATGCCAGGGTCGCGTCTTCCATCGGTTCCGGGGAACGGGACCGGCGAGCCTCGATGTCGAACGTCTGTTCGATCGGAACCAGATCGTCTCGATGTTCCAGAACCTCGAACGGCGCCATCTACCCTATGTCGTCTGGAACGGTCTGGTGGTCAGTTCGGAGCTGGTACGGCATCCTCGGACCCTCCTCCGGCTGTACTCCGAGCTCCTCCAGCGGCTCCCGCAGGCGGCCCGTCGACGTCGCCAGGTCCAGCGGGAACGTCGGGTGGGGGACGCACGGATATTCGGGCTGACGGATCCGGCGTACCTCCCCGAGATCGGGCACCCCCCGGTGTAGCCCACCCCCGATCGAAGTGGGTCCATTTATCCCGCGGTCCGTCCTGCTCCTTCCCTTGCGCGACCCCGACGTGGCGCCCCCGCAACGTACGACCGATGAAGGGGCCATGGCGCTCGTGCTCGGGCCCTTTCTCTCCCAGTGCGGGTTCCGGGTCTGGGTCGATCCGGATGGGTCGGACTACTTCGACATGATCGTCCAGCGCGGGGACGAGCTGGGGCTGATCGAGCTCAAGGTGTCGGACTGGAAGCGGGTCCTCGTGCAGGCCGTGGAACGACGGGCCTGGGCCGATTGGGTCGCGGTGGCGGTCCCGCGCCGTTCTCGGACCAAGCGGCTCCTCGATCGGGCGACCGGACCGGTGAGCCAACGGGTCGGCATCCTCGTGCTCGACCAAGGCCACGTCGAGGTCCTGCGCCCTGCGACCGCCTACGGTCCGGCGGACCCTTCTCGCCCTCCTCCGGAGCTCCGGGCCCGATTGGTCGAGCTCCTTGCGGCGTCATCAGCGGAAGGCGTCGGGGTCCCGGTCCAGTGGTCCCTTCCGATCCGGCGACGGCAGGTCGGGGCGCTCCGGTTGGAGGAGTTCCCCGACTCCGGTTGACCCGCTCGAGCGGGCCCGGCCGCCTGGTCAGCCCGCGATGGTCGGGCCGACGACCGCCTCGAACCGCTCCGCCATCTTGGCGTAGCTGAAATGGTCGGTCGCCTCGCGCCCGGCCGTCCCGAGGGTCCGTCGCATCGCCGGGTCGGCCAAGAGCTCGGCCAGCACGGAGGCGTAGTCCCCGGGTTGGTCGCCCGCGACGACGCGCACCGCGGTCTCGACCGGGATGCCGTCCAACGAGACCTGCGGGCTCACCACGGTGGCGATCCCGTAGCGCATGGCCTCCCTCGGGGGCAGATCGTAGCCCGAGACGCGCGCCGGGAACAGGAAGACGTCGGCCGCCCGCAGCACCTGGGCCTTGGTGACCTCATCGACGAGACCGAGCGCGCTCACGCCGGGCTCGGATCGCATGTTCGACCCGGCGATGAGGAAGCGCGCGCCCGGAAAGAAGACCCGGACCCTTCGAAAGGCGTCCAGGGCGAGGGGCAGGCCCTGACGGTCGGGGCTCCGGCCCACGAACACGGCGACCGGGACGTCCCGGGGGATGTGGAGCGCGAGCCGGGCGTCCTCCCGGCTGCCGACCTCGACCGGGTCGGGGATGCCGGTCGGGATCGCGTGGGACTGGGCCGAACCGATGTGATAGTAGTCGCCGAGCAGCTTCTGATTGTGCGAAGAGCTGACGAGGATGAAGCGGGACCGTCGCAGCGCCCGGGACTCGAGACGTTTCACCGTCCCCCGGTCGATCCAGTCGCCGACCTTCGAGCGGAACCCCTTCGACGGGGCGGTCGGTCGCGCGGCGTCGAACGAGTGGAGGGCCACGTCGTGCACGTACATGCCGAACGTCGCGTGCGACCCCCGGGGGAGCTCGAGCGCTCCGGCCTTTGTGTCGTTCCCGAACACCACGTCGGTCCGGGCATCGAGGAGGCTCGAGGCGTTCTTGCCGATCGCGATCTCGCGGGCGATCGGGCGTCGACCGGCCCCGACCAACGGCACCGGGACCCGTTCGATCCCCCGGTACGGGGGCGGCGCGCGTACCGTGGGATCCGGATAGAGGACCCGGACCCGGTGGCCCCGGGACACCAGGGCGGCGGAGAGCTCCCAGACCGCCCGGCTACCACCAGAGGCGGACGTTTCGACCGGGCCGGTCCCGAGGACATCGATCGACCACGGGCTCATCGGTGACGCTGGTCACGCTGATGCCCCATTAAGTTCGCGGTGGAACGGCGTGCCCGTCATCGCGGGCGGGATGGGCAGCTCCATCTCGGCCAGAACGGTCGGCGCCACATCAACGAGCAGGTGCGGGCGGAGCGAGTGCTTCAAGGAGACCCCGTCCCCCGCGACCAGGAGGATCCCGTCCATCCGGTGCACGCCGGTCCCGTAGAAGAACCGGGGGCGGTGCCGGAGCATGGGGCGCGGGTAGCTGAAGTCCATACGGGGCTCGGTCGCGAGATCGTCGATCTTGAGGAGCAACGACGGGGCGCGGTCGAGGGTCTGGCCGCGATAGATCTCGGTGGGCTCGTAGACCTCGATGCGGGCCCCCTCGTACGATTCCAGCTTCTTCCGGATATCGCTCAGCGCCTCCTGGCCCTGTTCCGGCGTGAGGTCCGGATTGCGGCGGTTGAGGTAGATGCCTTCGGGGACCGGGTGAGAGAACGCGATCGTCCGTTTCCAATCGATCTTCGGGGCCATGCCTTCGAAGCTCGAATCCCCTCCGAGCACCTGGGTCAGTCGGTCACCGTTCGGGCGGTCGCGGATGCGGTCGGCCATCGTCGAAAGCATCGAGCGTCCGATCCCGAGGCGATCCATCGCGAGGACGCTCCGGGCGAACAACCGTCGTCGGAACGAGTCGCCGCCGTTGAGGAACTTGAGGTAGTTGTTCTCGAGCAGCCAGCGGTTCGTGAAGAAGTCGGCGCGCGCCGGTCCGAACCCGTGGTCCGAGATCACGAAGGTGAGGGCGGGTCCACCGGCGGCCCGGAACGCGCGATCGATGCGCTGGCAGGCCGCGTCGACCGCCTTCCAGAACGGCAGGAGGTCCGGGGCCCACTCGCGGATCGGGCGGGAGAGCTCGCTCCAGAGCTGGTGCTCCACGCGGTCGGTCTCGCGGAACAGGACGAACAGGAAGTCCGGGCGGAACCGCTCGATCAGGATCTCCGCGGCCTCCCCGCTCTGCTCGACGCTCCGGCCGGCCAGGTCCATCCACTTCGTCCGGTCGGACTCGCGGTACGGCGGCAGCTCGGGGACCCAGGCCCTTCCCATCGAGGTCTCGACCGAGTCCCGGAGGTCCGCGGGGTAGGTCGGAGGCCGCTCCCCGAGCATCCCCGGGATGACGAACCCGTTGATGGGGTAGCCGCTGCGGATCGGGAAGTTGACGACCCCGACCGTGTTCCCGTTCCGGGAAAGATGGTCCCAGATCGCCTGCGCGGGCCGGAAGGTCTGCACGAGCTTGCTCTTCCCCGGTCCCCCGTCGGGTTCGGTGAAGCCGAAGATCCCGAGGCTGCCCGGGTCCTGGCCGGTCGCGAAGGAGTACCAGGCCGGGATGGTCTTGGGCGGGAAGACCGACATGAGCGGGGACCGGAACCCCTTCGCCATCATCGATCCGAGGAACGGGAGCTCGCCCGCCCGGACCAACGGGTCGAGCAGGTCGAAGGTACCCCCGTCGAGGCCGAGGATGAGGGATCGGCGCCGGGAGGGAGGGGTCACGGGTGGCCCCGACCCAAGGATGGCCGGCCCAAGGTAGGTTCGATCATCGACGCGCGCTCAACCCATTTGGGATAAGTACTTTAGTAGCGACAAACACGATCTCCGAGCGGGGCCGCTCCCTTTTAACGGATGTCTTGCGACCACGGCGGGGGGCTGGACAGACTGCTACGCCGACGCACGGAGCCTCTCCGTACGCGCCCGGGCCGGCCCTACAGGACCCGGACCGACTCGAGGTTGTACGGCACCCGGGTCTCGATGTTGAACCGCTTGTGCAGTCCGGCCGATAGGTCGAGGGATTTCGATTCCTCCCCGTGGTTGAGGACCACGCGCAGCGGCCGGGGCTCCACGCTCGCGACGTAGTTCATGAGCTGAACGCGGTCGGAGTGTCCGGAGAACCCTTCGATCGTCGCGATCTCGAGCTTCACGGACACGTTGGCCTGCCGTCCGCCGTCCAGGAACGCGGCCTCGGAGAGACCGCGCTGCAGCCGGCGACCGAAGGTCCCTTCGGCCTGGTACCCCACGAACAGGAGGCCGTTCTTCTCGTCGTGCGCCCAGGACCGGAAGTACTCCATGACCGGCCCCCCGCTCATCATGCCCGAGGTCGCGAGGATGATGCAGGGCTCCTTGCTGTCCACGATCGACATCCGCATCGAGGACGAGTCGACCCGGCGGAAGATGTCGGAGAGGAACGGATTGTCGCCCTGCTGGAAGATCTGGGTGCGGAGCTGGCTGTTCAGGAACTCGGGGTACGCCGTATGGATCGCGGTCGCCTCGAAGATCATGCCGTCGAGGTAGACCGGCACCCGGGGGATCTTGCCCTCTCGGATCCGTTCCTCCAGGACGAGCATGACCTCCTGGGACCGGCCGACGGCGAAGACCGGGATGATCAGCTTCCCATTGCGCCCGAGGATCTTGGTGGCCAGATGGGCGAGCTCGTCGGTGGCCTGCTGTCGGCTGGGTTGGATGTCCCGATACCCGCCGTAGGTGGACTCCAGGATCAGGGTCTCCAGACGCGGGAACCGGTTGGTCGCCGGGTTGAAGAGCCAGGTCCGATCGAACTTGATGTCGCCGCTGTAGGCCATGTTGTAGTCGCCGTCCCCGATGTGGAAGTGGCAGATCGACGAGCCGAGGATGTGGCCCGCGTTGTGCATGGTCAGCCGAAGATCGGGGGAGATGTCGGTCGTCTCGCCCCAGCGCAACGGGATCGTGTGCGAGACCAGGTCCCGGACGTGGGAGGACTCGTAGAGCCCCTTGCGGGCCTCTTGGTTCGTGACCTTGATCGCGTCAAGGAGCATGAGCGTCATCAGGTCCCGCGTCGGGGCGGTGCAGTAGATCGGGCCCTTGTACCCGTACTTCAGCAGCACCGGGATGAGGCCCACGTGGTCGAGGTGGGCGTGGGTGACGACCACCGCGTCGAGCGAATCGAGCGGGAGCAGCTCGGGCGCGTTGAAGTACGGCGTGCGGTCGGAGCCGGGATCGAGACCACAGTCGATCAGGACCTTCGAGTTCTGGCTCGTGAGCAGATGCGCGCTCCGCCCGACCTCCCGGTAGCCACCGAGCGCGGTGTTCCGGGCCCAGATCTTCTCGGGGAGCCGGTCCCGGGCGATCCGGATGCCGACCTTCTTGAGGAAGCTGCGGCGGTCCTCGAAGACGTTCCGGAGGTGGATGCGGACCTCCTCCACCGTCTTGGACGGGATCGGGGGCGTCCGCACGACGGTGGGGATCCATCCGATCGTTCGCTTGAGCTCGTTCAGGACCGAACCCTGGCGCCCGATCGCGGCCCCCGGGTTGGCGGCCTCGATCGTCACCTCGCCGGTCTCGGGCTCGAAGAAGAGCGCCGTGATCTCGGCCTCGGCCGGGATGAGCTGTCGGATCGCGGCCTCGGCCTCCTTCGGGTCCTTCAACGTAGCGGGATCGCTGCGAACGAGCACCCGACGGCGTAGACGTTGGGCGATCTGCCGGAGGAGATCGCCCCCCGACAGGAACGAGTCGAGCTGCTTCGTGTAGAGGACGATGTGCGGGCCCTCCAGCTCGATGTCCGTGACCTCGATCGTGTCGGGCAGTACCTCTCGTAGCGCTTCCCGCGCCTGCTCTATTAAGGAGTCGAAACTCATCGATCTACTGGAAAAGGTTGGGCGAAGAAGGGGTTCGGGCGGATCGTTAGGGACGCTCAGGCCAAGGCCGGAGGGGCGGGGATCTTGAGCGCCTTGAGGCGCTTGTTGATCTCTTCCTCGGTGTACTCTTTGAAATCCTTGGGGGTGATCGTGCTCACGAGGTACCCATCCCCGCTCGCGGAGTCGCGCTTCATGGCGACCGTGAGCCCGCGAAGGGCCAGGTCGACCGCGTCCGAGATCGTGATGTCGCGGGAGTATCCCTCCTCCAGGAGCCCGTAGACGAAGGTGGAGCCGCTCCCGACGGAGACGAACTTGTCCTCCATCGAACCGCCCGCGGGGTCCACGGAGAACACATGCCCGCCCTTCTGATCGACACCGCCCAGGATCAGCCAGGCATAGTAGGGGAACATCCGGTTCCCGCTCAGGATGTTCGAGAGGAGCGTGGCGCCGCCCTCCACCGTCAACGGGGCATTGCGGCGCAGGCGGTAGAGGGAGACCTCCGCCTTGAGGTAGCGTGCGAGGACCTGGGCGTCGCCGACGAGGCCGGCGATGGTCATCCCGAGATTGGAATCGATGCGGAACAACTTCTGGGCGTACTTGTTCGCGATGAAGGAGCCGGCCGTGGCCCGGCGCTCGGTGGCGAGAACGACACCGTCCTTGCAGACCATGCCGATCGTCGTGGTCCCCTTGAATAGATGCTCATCAGCGACCGTTCGAATTCCTTGCATTGACGCCTCTAAAGGTGTGGAAAACCGAGGGGGTGACCTCCGTTCGGTATTTAAGAACTAATGGTCCGGTGGCACGAACGTAACTTGGGCCCTCCTTCGATATCCGAAGGACCCGACGAACGGCGTCCGTCGATTATGAGGCGCCGGTACACCCGGGCTCGGCCGACGGTCCGCGACCCACACGCGATCCGGACCCCATGACCGGGGAACGATTAAAGCGGGGACCTGTTTCGGAGCCCCGTCCCACACATGCAGCGACATGATGTTCTGGTGGTCGGGGCGGGTCTCGCGGGTCAGCGGGCCGCTCTGGCGGCGATCCAGGCAGGGAAGGACGTGGGGATGCTGTCGAAGCTCCACCCGCTCCGTTCCCATTCGGGGGCGGCGCAGGGAGGGATCAACGCGGCCGTGGGTAAGGAGGACTCGGTGGACACCCACATCTACGATACCGTCAAAGGATCCGACTACCTGGGCGATCAGGACGCGATCGAGTTCTTCTGCCAACGGGCCGGCCCGACCGTGGTCGAGATGGAACATTTCGGGACCATCTTCAGCCGGGCCCCGGATGGATCGCTCGCCCGTCGGCCGTTCGGCGGAGCAGGTTTCCCTCGAACGATCTACGCGGCCGATCGGACCGGGCTCGCGCTCCTGCAGGCGATCTACGAGCGGCTCGACACCGAGACCCTCACGACCTACGAGGAGTGGGACCTCACGAGCATCGTCGTCCGCGAGGGACGGGTCCAGGGGGTCGTGGCGTTCGACCGACGGCGGGGGGATTTCGCCGAGATCGCGGCGAAGGCCGTCATCATCGCGACCGGTCCGGCGGGCCGCATCTACGGACGGACCACGAACGCGCATAGCTGTACCGGGGACGGGATCGCGGCCTCCTACCGGGCCGGCGCGGCGCTCAAGGACATGGAGTTCGTGCAGTTCCACCCGACCGCGCTCTTGGAATCGAGCATCCTCATCACCGAGGGGGCGCGCGGGGAAGGTGCCTACCTCAAGAACGCCCAGGGCGAACGGTTCATGTCCCGCTACGCTCCGCATGTCCTCGAGCTCGCCTCCCGGGATGTCGTCTCCCGGGCCATCATCACGGAGATCAAGGAGGGCCGAGGGTTCCCGGGCGGCTACGTGCATCTCGAGCTGATGCATCTCGGGAAGGAGAAGATCGAGTCGCGCCTCCAAGAGATCTGTGACTTCAGCCGGAAGTTCTCGGCCGTCGATCCCGTGACCGAACCGATCCCCGTCATGCCCGCGCAGCACTATATGATGGGAGGGATCGGCACGGACATCCGCGGCGCGACCAACATCCCGGGCCTCTTCGCGGCCGGCGAGGCAGCGTGCGTCTCGATCCACGGGGCCAATCGGTTGGGGGGGAACTCCCTCCTCGAGACGCTCGTGTTCGGGAAGCAGGCGGGAGAGTCGGCCTCCGAGTACGTGGACACCGCGCCCCGGCCCCTCATGGCCGAGTCGGACCTCGAAGCGGACACGACCAATGTGCGAACGATGACCGACCGGGCCGAGGGCGAGGACCCCCAGACGCTACGGACCGAGATGCAGGCGGTCATGGACTCGCTCGTCGGGATCTATCGAACGGCTGCCGAGCTCGAGGAGGCCTTGCGGAGAGTGCGCCAGATCCAGGGGCGCTTCGAGCGCGTCCGCGTGCTCGACCGAGCCGCGACGTACAACATCAATCTCACCGACGCGCTCGAGACCGGCCATATGCTCTCGCTGGCCGAGGTCATCGTGGCGGGGGCGATCGCCCGGACCGAGAGCCGGGGAGCCCACTACCGGCTCGACTATCCCAAGCGGGATGACGAGCACTGGATGAAGCACACGATCGCGAACATGGGGCCCGAAGGACCCGTTCTCTCGTATACTCCGGTCGCCTTCACCCGCTGGGAGCCGAAGGAGCGGGTGTACTGATGGCGACGAGCACGATCCCCGCGCCGTTCGAGGTCTACCGGTTCGATCCCGAGCACGACGCCCGCCCTCGGTATGTCAAGTACCAACTGGATCTGCCGGCGCATACCCCGGTGCTCACCGCGCTCCTCAAGATCCGGGCCGAGCTCGATCCGACGCTCACGCTCCGGTATTCGTGCCGCAGCGCGATCTGCGGCTCGTGCGCGATGCTGGTCAACTCGAAGAGCCGGCTCGCCTGCGAGACCCCGATCGGTCCCGAGATCGAGCGGTTCGGCCGCATCGTGGTCGATCCGATGCAGAACCAGCCGGTCCTCCGGGACCTCGTGGTCGAGATGGACCCGTTCTGGTCCGCCTATCGAAGAATGGAACCGCACCTCATCCCCGATCCCGAGCATCCGTTGCCGGTCGATCGAGAGAGCCCGATGACGCCGGCGCAGGTCGAGCGGTTCCGCGAGACCCCGAGGTGCATCGCCTGTGGCGCCTGCTACTCCGCGTGCCCGGCCGTTTCGGCCGACCCCGCCTTCCCCGGGCCGATGGCCCTTGCGAAGCTCTACCGGTTCGTCGTGGATCCACGGGACGGCCAGCACCGGGAACGTCTGGTCCGGATCCAACCGAACGGCCTGTGGCTGTGCCTACGATGCCATCTGTGCACCGAGGCCTGCCCGAAGGACGTCCAGCCCTCGGAGCGGATCCGGGACCTCAAAGAAGCGGCGATCGCGGTGCAGGGAGCGACCGAGAACGGCTCGCGGCATGCCCTCGGGTTCAAGGAGAACATCCGGGATCGGGGGATCCTCAACGAGATGAAGCTGGTCCGCCAGACGTACCTCCCGCCGGAGGCGATCAAGCGCTTGCCCCAGGGACTGCGGATCGCCCGGCGGAAGCGAGAGATCCTCAAGACCCCCCAGAAGATCGAGGACCTCGACCAGGTCGAGCGGATCTACGAGCTGTTGGACGACACGAAGGTGCCGGAGCCAACGAACCAGACGGAGGAGACGAGGTCCCCATGAAGATGGCCTATTATCCCGGATGCGTCGCGCAAGAATCGGGACGGGAGCTCGATTGGTCCACCCGATGGGTCGCGCGTCGGGTGGGGATCGAGCTCATCGAGTTCCCGAACTTCTCGTGCTGTGGATCGGGCTTTATCGATGAGGCTAACTCGATACTCAACACCGCCCTTAACGCCCGGAACATCGCGATCGCCGAAGGGGCCGGGCTCGACCTGCTGACCATCTGCTCGACCTGCCAAGGTATGCTCACGCTGGCGCTGCGACGGATGGAGGAACCGGACGTCCGAGAGCGGGTCGGCTCGACCCTCCAGCAGATCGGGATGACGTACCAGGGTACCTCCAAGGTCAAGCACCTCCTTCAGGTCGTGACCGAGGACATAGGGATCGAGAACATCCGCAAGCTCGTCGTCCGGCCGCTCACCGGGCTCAAGGTGGGGGCGTTCTACGGCTGTCATCTCATCCGACCGCAGAAGGACATCCGCTGGGAGAGCGCCGAGGATCCGCATGTCTTCGAGGACCTGCTCTCGGCCCTGGGGGCGACCCCGGTCAACTATCGCGGTCGCGTGATGTGCTGCGGCTTTCCCATCCTCTTCGTGAAGGAGCCGACGGCGAACCGGATCGCGGCGACCCAGATCCGGGACGCCCGGGCGCATGGCGCCGATGCGATGGCCACTCCCTGTCCGCTGTGCCACATCTCGCTCGATACGTTCCAGAACCGGGCCGAGGCCGAGGTGGGCCAGCCTCTCGACATGCCGATCTTCCATCTGCCCCAGATGATCGGGCTCGCCATGGGGGCCGACCCGAAGGACCTCGGGCTCCCGCGCCACATGGTCTCCACCAAGGCAGCCCTCGAGAAGATCGGGACCGTCGGCGTTCCGGCATAGATCCCCGGCCTTCCTGCGCGACCACGTTCTCAGTGGGCCGTTCGGTGCCTCGTGGGAAGTGCGGGGTCGCCTTTGAGATCCGGGGTCCTCCACGCGATACCGGTCCCCACACAACGGGTTATCCTTCTCGGGCCGGGAACGTAAAAATAGGTCGGCGGATGCTCCATCCGATCCGAGGCGTCGGTGGCGAGCGAATCCTTCTACCTCAGCACGGGGATCCTCCTCGCCATCATCGTCCTGGTCATCGTACGGCGAACCTACCGAATGATCCAGGGGGCACGGGCGAGCCCGGGCTACCTGTTCGGCTTCCTCGGCCTTTACCTGGTCCTCCTCGCGTTCACCCTTGTCAGCACGATCGTCCTTCTCCCGGCCTACTCGGCGATCCTTGACATCGCCCTGGTCGTGATCGCTGGGTCAGCAGGCTTCCCGTGGGTCCTTCGACATGTGAAGCTCGAAAAACGGGCCAATGGCGAGTGGTACTATCGGCTCGGGCCGATCATCCCCATCGTCTACCTCGTTCTGTTCGTCACGCGGCTCGTCATCGATCTGGTCGTGCTCGGGCTCGATCCCTTCGACTTCTATGGTTCGGGAACGGTCACCCTGACCCAGACCCAGATCGACATCACGATCCTCGTGGATGCCCTGTTCGCGCTCAGCACCGGATTGCTCGCCGCACGAAGCTTTGGCGTCTACTCGGCCTACCGGAAGGCGGTGGCCCAAGAGCCCTCCGCCCTCTCGTCGGGCGGGCCGAGCAGACCGAGCCCTTAAGGCACGAACGTGTCCGGGACCCTACCGACCGTGGCATCCGGCACCCCCGATCATACCCCGTTGCCGAAGCGTCCCGAACCCTCTGAGGTCGAGGGGATCGATGGGAGCGGGTCCGACATGGGCCGGATCATCGGACTGAGCGATGGGGTCTTCGCGTTCGCCCTCACGTTCCTGGCGATCCTGCTGATCCTGCCCCAGAGCGAATCGCATCCGGTGACGCTCGTGACCCTGCTCCGAGATGACGAGGGAGTGCTCGCATCGTACGCCCTATCCTTCTTCATCATCGCGATCTGGTGGGGCGCTCATCATCGCCTCTTCTCCCCGATCGTCCGCTACGACAGTCTCCTGACCCGGCTCAACAACCTGTTCTTGCTGAACGTCGCATTGACCCCGTTCTTCGTGGACATCCTGTCCACCTATGGTCCCGGCGTGGACCTCAGTTTCACCAATGTGACGAACCAGACCCGTTTCGCGGTCATCCTGTACGCCGCCTTCGAGATGTTCGCCGGATTGATCCTTCTGGCGATCTGGCGGCATGCCACCTCGAACCACCGACTGATCGACCCCCGACTGACCGAAAGCTGGATCCAGGCGACCGAACGGTCCCAGTTCCGGATCGTGGGGGTCTTTGCCGCCTCGATCGTGATCGCGGTGTTCTCACCCTTCCTCGCGACGTTCGCATGGATCTTCCTGGTGTTCGGCGGGGCGCACAAACGCAAGAAGCTCTCGGAGACCCTGCGCAAACCGCCCGACCCCGCGCGGGCGCCCTCCCCCCCGTCCGGTGCGTGAGACCGGCCGGGCCTAGGGGGCCGACGGTCGATGTTCGGGGTCGAGCAGGCGACGCGCGCCCTCCCCCTTCACGACGTAGAGATGGAGCCGATCGCACATCCCCCGGAAGTACGCCCGGCCATCCTGGCCGTAATCGGCCGTGAGATGATCGGCCAGTTCGGCCTCGGACCATCGAGCATCCACCTGCGGAGTGAACATGCACTCGAAGATCAGGAACCGCTGCCCTTCGATGGTGAGACGTTCCGTCTCGCGGCCGCCACAGAACGGGCACTTCTGCATGAGCCCACGAGGTACCGGCGCACTATGAGCCTAGCTGGGCGCCCATGGAGGCTCAATCGATGTAGCCCAGCGAGCGCAGGCGCTCCCTCAGACGTTGCTCATCGTCCTCCGAGAACGGAACGTCCCTCGTCTCGTCCATCAGGCGGGACAGGACGAACGACACGAACGCATCGAGGTCGGCAAAGCTGCTCTTCTTGATCCGCGCCTCGAGCGAACGCGCGACCTCCTCGGGGATGTGAAGGGTCCGTTGTTCGGACGGGGGGATCTTGGGTGACATCCGGTTCGCAGCGCCCCTGTGAAGGGGAGCGAGCCCTGTTCCATTTATCAATTATTCCCACTCGATGGTCGCGGGCGGTTTGTCCGTCACGTCGTAGAGAACGCGCGTCACCTGCGAGGAGAGCTCCCGCGTCACGCGCTCCGCGATCCGGCGGAGGAGCTCCGGAGGGGGCGACATGGCCGAGGCCGACATGGCGTCGCTCGATTCGACCATCCGGATGCTCACCGCTTCTCCGTGGACCCGATTGTCCCCCATCACTCCGACCGTGCGCACCGGGAGCAGGACCGCGAAGTACTGCCAGGGGCGCGCGATCTGGTGGGCCTCGACCGCCCGTTCGACCTCCTCCTCGACGATGGCGTTCGCCACCCGGGCCCGCTCCACGCGTTCCTTCGTGACCTCCCCTCCGACGCGGACCGCGAGACCCGGTCCCGGGAACGGTTGGCGATCGGGGGACGGGACGTTGAGCAGCCGGGCGAGCTCCCGTACCTCATCCTTGTACAGGTCCCGGAGCGGCTCGACCAATCGGAGGCGACTATCCTTGGGTATCCCGCCCACGTTATGGTGCGTCTTGATCGTGTCGCGCAGGGACCCGCCGCTCTCGATCCAATCGGGCGCGATCGTGCCTTGCACGAGCACCTCCGTCCCGAACGCGTCCGCCTCGGTCTCGAAGAGGCGGATGAAGGCACCGCCGATGCGTCGCCGTTTCTCCTCGGGATCCGTCACCCCGGCGAGCGCCTCGAGGAAGCGGTCGGCCGCGGGCGCGACCTTGAACGCGAGCCCGCTCGCCCGAAAGTAGCTGGATACCCGTTCGACCTCGCCCTTGCGCAGAAGGCCGGTATCGACGAACAGCGCGCGGGACCGGTCCCCGATCGCCTCCTGGCAGAGCAGGGCGGCCACCGTACTGTCGATGCCTCCGCTCGCGGCCACGATCGCGCGCCCCGGGATCGCCTCGCGCAGCCTGGCGATCGCTTCGGCGCGGAACGCGGCGGGGTCCCTCACGTCGAGGGCCTCTTCTCGGGGGCGGGCTCTTCTCGCCACTTGGCCCGATATCGATTGAGCCCGTCGAGGAGCTCGGGGTGGTGGAGGGCCAGGATCTCGACGGCCAAGAGCGCGGCGTTCTCGGCCGCGTCGAGCCCGACCGCGGCGACCGGCACGCCCGGAGGCATCTGCACGACGGAGAGCAGACTGTCGAGCCCGAGGCCGCGATGGAGCGGCACCCCGATCACCGGGCGAAGGGTCCGGGCCGCGATCGCCCCGGGGAGGGCGGCCGAGAGACCGGCCATCGCGATGAACACCTCGGTATCCGGGTCCCGGACCAGCTGGTCCACCTTCTCGGGGGTGCGATGCGCCGAGGCGACGTGCACCTCGCAGGGGACCTGGAACTCCGTCAGTCGCGCGCGGACCTTTTCGGCGATCTCCATATCCGAACGGCTGCCGATCAGTACTTGGACCTTCATCGTACGCGCTTCTGAACCGCGTGCTCACAAAAAGGTTAGCGCCGGGGACCTCCGCGCATCGGTGGGCCGGCCCTAGGCCTCCCGCACTCGAACCCCCGGTCAGCGCCCTTCCGTACCCAAAAGCTCCTTAGCTATCTTTCTTGGAAGACCCGTGGCCCGGCTTCGCCTGCACACCGGAGGAAGGTTCCGTTCCTGGCTCGGCCGGCGGTTCGGCGGGGACGCGGAGCTGGGGGACCGGGTCTGGAGGAGGATGCTCCATGGGATCGGGGCCCTGGTGCTGCTCTACTACATCCTACCAGCCCGGTTCTTCGTCCTTCTGACCACCGAGGAGGTCCTCTTGGCGGCGCTGGGGGCGATCCTCGTGCTCGAGGCGTTGCGGCTCTTCGCGGGTCTCGAGATGCCGACGATCCGGGAGTACGAGCGACGCCGCATGGCGAGCTACGCGTTCTACGCCATCGCCCTCTCGGTCACCGTCCTGCTGTTCCCGCCGGTGATCGGGGTCGTCGTCGTCCTGGGGGTCGCGTTCGTCGACCCATTGATCGGAGAGCTCCGGCGTCGGCCGGGGCTCGCGTGGTCCCACTGGCTGGGGCCGATCGTCGTCTACATCGGTCTCACGACCGCGGCCCTGGTGCTCGCGTTCGCCTGGGACCCTATCGCGGCCTTCGAGATCGCGGTCCTCCTGGCGGTGGTCGCCGTCGCGGTGGAGCGCCCGCGCATCCAGTTCCTGGACGATGATATCGCGATGACGCTCGTCCCCGCGCTCCTCTTCGCGCTGATCCTCTACGTCGTTCCCGGTCTCCCGGGCCATCCGTGGGGGCCGTGACGGGTCGAACTCCCGCCCGGACCTAGACGATCGGCGTGAGCCGGGTGTACGGCGGTCCCTTCTCCTCGTCGAAGGAGAGCGAGTAGATGGTCGTGCGTGGGCGGATCCCGTAGATGCACGGGGCGTTGTCGATGTTGATGATGCGGAAGTACGAGTCCATCATGTTGAGGATCTCGCTCGAGGCCAGGAGCCCCGGCTTCAACAGTCCGATCCCGAGGTTGCCCACGAGCTTCGCCCGCTGCACGCCGTGGAAGTAGAGCCGGATGGCCGCCTGGTCGCCCATCAGGCTCTCGAGCGTATCGAAGGCCATGTACTCGATGAACGGCTTGCGTTCCGCCCCGCTCGCGGCCTTTTCGGCCGTAGTCATCGACCGGAGGGCCTCTTCGCGACCGTACCGGGCCATCGGCACGACGTAGCTCTCCTCGGACTCGTTCGCGGCATAGTCCGCGATGCGGACCCGGGAGTCGAAGACATGCGGCGGGACATGCCGGATCAGCGTCTCGCGGAGCTTCCCGTGCGACTCGCCCGCCGCGAGGACCGCAATGATCCCGCGACCGTGGGCGAGGAAGTTGAGGAAGGTCGGGGTGAAGAGCATGTAGTAGTCGTCGATGCCGACGTTGACGTCCGCCTCGAACGCGTTGAAGCTGCCCCGCCGGAACCCTCCTCCCAGGAGCGCATCGAAGTCGGGGATCCCGGTCGAGTAGAACTTGTCCGGGTCCGGGATGGGC
This sequence comes from Thermoplasmata archaeon, assembly GCA_049799275.1. Lineage (GTDB taxonomy): Archaea > Thermoplasmatota > Thermoplasmata > Lutacidiplasmatales > UBA184 > Lutacidiplasma. The sequence continues at coordinate 39,344 of JBARHO010000218.1, forward strand.
TGCCATTGCGGGTTCTTGATCTCGAAGTGGTTGGTCGGATTGACGCCGAGCGCGGCGAACCGTCCCCCATCGAGCGTCACCGCGTAGCGCGGTCGGCTGATGTTGGTCGCCCGGAGCTTCTCGAGGCGCATGTGCCGCACGCGCCGTTCGTCGAGCTCCTCGCGCTGGATCGAGATGAGTCCGTCGACCAGGTACTCGATCCCGCCGGCCTCGGGCTTCTCGAGGATCATGACCACGTCCGTGTTGGACCCCTCGACGAGGTCCTTCTGGAGGGCCATGACGAACTCTTCCATCTCGAGACCGTACTTGTGGGTCACTCCCTCCAACGAGTCGATGACGAGGAGGGACTTCTCCGGGAGCGCGCGCTCCACGAGGTTGTAGACGTTCTCGACCTCGGGCATCGGGTTGCGCTTCAAGAGGGCGACCAGATGGGTCCGGTCGACCCGGGTGGGCGGTCCCCGTTCGTCGGTGAAGGTCCGCATCATGTCGCGGGCCGCCTGGATCTTCTTCTGCTCGGACTCCGGGAGCTCGCTCACGGGAGCGCGGGTCGCGGCCCCGATCGTATCGAGGAACATCTTGCCCGCGTCCAGGATGCGGGCGCGCATCTCGGTCGACTTGAGCCACGGGAACTGCCGGTAGAGCGCCTCATCGCCGATCCGGGTGGAGAGATAGTAGGATTGCCGGGGTTTCCCGACCCGCTCCAGGAGCTCGAGCCCGAAGGTCGTCTTACCGGTACCCGCGCCGCCCTTGACGATGAGCGACCGACCTCCCTTCCCCGACAGGAAGGCGATGACCTCGGACGGGACGCCTCGCCAGGAACCTCCGTTGTGCTCGATGATGGTGCTGTTGTTGACCTCGACCGCGCGAGCGGGTCGGACGAGCCCTTCGATCATTGTGATTCCACTGTCAAATGGCGCACAGGGTAAAGTAAACCTTTCGTTAGGCGGGCTGACTACGTGGCGCCCGTCGGACGGCCCTGGGCGAGCTCCCGGGCGCGGCGCTGCGCCTCCGAGACCGCGAGCCGCAACGGTCCGCCGGGGTCCCCCACCGCCGTGGCCGACTGCGGGTTACCGCCGCCTTTTCCCCCGAAGAGCGGTCGCGCGGCCGATAGGACCTCTACGGCGGGGACCGACCGCGCGCTCGAACCGACGAAGAGAGTGCCTTCCGAACCTTCCTCCGCCGTCAGGAGGGCCACCCGGTCCGGGGTGCGGGTGATCAGACGGGAGAGCTCCATGAGCTCCTTCCGTCCCCGCTCCACGTGCGCCGTGGTGATCTGAACGGGACCGGCCGCCTCGGTGCGAGCCGGGTCCGAAAGGAGCCGATCGGCCTCGCTCCGCAGATCCTCCTTGAGATCGGCCTTCTGGCTCTGACGAAGTTCGCCGACCTGGGCGAACAGACGATCCAGCCCCTCGGGGACCTTCTCGATGGGCACGCCGAGACGTCGGGCGGCGCTCTCGAGGACCTCCTCATGGACCGCGTTGATCTCGAGGGCTCGGTCGCCCGCGGCGAACGTCAGCCGTACGATCCCGTCCTGGATCCGTTCCGTTCCGAGGACGCTCACGAGTCCCACCTCGCTCGTGTGCGTGCAGTGCGTCCCGCCGCACGCCTCGACATCGAACCCTTCGATCTCGACGATCCGAAGCGACCTCCCGGGAACGGCCCCGCCCTGGTAGAGGGTGAACCCGAACCTCCGCTCGGCCTCGTTGCGCATCTCGAAGTAGCTCTTGACCGGTCGATCCTCCCGGACGAGACGGTTGACCCGGCGCACGACCTCGCGCACTTCCTTGGGGCTCAGGGCCCGGTAGTGCGTGATGTCGATCCGGGCCCCTTCGACCCCTTTGTAGGCGCCGGCCTGCCAGACATGGGGTCCCAACAGCTCGCGGAGCGCCCCGTTGAGCATGTGGGTCGCGGTGTGATGCTGCATCAGCTGTGTCCGACGGTCCCCGTCGATCTTCCCGTGCACCCGCTCGCCGACGGCGAACGACGCGGCCCGATCGAGCCGGTGAAGGACCCATCGTCCCTGGCGCACGACCTCGACGACCGGCACCTCGTTGAGGGTGCCGGTGTCGGTGATCTGTCCGCCGCCGGTGGGATAGAAGAACGTGTGGTCGAGGACGACGAACGCGCCGGAGGTCCAGATGACATGGGCCTCGAAGGAGAGGCGGTACGGGTCGTCGAAGTACTCGACCTTGGTCTCGGGCAGGTCCTGGGGCACCTCGGGGAGACCGCGGGCGTGCTCGGAGTAGTCGGTCTCCGGCTGTTCTCCCTCGTGCCGGAGCGCGACCTGCTGATAGAAATCGGCCGGGATCGGGGGTGGGTCCCGCAGTTCCTGCACCGCGAAGTCCGGCGGAAGGCCGAGGGAGTCGTACCACTCCAGGAGCTCGCTGGTCCCGACCTTCTGACCCTCGGCCGCCAGTCGCTCTTCCTGTCGCCGCACGACCTCCCGCCCCCGCGCGAGCGTCTCCTCGTACCGCTCGACCTCGGCCTCGATGACCCGGTGCAGATCGTCCCGGTGCTCTCCGATCTCGGGGAAGTCCTGAGCGATCTCCCTCCCGACCCGGTCGAAGACCGCCACGATGTTCGGGGCCTCGGGCACCTTCGAGAGGATGCGGAGCATCCGACGTAGGAGGAGGCGGGCGAAGTACCCGGCCTTGCTGTTGGACGGGACGACCCCGTCCGTCAGGATGAAGTTGAGGGCACGGGCATGATCGATGAGGATGGCCGTTTCCGTCGGGGGGAACGTCCGTCGCAGCTCGTCGTACGGGGCGCCGAAGACGGCCTCGTACGCGTTCTTGGTGCCTTGGGAGAGCCACGTGAACCGTTCGAGCCCGTAGCCCGTGTCGACGACCGTGAGCGGCATGGGACGGAGCGCGTCGCCGGCCCGGATGTACTCCATGAACACGAGGGTCGCGACCTCGAGACCGAGGAGGCCGACGCTGAGAGAAGGGCCGAGGTTGCCTCCCCCTTCCCAGGTCTCCTCCTTGTACGTGATGAGCTTCGCCTGCGCCCCAAGCTCCTGCGTCAAGAGCTCGTGGCAGAGCTCGGCCGTCCGTTCCTTGAAGTAGACCTCGTGGTCCGGGCGATTGAAGGCGTGGTGGGCCATCATCTCGAAGAGCGTGAAGTGGCGGCCGCTCCGGCCCACCTCCTCGAGATCGATGAACCGTAACGAGGGCTGGCTGATCGTGAGCGGGTTGGCCGGGGGCGGGATCGCGCCGCTCGTGACCCACGGCTGGAAATCGTAGATGCTCGCCTGCGTGAAGAAGACGTCGTTCCGCCACCGGGCGATGGTCGGGTACCGCCTCAGCCGCGTGTGCCCGCGGCACTCGAAGAACGAGAGGAACGTCTCGCGCATCTCGCGGGCCGAACGGGGGCGTTCCAGGCCCGGGTGGCCGATGAACGCGTACGGTTGGCACGGGTCCTCCGCGCATCGGTCGGAGTCCCCGAGCGTCCAGAACGGCTGCTGACAACTGCGGCAGACCCGACGGTGGAACCCTTCCCGGTGGAAGAAGGCCAGATCGTACTCCGCCGGGTCCATCATGAGCGCTCTCGAATGCCTCAGGGACAAAAGCGCTTGCCTCGAACGAGGGGAGGAATGTTCAGCGAGCGCGTCGCGCTCGGGCGGTCCTGCGGATCGGGGGCCGGGGTGGGGGCCGCCGAGCGGCTTTCTTTCGGGCGCGAACGAGCGCGTCCTCTTTCCGAGGAGGTCGCCGCCCGGCTCGCAGGGCGAGGCCGGTGACGCACAGGTCCAGGATCGGGCATTGTGGGCAGAGCGGTCGCCGCGGTCGGCAGAGGTTCTGTCCGTGCTGGACCAAGAGCGGGTTCAGCGGGATCCAGTATTGCTCCGGGACCACCTTTCGTAAGGCGATCTCGGTCTGCTCCGGGGTCTTGGTGTGAACGACCCCCAGTCGATTGGCGA
>JBARHO010000219.1:0-7600 GCA_049799275.1 Thermoplasmata archaeon
CGTCGGATCGGCCGCTACTATGGTCGTGCGATGCGGCTCAAGCAGGAGCTCTTGGCCGAGCTCACGAAAGAGGCCGATCTGCCGTTCGGAGCGAACGGCCGGGGGATCTCTCTTCGCGGGGTGCTCCTCGGGGACGAGCCAGCGCCCGCGGGTTCCTCCGCCCATGTTCCGATCGCGGTCGCCCAGCCGTTCCCTTCTCCGGGACCGGCGGCCCTGCGGGTCACGTCGACCGGGACCGTTGGGGCCGTGGGGGCCGAGGACTGGTCCGTCGCTGCGCCAGGTCCGACGTTGATGGGAGGGGATCGTCGATGAGCTTGGGCCCCGACGATGTCGTGACCCTCACCGAGGTCCTCGTCATCCTGTTCGGTATCGGCATCACCTGGGCGATCTACTACCACAGTGATCGGGCGGAGCTACCGGGGCAGGCGACGAACCCGGACCCGTCCATCGTCGACGATCCCAACTCAGATATCCGGGGGCGGTCCCTGTCGTGACCCGCTTCGATTGCTCGGCCAGTTGTCCATCGTTCACCGGGGCGCGGTCGCCCGTGGCGTGGCCCGTCGGCCAGGTCCGCCGGGTGGCGATCCGCGCCGCCAACGGGGACGGGGAGATCGACGAGAACAAGCGGAACGTGCTGAAGCTGCTCGGATTGGGCGCCGTCGTGGCGGGCGGCGGGGGCCTGATCGGGGGCGCCATCCAGTACGCCCAGCCTCCGTTGGTGGGCCTCTCCAGCTACCCCGTTGTGCAATTGATCGACCTCGATGGGTCCCCCCTGACCACCAAGAAGGTCGCGGCCGAGTACGACGTCACGACGAGCGAGGTCCTCACCTTCCCCTACCCCCTCACGAACGAACCGAACTTCCTGCTCAATCTGGCGTCGCCACCCGGCGGTTCGGGCGGGGTGACCGATGTGGTGGGGGGCGTGGGTCCGACCAAGTCGATCGTGGCCTTCAGCGCGATCTGCCAGCATCTGGGTTGCCCCGCCCCGGCGATCCATTACTACCCAGCGGGGATGTGCCCGAACGTCATCTCGGGCCATTCGTTCTACATCCACTGTACCTGCCACGGGTCGACCTATGATGTGACGCAGGGCGCGGCGAACCTGACCGGCCCGGCGATCTACCCGCTCCCTCAGGTGACGTTGCTGTGGAAGGACCCCGCCTCCGGAGGGGACGATACGATCTGGGCCACGCAGGTCACTGGGAGCCAGCCCGTCAAGGGCCACTTATCGACGCTCGTCGGAGGGTATGGGGTCGGCTCGACCTCGCAGGTCAGCAAGCAATCCCCGGTCCTCCTGTGTAATTTCCCGTGAGGTCGGTCGTGTTCGAACGATGGTTCAACCGGACCCTCAACCGCACCTGGGGGTTCATCGAGGACCGCACGGGAATGGGGAAGTGGGCACTCCGGCCCCAGCCCGCGTTCACGTTCAAACCCTCGTACTGGACCGGCGCCTTCGTCGTCAACGCGTTCCTCTTCCAGGTCGTTTCCGGACTGCTCCTGCTGCTCTACTATCAACCGAGCACGAACCCGACACTGACCGCCTGCGGACAGGCGTCCGGGACGCTGTCCCAATCACCCGCGGCCTGGTGCAGCACGTTCTACATCATCCACTCGGTGCCGATGGGCTCGCTCCTGCTCTCGACCCATCTCTATGGCGCGTACGCGATGATCTTCCTCGCGTTCGTCCACTTCTACCGAGGCTACTACCTCGGCGTGTACAAGGCCCCCCGCGAGTTCAGCTGGATGGTCGGGACCCTTCTGATGCTCGCGACGCTTGGCATGGGTTTCACCGGTTACCTGCTTCCCTATACCCAGCTCTCCTACAACGCGACGAACGTCGGGATCGTGCTGACGTTGGGAGCGCCGGGCGGGAACATTCTCGGTCCCTTCCTCCTGGCCGACGGGACGCCTCAGGGCCTGCTGTCCCGGTTCTTCGCCGCGCACGTACTGCTCATCCCGCTCGCCCTAGGTGCCCTGCTGTACGCCCACATCGCGCTCTTCGAGTCCCACGGGATCGCTCCCCCCGCGACCTCGGACCCCCAGCAACGGCGCCGGTACACGCATGCCGAGGACAAGAAGCATGTCCCGTTCATGCCGCACATCCTCATGTACATCACGAAGTGGGCGCTCCTGTACGTGGGCCTCTTGATCGGCATCGCGGCCCTCTGGCCGTGGCAGCTGCCGACCTACGTCGGTAACCTGGCCGCGACCAGTGTCGTGACAGAACCCGACTGGTACTTCCTCTGGTTGTTCAAGATCGTGGACTTCACGGGCATCAGTCCCGTGATCGCCATCACGATCACGACGGTCATCATCCTCTACGTCCTCCTCCTGCCGTTCCTCGACCGGTCGAAGCGGACCCATCCGCGGGACCGGCCCATCGTCATCTTCATCGCGAACTCGCTCATGGCCTTCCTCATCCTCACGACCGTTTGGGGCGGGGAGACGCCCGGCGTTCAGATCCCGGTCGACCAGGTGATCGAACGGATCGCGCCCATCTTTGTGGTGAACGCGGTGGTCGTCCTCCTCTTCTATTGGCGCTACCGGATCAATTACCAGCGTCGCCTCCTCGCGGCGTCGGGCGCCCAGCGGCTATCGGGTGGGTATCCGACGACCTCGCTCCCGGCGGCGCCGGTCGCGAGCGCCCCGGTCCGATCGGAGGCGATGGGCCATGAGTGAGGTTCCGTCCGCCGCCCCCCAGTACCGGACGGGGGCCCTATGGGGCGTGTTGGCGCTGCTCCTACTGATCGGTACCCTCTCGGCGGCCTTCTTCGTGTTCGGTCTCACCGACCTCCTGGGTACCGGACACCTCTTCCCGGACGTTCCGATCCTGATCGCGGGCGCGTTCTTCGCGTGCTTCTCGATGCTTCTCATTACCGGGATCCTTTACCGGGTGGATCGACTGAGGGGGGTCCCGCACCGGGAGATGAGGCTCTTTGAATAGCACCGCGACGGGCGACCTCCTCCCGGAGTACGATCCGGAGGCGATCGAGAGCACGTTCCGGCTCTACGTCGCGACCATCGTTCTGATGATCGTGGGCATCCTCGTTCTGATCGCCTACACGGTGTCCATCGGACCCTTGGTGTCCCCGGGCGCCGAGGAATCGTTCGGGCTCGCGGTCGCCCTCATGTTCCTGATGTCCGGCGTCTCGGTCCATGTGGTGGACCGGGCCTACCGGGTCTGGCCGTTCGGTCGACGGGTCCATACGACTCCCCCCTCCCGCGTGACCGACGCGTCGTGGGTCACGTTCGCGCGGGTGATCGTCTTCGCTCTGGCCGTCGCCGCGGTGGCGTACATACTAGGGAGCCTTATTGGCACATAGAGGAGGGTGAGGAGTGACCGACCTCACGGTACCGCTGATCGAGATCACCTTGGTCGCGGCGCTCGCCGCCTTCGGTCTATGGCTCCTGTTCTACCACGGGGAGTGGTTCATCAAGATCGTTCGTCGATGGATGTTCACCGCCGATCACAAGCGGATCGGTCTGATGTACATCGCGACCGGGATCACGTTCTTCTTCATCGGCGGGATCTATGCGATCCTGATCCGCACCGATCTCGGGTTCGTGCAGGGTCTGGGCCTCGATCCCCAAACCACCCTAGGCATCACGCCGGACGTCTACTCGACCCTCTTCACGATGCACGGGGTCCTGATGATCTTCATGTTCATCATGCCGACCCTGGCGGGGTTCGGCAACTACCTCGTCCCCTCGATGATCGGGGCGAAGGAGATGGCCCTTCCCCGGATCAACGCGATCGCGTTCTGGCTGATCCCTCCCGCGGGGGTCATCCTGATCCTGTCGAACGCGTACGCGGGGTGGACCGGCTATGTGCCGCTCTCGATCCAGCCGTTCGCTCCGAACCCGTATGGGATCGATCTCTGGGTCCTCGGGTTGCACATCCTGTCGATCTCCTCGATGCTGGGGGCGATCAATTTCGTGGTCACGATCACGAAGCATCGGGCCCCGGGCGTCCCCTACTGGAACATGCCGCTCTTCGTCTGGGCCACGTTCATCAACTCGATCCTCCTGATCTTCGCTCTCCCCTCGCTCTCGATCGCGCTCACCTTCGTCCTCTCCGACCGCAACTTCGGCACGCACATCCTCGCGGCCGCGAACGGCACGCCGCTCGGCGGGGCCCTCCTCTATCAGAACCTGTTCTGGTTCTTCGCCCATCCCGAGGTCTACGTGATGGTGATCCCGGCGTTCGGGATCCTCTCGACGGTCATCCCGAAGCTGGCCCGCAAGGACATCTTCGGCTACGGCGCCATGGCGATCGCGCTCGGCGTCTTCGCGGTCCTCTCCTTCACCGTCTGGGAGCACCACATGTTCGTGACCGGCATCAGCACGAACGTCCGGTTCATCTTCATGCTCTCCACGATGGCGATCGCCGTCCCCTCCGCCGTCAAGACGTTCAACTGGGTCGCCACGCTCTGGGGCGGCCGCATCTGGATGGCGGTACCGATGTGGTTCTGCATCGCGTTCATCACCGGGTTCGTCATTGGAGGTCTTTCCGGCGTCCTGCTCGCCTCGATCCCCGTTGACTACCTCTACCACGGGACCTACTTCGTGGTCGCCCATTTCCACTACATCCTGCTCGGAGGGACCCTCATGGGGATCTTCGCGGGGATCTACTTCTACTACCCGATCTGGACCAAACGCTGGTACAATCAGTCGCTCGGCCACATCCACTTCCTCCTGACCTACGTGGGCGTGAACGTCCTCTTGTTCCCGATGTTCATCCTCGGGGCCGAAGGGATGCCGCGGAGGGTGTACACCTACCTTCCGATCGAGAACTTCCAGCTCCTCAACTTCATCAGTACCATCGGAGCGATGATCCTGGGGGTCGGGCAGCTCTTCTTCGCCTTCAACATGATCTACAGCTACTTCGCGGGCGCCCCGGTCACGACGTCCGACCCGTGGGGAGAACCGGCGCCGACGACCATGCTCGGCCGAAAGCGCCCGGCGCCGGCCCCCGCTCCGACCGGCCTCCCGGTCACGGCCTCGCCTGAGGGAGGGACCTGAGCGATGGGGAAGGATCTGGGTCACGACCTCTTCCGCTACGCCGCCCTGGTCGGCCTCGGCCTCACCTACGTCACCATCCTGCTGGGAGGCAACGTGATGGCCAGCGGCGCGGGCCTCGGTTGCCCCAAATGGCCGAGCTGTGACGGGACCTTCACCCCCGCCCTGACCGGCGCGGCGGGGATCGAATGGGCCCACCGTCTGAGCGCGCTCGTCCTCTCCGTCGCGATCCTGGGGCTCACCATCCTGGGCGTCCTCTTCGAGCGCCGCCGGCCGGTGCTCCTTCGCCTTTCCTTCGCCGCCCTCACGACCGTGGTCGGTCAGGCGCTCTTGGGCGGGCTCATCATCGATAGCGGCCTCAACGCCACGATCGTCATCCTCCACCTGGGTCTTGCCACGGCGCTCTTCGCCCTTCTCGCGGTGATCGTGCTGCTCGCCAACTTCCGCAAGATCCCCCGGCGATGGCTCGACTGGGCGCAACAGTCCTCGACCGAGGTCCCGCCCTCGGACGCCCCGACGAGCGTCCGCACCCCCGGGCCGCTCGATCGTCCGAACCGCGCCCGGAACGGGGTCGCTCCGATCCCCTCGCCCTCCCGACCCAGTTATTCCATTCTGAGTCGTGATGTTAGCCCCGACCTCTTGGTCGGGGCTAGCAATCCTGCGTCCAACTGGGGAGTTGGGGTTTGCCCATTCTCCTACTCGCTCCGGTTGCCTGATTGTTCGCCGCACTACCATTCCTAGCGGCCGTACTTGCCCCGACGTCGTTCCGAGCGCGCAGTTGCCACCCGCCCTCGAGCTACCCGACCGATGCTCGGGTCACCGTTCACCCTAGTCGACGGATTGAAGAACCCCCATTTCCTCCGAGCTTCCGTGCGGGGAAAGAACACCACTCCGGTACGAACGGTGGTCGTGCCCTACACCCCCGAAGAGCCTCTCCTACGCGCGCTCCGCGACGTGCGGTCGGGAGTGAACAAGCTCGTCCCGGACTGGCGAGCTCATTCCGAGGAAAGCCGTTTCGAGGCGACCCGTCGGTCGTACCGCGAACTTCGCCCCCGCTTTCGGCACCTGGCCGCACACTGGACCCTAGCTATCTGCAACGAGAGCTCCGCGACCCTGCGAACGTGGGATAAGACCCTCCGCCGAGCCCGTCGCCACGATCCGGCGAGGTTCGAGCGGATGCGGCGTCGTCTTCCGCATCGCCAGAGGCTCAAGGTCAACCTCCCTCGAGATCTCTACCGACTGCACGGTAAGACCTTGGACATCACCCTTCGACCGGACCATCACATCCACATCGATTTGTCCGAGACCCGTAACCCCCTCTTCTGGGGCTACCTCAGGGCGAGCAACGGGGAGTTCGGCCTCGCGGTCACCGACCAGAAGCTCGTGTTCCAGTTCCGGGTCCCGCACGAGCAGCCCGTAGTCGGGCGATCCGCCGGGATCGACATCAACATGCCGTCGGCCGATTGGGCGAGCACGGACGGGCTGGTAGATCTCGTCGACCTATCGGCCATACCCCGCGTCCAGGGGGCGATGGCTCGCAAGCGGGAGCGAATTCAGAGGGCCATTCGGACCGATCGTAAGGCGCGGGGCCGAGTGATGCGTCGGTATCGAGGCCGAGAAAGGAATCGATTGATGCCTCTCCTCCACCAGGCCGCGAACGAGCTGCTCGAGAAGGTCGGAGATCATAACCTCGTCCTCGAGGATCTCTCGAGCACCACGGAAGACTGTATACGCCGTACCCGATGGAACGAGGACGAACGACGACGAAGGCTTTCCGCGTGGACCCACGGGCAGTTCACGCAGATCCTATCCTACAAGGCCCGGACCGCGGTCGTACGTGTGAACCCGAGGGGGACGTCGTCGACCTGTCCCCAGTGCGGAGGTGCATTGCACCACCCGTCGTGGCGACGTAGTGACTGCGATATCTGCCAGGGCTCTTGGCACCGGGACAGGGCGGCGGCGATCGCCATCCTGGACCGCGGTGTCGGGGTCCTACGGGGAGCGGCTCCTCCCCCGAGCGCGCGCAACGCGCTTCTCGAGGCCGCGGCGTGGCGTCCGGGAGTGGATGACGAATCCGCCCCGGGCCCCTTGGCGGGGCCGATGAACGAGGACGACGCGAAGGACTTTGGGTCGGTATGAAAGTATCAACTCAAAGAGGAGTAAGTCCCATGGGACTACGCGTCGAGGGCGCCATGCCGTCCACCACTCGCACCTTCCCGGTCGTCGTCGACCAGGGGCTCGCCCTTCCCACGCGCTGGCGGGATTACGTGACCCTCGCCAAACCGTGGATCACGCTCCTGATCGTGCTCGTCGCGGTGGGCGGGTTCGCCCTCTCGACCCCCGCCGCGTTCGACCCGATGGTCCTCGTCTGGCTGGTCGTCCTGGGCGCGAGCGCGTCAGCGGGGGCGGCGATGCTCAACCACTACTTCGACCGGGACCTCGATCGGGAGATGCGCCGCACGCGGCACCGTCCCCTTCCCGAGGCCCGCATCCACCCCACCGCGCTGGTCGCGGCGCTCGGGGTCGGTCTCTCCGCGGTCGGGGTGGTCGGCGCGGCCCTCCTGATCAACCCCCTGACCGG
>JBARHO010000220.1:0-28631 GCA_049799275.1 Thermoplasmata archaeon
CGGACGCCGGCGTTGGGGGCCGCCTCGCGGATCGCATAGGCGCATCCGCGACCGGTCGCCTCTCCCCGCCCTTGGCTGCCGCCCAGGGTGATCGGCTTTCCGGTGACCACCCCCGGCACGGAGTAGCCCTTCTGCATGGAGTAGGTGTCCATGATCCAGGCCATCGTCTGGGAATCGGTATAGACATCCGGGGCCGGGATATCCATCTCGGGCCCGATGATCGGGGCGATCTCGCTCGCGAACCGCCGCGTCATGCGCTCGAGCTCGTGCTGGCTCATGTGCTTGGGGTCACAGATGACCCCCCCCTTGGCGCCCCCGTAGGGGAGGTTCACGACCGCGCACTTCCAGGTCATCCAGGCGGCGAGCGCTCGGACCTCGTCGAGCGTCACCTGGGGGTGATAGCGGATCCCGCCCTTGGTCGGCCCGCGGGCCATGTTGTACTGTACCCGGTAGCCGGTGAAGACGTGGTACGTGTCGTCGTCCAGGCGAACGGGGAAGTTGACGGTCAGCTCCCGCTTCGCATGCTTCAGGATCTCGCGGTGCCCGTCGTCAAGCTTGAGAAGATCGGCAACGATATCGACCTGACGTTTGGCCGTCTCGAACGGATTCACTTGGGGTTCGTTCGCCATGAGGGTACCCTTCGGTGCGGCGGGCAGTAAGGCCCTATTTGATAAGCCTGACGTGAGGCCGTACCAGGTCATGGCACGGACCCACAGGGTCCGGGCCCGGCCTCTTGCTCAATCCGATCGGCCCATCTTCGCTTTGACAAGCTGGTGGACGAGCTTGGGCGCCTCACCCCGGGCGATGTCCCACACCGTCTGGCGGTCGAGGGCGGCGTAGTCGTGCGTGAGGATCTGGCGGATCTCGCCGATGCGGTCACGGTTGACGCTACGGTTCGCGCTCCAGAAGGACCGGCCGAGCTTGTTCAGCGACTCGTAGGCCTTACGCAGCTCGCTTTCTACCGCAATGAACACGAGGTCGTACTCGTCCTGTGCCGGAAGCGAGTCGCCTTCGCGTTCAGCGATCCGGACCGCACGGCGGAGATGCTCGATCCCCAAGGCGAGGTTCGTCTCGTTCGTCGCCCCTCCCTCCTTCATAGCGGCACTGCCTCGGTGATCACTCGTGGTTGGACGAGCCAGAACAGGTTGTCCTCGGCCACGATCTCCACCGGCCGACCGAGCTCGCGCCGGAGATCGAGAGCTAGGTCGACCCATTTGATCCGCCGGCCGGGGATCCGATCGACCAGCAGGTCCACATCGCTGTGAGCAGTCGCTTGCTTTCGAGAGACCGATCCGAACACTCGCACGTTGGTCACTCCGTAGCGGTGCGCGATCCGGAGAACTCGCTCACGCTTCTGGCCGATGACGGAATCGATCCCCTCCCCGCCACCGTAGGTCGGGACATGGATCTTTGGAAGCCAGTAGTACGGACTCTTGCATCGGGCACAGATGCGGACACGCCGACCGCGCGGTAGCCATACGTGACCGCACCGATAGCAGTGGGCCTCTTCGCGTCCGCTCATTTGCCCACGATCTAGGGAGGAGTGCACTTAAAAACTTACTCATCCCCTCAGAGAAGCTCTGAACTACGAGCATCGGGGCAGCCTACCGATCTTAGTAGGAGGCCCGGGGACCCCGCCCTAGCATACGGCAGGACGCTGGACCGGGGCCCGAGCCGACCGCCTGGTCAGGGCTCCCGCCAGCGGGCCAGGAACGCGGCGCCGAGACCGAAGAGGAGCGTAAGACCGACCAGGCCGAGCAACTGGATCCCCGGGAGGCCCAACGGCCCCGGGATCACCGCCGTCCCCCCGCCCAATCCGACGGCTTGGTCGGCCAGCTGGCTTGCGAAGCTCGACGGGGCGAGGAAGGCGACCCACCGCACCGCGGCGGGGATCGACGTGATCGGATAGAAGATCGGAGGTAGGACCGACAGGGAGGAGAAGACGAGCGTTCCGATCGGCCAGATCTCCCGGAGCTGCCGGAAGAAGGTGGAGAGCAGGAACCCCAGCGTCGAGGCGAGGAGCCAGGTGAGGAGCACGACGCCGATCAGCGCCGCAAAGCTCGCGAGGCCCACCGGGGTGACGAGCGTGAGGATGACGAGGAAGAGGACGAGCGCCGGGACCGCGAAGGCGAGCTCGCTCAGCGCCATACCGAGCACATAGCTCATCGGCTGCACCGGGCTCGCGACGAAGATCGTCTGGAGCTGACGCTCGAGCCGGAGGTACGCGCAGTCGTTCATCATCCCGTTCCCGGTGAAGAGCGCGGTGAACAGGACGCCCCCGACCACCCCGAAGGCGAAGAAATGGCTCGGGGCGATGACGCGCAGGAAGAACAGGAAACTGAACGGGGTCAGGAACACCGCGGCGATCAGGAGCGGGGAGCGCCAGAGCGGGATGATCCCGTTGAGGTAGCAGAGCCGCAGGACGGCGTTCGCCTGCTGACGGAACGTCACGATCCCTCCTCCTCGATCTTGCGGCCGACGAGCTCGAGGAACGCTTCCTCCAAGGTCACCGGCCCGAGCTGGACGGCGCTCCCGTGGCTCAGCGCCATATCGGTCAGCGCCGGGACGTGCCGCCGGGAGGTGAGGAGCGTCACCTTCTCCCGGTCCACGATGACCTTACCGAACGGTTCGAGCTCCTTCGACGGGAATGTGGGGGCGAAGAGGACGCGCACCTCTCGCTGCACCCGGGACTTGAGCGCCTCGGGAGAGCCCCGGTAGAGGACGTGACCGCCCTCGATCACGGCGAGCTCCTCAGCGAGCTGTTCGGCCTCGTCCAGATAGTGCGTGGTCAGGAGGACCGTCGAGCCGTGCCGTACGGTGGCCCGGATGACCTCCCAGACCTGGCGCCGCGCGAACGGGTCCATCCCCAGCGTGGGCTCGTCCAGGAAGAGGAACGGCGCCTGGGTCGCGAGGATCATCGCGACGAGGGTGCGCTGTTGCAACCCCCCCGAGAGGCGGTAGGCGACCTCGTGGGCGAAGTTCGTGAGGCCCATCGCCTCGATCATCTCGGCGGTACGGCTCTTGGCCGCTTCCGCGGAGGTCCCGCGCACCCGGAGGTACTCGTAGATGTGCTCGGTGGGAGTGAGGTGGTAGAACGGCTTGCCCTCCTGAGGAACGACCGCGATCAGCGGCCGGATCGACCTCGGGTCCCGGGCGACGTCGTGGCCGAAGAGCTCGATGCGCCCACGCGTCGGCAGCAGCAGGCTGGCGGCGATCTTGATGAAGGTCGTCTTCCCCGCTCCATTGCGGCCGAGGAACGCGAAGAGCTGTTGACGTCGGATCGAGAGATCGATGCCCGTCAGCGCATGGACGGGGCCCGCATGCCCGGGGTACACTTTGCCGAGGCCCGAAGCGACGAGGGCGTCCATTCCGGTTCACCACACGTCGCCCCAGAAAAGCGTGCCGCGATGGTGGTGCGAATTTCATAAAGGGGGGGACCGGACCCGGTCGAACGGCTGCCAACCGGAGTGGGGGAGAGGACCCGGCGTACCCTTCTGTTCGAGAACGGCCCCCCGGCCGCGAACGACCCGACCCACCACGGTCAGGGGGCACGAGACCCGGGAGAGCTGCCGCCGGGCCGAAGGGACCCGGGCCGGAGGAACCGCGGCGAGGAGCTCATAGTCCCCGCCGAAGAACGCGAGCGCGAGCCGCTCGTCCTCATCGCGGATCCGCTTCGTGATCGGAGCATACAACGGGAGGCGTTCCGCCTCCAGGATCACACGGCGATGGCTGGCCGCGGCCATGAGATGGGCCGATTCCGCGATCCCGTCGGAGGTGTCCATCATCGCGTGCGCGTACCGGCTCAGGATCGGCCCTTCGCGCACGCGCGGCGTGACTCGAAGGAGCTCGGTCAGGACCGCGGTCTTCTTGTTGCCGTGGACGCGCAGGGACCGGGCCGCCCAGCCGCCCCGTCCGACCGGCCCGGTCGTGACGAGGAGATCCCCCACGCGGGCGCCCGACCGGGGCGACAGGGTCGATCGCGAACCGAACCCGACCACGGTGCCGACGACCGTGCGTACGGGCGAGGGTTTGGTGTCCCCTCCCACGACGTGACAACCGTACCGCGTCGCGAGGTGCTCGGCGCCGAGGACCACCTCCTGGGCCCACCGCATCGGGGTGCTCGCCGGGAGCAAGAGGTCCAGGAGCACGCCCGCCGGTCGGCCGCCCTTCGCAGCGATGTCGCTCAGGCTCACGGCGACCGCCGCGGAACCGATCCGACGGGCCGGAGAGCCGCGCAGGAAGTGACTGCCCTCGATGAGCGAGTCCGTCGTGAGCAGCAGCACCCCTCGACCCGGGGCGATGCCGGCGGCGTCGTCGCCGAGAGGCAATGGGTCGTTCCGCGACCCGCGCAGATGGGTGGAGAGCCAGCGGTGGAACGCCCGTTCGGAGAACGGCACGATCACGGCCTCACTTGTACGGGAGGAACTCCTTTCCGAGCAGCTCGCGGCCCAAGATGATCCGCATGATGTTGAGCCCCCCTTCCGCGCCGACGAGGTATGACATGACGCCCCGCAGGCCCAGTTCGAGCCCGACGTCCTTCGTGTAGCCCGCCGCGCCGAACCACATCATCACCTTGCGCACCGCGTCGAAGGCGAGGGGCGGCGCCATCAGTTTGACCGAGGCGACCGCACGGTCGACCTCCGAACGGTGGCTCGTGTCCCCTTTGAGCGTGTACCGGTCGAGCAGCCAGGCGGCCCGACGGCACTGCCACTTGACCGCCTCCACTTGCGTGTACAGGTCGACCAGCTCGAACTGGATCCCCTCGAACTTCCCGAGGGGACTACCGAACACCTGGCGCTCCCGGATGTAGGCCATGCCGGTCTCGAGGGCGCGTTCGGCCGCCCCGATACAGGCCGCGGAGACGAACGTGCGCGCGACGGTGAACCCTTCCATGGCGCAGCCGAAGCCCTGGCGATCCTTCCCGATCAGATACTTCTCGGGGACGCGCACGTCCTCGTAGGTGATGGCCCCGGTCGAGATCCCCATCCGGCCCATGTTCTCGAACTTCTGGGTCGAGATGCCGGGAGAGTTCGTCGGGACGTAGATGAAGTTGAACCCCTCCTTCTCGTCGCGTGTTAGGGTGAGGTGCCCGCCCCCGAGCCGCTTCGCCTCTTCGACCCCCGAAAGGAACGACTTCTCGCCCCGGATGACGAACGAGCTGCCGTCGCGTCGGGAGCGGGTCCGCATGTTCCCGAGATCGCTGCCACCGGTTGGCTCGGTCGTCGCGATGCCGAGGAACGCCTTTCCCTCGCAGACCGGCGGAAGGATCTCCTCCTTGGCCTCGCGGGTGCCGAACCGATCGAGCACCGCGCCCCAGCCGGCCTCGAGAAGGAAGAAGACCGCCGTCGCCATGGAGAAGTCGCCGCGTCCGATCTCCTCGGCGGCGAGCTCCGTGAGGACGGCCGAGGCGCCCATCCCTCCGTGGTCGGAGGAGGAGAGCATCGAGAGGAGGCCGAGGCGGGCCATCTCATGGATGACCTCGGCCGGGATCTGGCCTTCGGTGTCGATGCGCCGCTCGTTCGGCCGCAGCACGCGGTCACCGAACTTGCGCACCGCCTCCTGGAAGGCCTTCTCCTCGTCGGTCAGCTCGAAGTCCATGGTGTCCCTTGACGGACCAAGCGGTGTCGCATAAAGCGTTCCGTGTGAGATTGTGGGCCGGTCCTCACAACGCCTTTTAGCTCGGATCCGCTCCGTCGAGCGAGGACGGACATGACGGTGCGCGTGGCGGTCAACGGCTACGGCACGATCGGTAAACGGGTCGCGGACGCCGTCGCCCGTCAGCCGGACATGGAGCTCATCGGCGTGACGAAGACCCGCCCCAACTTCGAAGCGGTGCGGGCGATGGACCGCGGGCATCCGCTCTACGTGGCCGGGAAGGGCGGGCTCGAAGCCTTCCAGGCGGCGGGGGTCAAGATCGCGGGCACGCTCGAGGACCTGCTAAAGCAGGTCGATGTCGTGGTCGACTGCGCCCCGGAAGGCGCCGGGCAGGAGAACTCCGAGCTCTATCGGGCCGCGGGGGTCCGCTCGGTGTATCAAGGCGGGGAGAAGTCCTCGGTGGCCGAGGTCTCGTTCAATGCGCTCGCGAACTATGCCGCGGCCAAGGGAAAGGAGCGGGTACGGGTCGTCTCGTGCAACACGACCGGTCTCTCCCGAGCGGTCTCGGTCCTCTCGCCCCGCTACGGGGTCGAGAGCTGGGAGGCGACGATCATCCGGCGCGCGGCGGATCCCGCGCAATCGAAGAAGGGCCCGATCAACGGGATCATGCCGACCTTCCACCTTCCCTCCCATCATGGGCTCGACGTGCGGACGATCTATCCCGAGCTCCCGATCACGACGACCGCGGTCATCGTCCCCACGACGCTGATGCACGTCCACGTCAACCACGTTCGATTGGCGCGACCCCCCAGCGATCTCGCCCCGATCCTCGCTGCGTTCCGGGAGACCCCTCGGTTCGTCATCTTCGCGCCGTGGGAAGGGATCGATGGCACCCCCCAGGCGATGGAGTTCGCGCGGGACCGGGGCGCGGGACAGCAGGACATGATGGAGAACGTCCTCTGGGAGGCCGGCATGCGGCTCGACGGTCCCGACCTTCACTTCTTCCAGGCGATCCATCAGGAGTCGATCGTGGTGCCCGAGAGCATCGACGCGATCCGTTCCATGATGGAGCTCGAACCGAACGCGGCCGCGTCGATCGCCCGGACCGACAAGGCGCTAGGGATCCGGCGGACGAGCGGCTGAGCTCACGATCCCCTCGCCTTGGACGACGAACGAACAGAGCGAACGCCCCCCGGACCCGGAACCTCGGGCGGCGATGGCTTCGGATCGACTAATGCGAGTACTTTTCCCGCCAGGACTGGAGGGGCCGGAAGATCTTCACGAGGTCACGTCCCATTGGGGTGAGCATATACTCGACGCGTCGGGGGATGACGCGGATCACGTCCCGCCGTACCAAGCCCAACCTCTCCATTCGCCGGAGACGGTCCGTCAGGGTAGCCGAGTTCACTCCCAGCGCCTCCTCCAGTTCAGTGAACCTTCGGGGGCTCGCTTCTACGAGCTTGAGCAGGATGTGGAGCGCGTACTTCTGGCCCAGGAGCTGGAACGTCGCTTCGAAGTCACAGCGCGAGCCGGCCGCCCCTTTCTCCGGTCCCACCATCTCCGCTCCGACATCGCGGGAGACCCCATAAGTTCCCTGTCCTTTATGTTTTAAAGCTTAAGTACTCACGGAATTCCGTTCGCTGGGTGGGCCGGATGCGAACCTGGAACGAGCTGACCGAAGCAAAGGACCTGAAGCCGGGTGAGATGACGCACGGGCGAGCGGGGAGCGAAGATGTTGTGGTCGTGAACCTGAATGGTGAGCTCCATGCCTACATCAATCGCTGCGGGCACATGAACGCCCCTTTGGATCTGGGCACCTTCAAAAGCGGTGTACTGAAGTGCCCTCAGCACAACGCGGTGTTCGACGCTAAGACCGGCGAGGTCCGGGGTCAACCGGTGCTGTCGATGCCAGGGATGGATAAGCTCCCTCCGGAATTTCTGGAGGCGATGGCGAGGATGGCCCCGATCTTTGCTCGGGTCGAGTGTCGCCCGCTGACCCCCGTTCCCCTCGATCTCTCGAGCGGTCGAGTGCGAGTGTTCCTCTAACGACCCGTGGGAACGTCCGGCGTTGTTGGGACCTCGGCCCGCCCCCCGCTCGGAGGGGATGGATCTGGAGCGACCTGGGCCCCGACCGTCACGAACTGGTCGACCGATCCCGTGCCCTATCCACCCGGACCACCGGACCATGGTTCGGATCACGCGTCCCGGCGAACCCCCTCCGCTCGATCGGGTGGATCTGCGGCGATGAGTCCCCCGGCTGACACCGATCCCGCCGACGCGTCCGGGGATCCAACCGGGCCGCAGGTTCCCAAGCGAAGCTTCGAGCTTCTGGTCGTGCTCGGTATCCTGTTGGCGCTCTTGATGGGCGCCTTGGACAATTTCGTCGCGCTGACAGCGCTGCCGACGATCCTGACCCAGTTCCACGAGATCAACAGCGGCACGTTCGTGATCAGCGCCTACGTGATCGCTTCGACCGCCAGCATCCCGATCTTTGCCAAGCTCTCCGACCTGTGGAGCCGTCGGAACGTGTTCCTCGGTGGACTGATCGTCTTCATCGTGGGATCGATCCTCTCGGGACTGAGCCAGGACCTCACCGAGCTCATCGTCTTCCGCGCCGTGCAGGGGTTCGGGAGCGGAGGGTTCTTCCCGGTCGGGATCGCGATCATCGCCGTGACCTTCCCTCCCGAGACCCGGGCCCGGGTCATCGGAGCGCTCTCCGGGGTCTTCGGGATCGCGGTCGTGGCCGGGCCCCTCATCGGGAGCGCCATCGTGTCCTACACCACCTGGCGGTGGGTGTTCTACGTCAACATCCCGGTCGGCGTGATCGGGTTCGCGATCATCGCCACGGTGCTCGGACCATTGCGCCCCGAACGGGTCCGGCGGTTCGATGTGCCGGGAGCGGCGCTCTTGGCCGGTTGGGTCTCGGCCCTCATGTTCCCGCTCTACCAGATCACCGATAGCGGATGGACCTGGACGGACCCCCGGGTCTTGGGGCTGCTCGGGCTGGCCGGCATTCTGATCATCGTCTTCGTGCTCTGGGAGCTCCGGGCCGAGAACCCGCTCGTCCCGCTCCGGCTCTTGGGACGCCGGGTGATGGCGGCCGGAGGGGGTGCGACGTTCTTCACCGGGATGGTATTCTTCCCGGTCGCTACGTTCCTCACCCTGGTGGTCGGGTTCGTGCTCGCTCCGGGCGCCACCGGGTCGTCAGACACGGTCCGCGACATCCTGTACTTCCTGGTCATCCCTCTCGTGATCGGGGCCGCCCTAGGAGGGCAGCTCTTGACGCGGCTCTCGTACCGGGTCGTCGCGCTCGTGGGCATCGTCATCGCGATCGTCGGGATGTATCTCCTGACGGATCTCACGCTCACGACCCCGCTCTGGACGTTCTACCTCTACGTGATCCCGGTCCAAGGCGTCGTGCTCGGTCTGATCCCGCTGGGGTTCGGGATCGGCCTCACCTTCCCGGTCTATCTCTTGGCCGCCCAGAACCAGGTCGCCGAGGCCGACGTCGGGGAGGCCGGAGGTCTGATCCAGTTCCTCCAGTCCTTAGGAGGGGCGGTCGGCCTTTCCGTTCTGGCCTCGTTCCAACAGACCCGGTTCACCGACCTGGACCCGTCCCCCAGCGCCGCTTGCTCGTCGACGAACCCTCCGTTCCCCGAGTGTGCGAGCTACCTCGGGTCCTTCAAAGGGGCCCTCCTCACCTCCTACGACCAGACCTTCGCCGTCATGTTCGGGCTGCTGGTCGTCACGCTGATCTTCGCGCTGTTCTTGGTGGGACGTCTACCGAAGGCGTCCCCGAAGGGGGATCCGGTCGAAGAGGAACCGGCCCGATGAAACGCAGTCAGAAGCCCGGCTGGGAAGGCCTGGGGGTCGAGGTCCTGCACGCGGGCGACTTTGACGGTACCCAGCTGAAGCGTGAGGGGACCTATGCGGTCTGTTTCGGGGCCACGTGGTGCCCGCCCACGCGGTCGTTCATGCCTAAGTTCGTCGCGCGCAACGGGCGCCTTCCCGCGACGGTCGCCATCGCGGACATCACCGACTGGGACGACCCATTGTGGGACTCCTTCCGGATCAAGATCACCCCCACGGTGTTAGCGTTCCGGGATGGGAGTCCCGTGGGCCGGTTCGACGGTCGACGCATGCTCGGCCTGGGAGAGTCCCACTTGGACCGGCTGACTGCCCTACTGGAGGGTCTCGCGATCTCGAAGCCGCCCGGGGGCCCCCCCGACTCCCCCTAGGACCCAGGTGCCGACCGGGCCGCAAGGCCCGGAGCGCCGGACGATCCTACTCGCCGGTGATGGACGCCAGGAACGCGTTCCTCCCTCCGGAACCCATGTTCACGAAGGCGGAGGCGCTATTGGATCCCGGTGGGGCGAAGACACCGACGCTGATCTGGATCTGGGCGACGAACTGGTACGAGTGGGTCGCGTTCAGCGTGACGTTGTAGTAGGTGGACCGGTGGAGGCCGGTGTGGCCCTGCGAGTAGGACCCCGAGAAGATCTCGTTCGACAGGGTCACGGTACCTCCGCTAGAGGTGCCACCTTGCGTCAGATCGGCCAGTTGGAAGGAGAGGTCCACACTGAAGAGGGCGTACGGCGCTCCGCTACCTGGGGTGACCATGAGCTTGGAGACGAGGTCCAACACCCAGTTCTGCTTGAAGTGGGATACTCCGGCCGTTGGCGTGAAAGGACGGCCCGTGTACGTCGCGACCAGGTTGATGAACGCCGAGCTGTTCGCCGTGCCGCACGAGCGGGCCGCCACTTTCGCGGACTCGGTGGCATGCCCCGTGGTCAGATTGAAGAAGGGTAGGACCGGCGTCGACGCCGAGATCTCGCAGCCGCTCAGAGTATCGGAGACATATCCGTTCTCGGTCCCAGAATAGGGCGGAGAGGAGTTCTGACCTGAGACCGTCGCCATCGGGGCGGCCGCCGCGCCCCCCCACCAGGAGCAGCACGATCCCCAGCGCGACCCCTATCCATGCTCCGGGGAGCATCCGTCGTGACCCTTTCCATCGGACCGTTCTCGTACCGCCAACGTTCGCGTTCAAGAGAAGATCATCTCCGGTATCCTTCTCCCACACGGGTCCGCACGGGTGCGGACCCTTGAGAGAGGGGGAACGCCATGGTCTCCTGCCTCAAATACCGGCTCCGGCCCTATCGTAGCCCCCTCACCGACTGACCCGGTCCAGTCCCCCGCGCATCGCGCGCCGGACCACCGGATTGTGATCCGAGCTCCCCGCTCGGTCCCGAGTGCCGGGAGTACCCAAAATTATCTTATATACTCCCCCGCTGGCACGCCCCGCATGTACTACCTAGATCATCGCCGGGACGTCGTCCGGATACCTCCGGAACGGCTAGGACCCCGGCTGGATACCGTCCTGACGGAGCTCGCGCAGCAACAGTTCGAGGGCAAGCTGGTCGACGGCTCGAACCTGACCGTCATGATCCGCGATGTCACCCCCATCGGCGAGGGGCACATTGTGCACGGCGACGGAGGGGTGTACCAGGAGGTCGAGTACCAGGCACTTCTCTTCCGACCGGAGATCCAGGAGGTCGTGGAAGGCAACGTCGTCGAGATCCGGAAGTTCGGCGCCTTCGTCCGGTTCGGCCCGCTCGACGGGCTCCTCCACGTTTCGCAGATCATGGACGACCGGGTCAACATCGACGAGCACAACCAGCGCTTGGTCGGCGTCGAGACGAAGAAGGACCTCAAGGTCGGCTACAAGGTCCGCTCGCGCGTCGTCTCCCTCTCGCTTTCCGAGATCTCTCCCCGGGACAGCCGGATCGGCCTGACGATGCGACAGCCGGGCCTCGGGCGCCTCGAGTGGATCGTCGAGGCCCACAAGAAGGCCGAGGACAAGGGAGGCAAGAAGCCGCCCGGGAAGAAGGATGCTCCGGTCCAGAAGCCGGCCGCCGGGAAGGCCGCCCCGCCGGCCGCGAAACCGGCGACGGCCACCGCGACGGGGAAGTCCGCATGATCAGCCTCAAGGCGTGCAAGACCTGCAGCTCGATCACCGAGCTCAACAAGTGTCCGCGCTGTGGGGGTGAGGTCTCCCGGGAATGGCAGGGCTACCTGCTCGTCATCGACCCCGAGAAGTCCGAGATCGCCCGGAAGATGGGGATCCATGCCAGCGGTCGATACGCGCTCCGGGTCAAGTGACCGGTACGCCTGGCTGCTCCCCGCGTCGCTCCGGCCGGTCTTTCAGCGGCGGTACGGTCCCGTCCTGAGCGGCCCGGACGCCGAGCACGCCATCCAACGGCTCGACGTCTTCGGCGCGTGCGGCGACCGCGTGACCTCGCTCGCGATCCAGATCGGAAAGCTTCCGCTCATCGGGATCGTCGACCACAAGACCCTGCGGAACGACCCCATCGATCCGCAGGTCTTCGCCCCCTTGGCCGCACGAAGGGTCGTGCGGGTCCGTAACCCGGCGGGCATGTTGACCCAGGAGCTCCGCGAGGCGGTAGGTTCGCTCGTCGGATCGGGCGGAGGGCTCGTCGAGGTCGATGGGGAGGAGGACCTCGGGGTCATGCCGCTCCTCGAGATGCTGCCCATCGGGGCCACCGTTATATACGGAATCCCGGGTGAGGGGGTCTCCTTCGTGCCGGTCGACGTTCCGGCGAAGGCCCGCGTTCAGCAGTTGCTCAGCGAGATGGAGTATCGAAAGATCGACCATGGACCTTAGGATCCTCGAACAACGACCGAACCCGCTCCTCCACCGGGTCGAATACCAGTTCTCCGTGACCCATCCCGAGGCGGCGACCCCGACCCGGGACGAGATCCGCTCCGAGCTCGCTAAGGCCGCGAAGGTCCCGAAGGACCGCGTCATCATCGAGCGCGTCCGCGCTAAGTTCGGGACGGCCGAGAGCATCGGGGAGGGCTCGGCCTACGAGACCAAGGAGGCGATCGAGGTGGTCGTTCCCGACCACATCCAGATCCGTCACGGTCTCAAGGAGAAGAAGGTCAAGGGCGCTGCCGCCCCGGCGGCGGCCGAGCCCACGCCGGCCGCTCCGGCTCCCAAGGAGGCCGCCGCCCCGGAAGCCGCCGAGAAGAAGGAGTCCGGATAGATGGCCAAGGCCCGGGTCGGCCTCTACGCGGTGAAGGGCGATGCCCTCACGCGAACGCACAAGTTCTGTCCCAAGTGCGGATCGGGGACCTTCCTCGCGGAGCACGATAACCGACGTTCCTGCGGCAAGTGCGGCTACAGCGAATCGAAGACCCCTCCCGCGGGCGCCGCGCCGCCCACCGCGCCCAAACCGAAAGGCAAGGCCACGGCCCCGGGCAAGGCGCCCCCGCCCGCGAGCAAAGGGCCCCCGGCCCCGAGCAGCGCCCCCCCTGTCCCGGGCAAGGCCCCCCCGTCGTAGGCGAGTTGGCCCCGGGCGCTCCCCCATGCCCGACACGGTTGCGGGCCTTTCGCACCTCTACTTGCGACCGGTCGGTAGGCACTGCCTCGCCGTCCCGATCGTAGGCGCATGGCGAACGATCGTGGGGACCGTCGGGGGATCATGACGCCGGATCCGCTTCGCGAACTGGCGCGCCGGGTGCGAGGTGGCCATCCGGTGAAGGTCGCGGTGATCGTCACGGAGCTCGCGACCCTGATCGACTTTGCCGGCCCGTGGCAAGCGTTCGTGCAGCTCGACCGGGTCAACGGCAAGCCGCCTTTCCAGGTCTATGCCGAGTCCACGTCGAACGAGCCGGTGCGGCTCAGTGGCGGGCTCATCGTCGTGCCGGAGTACACGCTACGGACCGCCCCGTCCCCGGACCTCGTCCTCGTGCCGGCGCTGGGGATCGACGAGTACCCGGGGATCATCGATTGGATCCGATGGGCGCATGGTCGCGGAAAGGTCATCGTATCGATCTGCACCGGTGCGTTCCAGGTCGCGGAATCGGGGATCCTGGACGGTCTCACGGCGACCACGAACCATGAGGCGCTCGAGATGATGCGCCAAGGGCATCCGAGGATCCGGGTCGTCGGCGGGCGCCGGTTCATGAAGAGCTCCCCGCACATCCACACCGCGGGCGGGTTGACCGCCGGGATCGACCTCGCGATCCATCTCGTCGGGCGCATCCTCGGGGTCTCCACGGCCCGAGCCCTGGTCAAGAGGTTGGAGTACGAAGGTCAGGGATGGGCGTCCAAGGACGGCCGGGCGAGACCAACGTAGGTCCATCCCCGCGCGTAGGTGTCGTCCGAGGTGAGACCGTGAGTATCGCGATCGCGGTGCGGGAGGCGTTGCGACGTTCTGCCGGTCGAGAAATACTCGCGCTCCGTTCCGGGCGCACGTGACAGGTCACGAACCCGCCGCGCGAATGGTCAACCCACCGACCCTGCACCCGCCGTCCGGCTACTCGCACGTGGCCGAGGTGGCCGGGGGCCGAACGATCTTCATCGCGGGGCAGGTCGCCCTGGACCTCGCGGGGCGGCTGGTCGGGAAGGACGATCTGCGGGCCCAGGCCCGCCAGGTCTTCCTCAATCTGGACGCGGCCCTGAAGGCGGTCGGCGGCGAGTTCCGGGATGTCGTGCGACTGACCTACTACCTGCTCGACATCTCCCAGCTCCCGACCGTGCGTGAGGTCCGTGATCAGTTCGTGAACACCGGGTCCCCGCCCACCAGTTCGGCGATCGGGGTGCGAGGACTGGCCCGCCCCGACCTCCTGATCGAGATCGACGCCGTGGCTGTCGTGTCGCCCTAGTCGGTGCGGGCCTTCGCTCCGGTGAGTTCGCTCCAAATAGTCACGGGAGCGTTGGCCCGCCGGAGGAGATGATCCCCGTGGACGTTCGTTTGGTCCCCATGACGGACGAGGAGTACGGCCCGTTCATCGAGCGGCTCATCCCGGAGTACGCGGCGGACCACGTGGCCGACGGACAATGGTCCCTCGAGGAATCCCTGGCCGGAGCGCGGAAGGAGGTCGAGAGACTCCTCCCCCAGGGAAGGGCCACCGCGACCGAGCGCTTCCTGACGATCGTCGCCGGGACCCCGGAGGAAAAGGTCGGGTACATCTGGGTCCACTTCCAGAAGCAGAACGGCTTCCTCTACGACCTATGGGTCGACGAGCACCACCGACGCAAGGGTTACGCACGCGCCGGGATGCTGGCCCTAGAGATCTACGCGAAGCAAGAAGGGGCCACCAAGCTGGCCTTGCACGTCTTCGCGCACAACGTTCCTGCTCGGGACCTGTATCGGGCCCTCGGTTACCGAGAGACGAACGTGGTCATGAGCAAGGGGCTGGTCTAGCCGGCCGGAACCGAGGTTCCTCACGCGGCCCCCGTCTCACACCGCGTTCCCGGCTTGGAGCCAACCCACGTAGTCGGCGATGGCCGAACGCGTGTCGAACTTCGGTGAGAACCCCGTGTGCATTCGAAGTCGCGCGGTATCAACGGACGGCATCTGTAAGGGCGAGTTGCGTCCGGGCGGGAGGTCGAAAGTGAATCCGGGGACCGCGTCCTGGAGGGCGTTGACCAGCTCCCGATTCGAGATGGACCTTCCGGAGCCGACGTTGTAGATGCTGTTCGGGAGCCTCTGGGAGGTCTGGACCAGAGCGAGCGCACGACCGACGTCCTTGATGTAGCACCGGTCCACGGCATCGTCCGCGGCGGTCCCCAGCAACACGCCCTTGAGGGAGGGGGGCGTTCCCCGGACCGCTGCGTGGGGAAGTCGCGCCGTGAGATCCGGGGCGTCCGGGTTCATCCCGGGTCCGAACATCGCGGCCAGTCGGACGCAGACCGAGCTGATGCCGCTACCCCGGCTGAACTCGGCGGAGGCCAGTTCGACGAGCTTCTGATACCCAGCGGAGCCGAAGC
This sequence comes from Thermoplasmata archaeon, assembly GCA_049799275.1. Lineage (GTDB taxonomy): Archaea > Thermoplasmatota > Thermoplasmata > Lutacidiplasmatales > UBA184 > Lutacidiplasma. The sequence goes on from JBARHO010000220.1 coordinate 15,392, forward strand.
TCTGGATGGGAAGGAGCTGGTCCTCCTTCATCGGACCCGGTCCCAGCCCGAGGTAGACACCGGACGAGCTCGTCATCACGACCCGATCCACGTTCCACTCCTCCGCCGCTCGGAAGATGGCCGTGAGCATGTCGAAGTACGCCCGAAGGGTGGGGAGCGGGCTCTTGGACCCCGAGATGAACGGGCGGCCCGAGCAGAAGATACCGTCGATCTGGTGCCTCTCGCCGATCTTGAGAAGGTCTGGGATGGACGTCGCATCCGCTGGCTCGAGGAGGATCTTCCCGCCCACGTGCCTCTGCAGAAATCGAGGGACCTCCGTGGTCGTGTGTCGGGTGAGAACACAATCGCGGCCCATGTCCACGAGGGCTTCCGTAGTGTTCGAACCGACGAAGCCCGATCCCCCAACGACCAGGATCATCGCCGGCCTCCCGCTCGGAGAACGGGGGTCCGGCGATCCCTCGGCGGCCCCATTCGAGCGATCCGTCCGCAACCCGTGTCCTCCGCCTGCACGGACCGGGGCAGACCGATCTCGGTCTATCAATCCGCCCAAAATATGACTAAATAGGTTAACGGTCGCCCGCGCCTGCCCGCCGGTATGGGCAGGTGGGTACAATCCCTTCGGGACGCGGGCACGCTCGAGGCCCGTCGCATGGAAGGGTTTGCCCTGCTCAGCCAAGGTCGCTCCCAACGCGACGTCGCGCGCCAGCTCGGGGTGACGTCGGCGGCCGTCTGTCATTGGCAGCGAGCCATCGATCGTGGCGGTCGGGCGGCCCTGAGGGCGATCCCTCGTCCCGGCCGTCCTCCGCTCATCCCGAGGGAGGTCCTGACCCTGATCCCGGCTCTACTTTCCGCCAAGGTCCAGGAGGTGGGATCGTGCACGAACCTGTCCCGGATCTCGCGGACCGTACGGATCGCGGAGGAGCGCTGGGGAGCTCGCTACACTCAGAGCGGGATGTCGCGCCTTCTCCGGCGGTACGGCGTTCCTCGCCGACCGACCCGATAGCCTTCGTGTGGCGGGGCGGAAGGGACCAGATCCGCCAATTCCCCGGCCCTCCGTTCGAGGGGCCGGTGCCGTCCCGTTCTGGGCCAGGATCTCGCTGAGGGTCGGCGCTCAGCGCCCGGGCGGGATAAGAGCCCTGCATCGGGGTGGGCCCCAAGGCGGCAGAAAGACCTCATATGGAGTTATACGTCATGGGCCCGGCCCCCATGAAGAGCTTCGCGCCCCGAGGGCCTACCCTTCGAGCGGTCCCTCCGTGCCCCTCCGCTCCTCCTACGTCCGCCCGAGGACCCTAGTCGAACTGCCGGTGATCCGATGCTTCGCGATCGCCCATTTTCTCGGATAGGGCGCGACGCGACCATCGCATTGATCATCACGCTCCTCACGGTCCTATCGTCCCTGGCGTTCGTTGGGATCCAAGGGGGGCACACCACGGTACCCCAGTCTCGAGTGAGCGTTTCGATGTTCCCGTCTCCGATACGCCACGTCGTGACGATCGTACTGGAGAACGAGGGCTACTCGACCATCATGGCACAGCCGTACGAGGCCCACCTCTGTGAAGAGTTCACTTGTGCCTCCAGTTATTATGCGATCTGCCATCCCTCGCTCCCGAACTATCTGTCGCTCACTTCCGGAGAACCCGGGCCGTCGCCGACCGACAACTGCGGCGGTACGGAGTATCCCCCGGGCGGGTATTCGACCACCAACATCGCGACCCTCTTGGATGCCGCTGGACTCTCTTGGAACGCCTACCAAGAGGACATGAGCTCTCCTTGTGGCCAAGCGAACTACCCTGCCAACAGTGCGAGCGAGTTCCCCAACAGCACGGGGGGATATGCGGTCCGGCACGACCCCTTCTCCTACTACTCTGATCTCGGTCAGGCGGCGCCCGGGAGCGTATGCGCCGCGCACGTGCTCGGCTGGTCGAGCTGGTACTCGGCGTTGGCGTCGCCCGACCCGGCCGCCTACATCTTCATCACCCCGAACACGTGCGACGACGGGCATAATGGCCCGGGCTCGTACCCGACCGGATGCGCTTCCCCGCCGGGCGATTCGAACGCGGCCGAGGCCGACTATTGGCTATCCCGAGAGATCCCGCTGATCCAGAACGCCAGCTGGTACTCGAGCTCGGTCATCTTCATCACGTACGACGAGGGGGAGTCGACGAGCACGGCCGGGTATGACAACGGGGTCGTGGCGGGTGGCCAGACCTACCTGGCCGCGGTGTCCCCGTTCACCAAGGGGGTGAAGAGCTACACCGCCGATGCCTCGGCGTTCAACCTCCTCTGCACCACCGAGTGGTTGCTCGATGTGGGGCCGACCGGTCATGAGGACTGCACGCCCGAGTTCCCCGCCATGCGGTCGCTCTTCCACATCACGGTCTCGCCTCCCTCGATGTACCCGGTGTCGGGAACGGTACAGAGCACGGCTCTCCTACCGGTGGCGAGAGCCACGGTCTCGATCTCGGGGCCCTCGGGGACGCTCACGGAGGTCACGAACCGGACCGGCCAGTTCTCGACCAACCTGAGCAATGGGACCTACTCCGTCGGCGTCCGAGCCACGGGATTCCAGTCCGCGACGACCGACGAGAACGTTTCGGGGCCGACCCGGTGGGCCCTCCCCGCCCTCTCGCCGAGCTCCCCCGTGATCTACCTCGTCACCGGGACGCTCTCGAGCGCGACCACCGGTGATCCGATCCCCGGCGCCACCGTGTCGATCACCGGCTCCTCCGGGACCAGCCTGATCGTGACGAACTCGAGCGGCGGGTTCTCCGCCGATCTGGCCAACGGCACCTATGTCGTCCAGGTCCAGCCGGTGGGATTCCTGCCCCTCTCGATCGGCGAGAACGTTTCGGGGCCAACCAGTTGGTCCCTTCCCGCGCTCTTGCCGGCTCCCGTCGCGACCTATCCGGTCAACGGGACCATCTACAGCGTGTCCACGGGGGTCCCGATCCCCGGCGCGACCGTCTACGCGAACTCGAGCCATGCCAGCACGGTCGCCTCCACGAACGCTACCGGGGCCTTCTCGACCGGACTGCAGAACGGCTCGTACGTGCTCACGGCGCTCGCCGCGGGTTTTCGTAATGCGTCCCGGATCGTGAACGTTACCGGGGCCCGCCTCACCGCGGTGGACCTGGGGCTCATCCCCAAGATCGTCCTCCCTCCGCCGTCGATGTTCAATTACACGGTCTCGGGACTGGCCCAGGTCTACCCGTCGGGCGCCCCGGCCGCGGGGGCGACGGTGTTCGCCAACAACTCCTCGGCCGGACCCGAGGTCCGGCTGATCGGTGAGGTCTCGGCGAACGGAACGTTCGCGCTCAGTCTCGCCGACGGGACGTATCTGTTGACGGTGACCGATCAGGGATACGACCCGGCCGCGACAGTGGTCTCGGTCGATGAAGGGCCCCAGCCCAACCTCACCCTGTCCATGTTCCCCGAGACCGAGGCGGTCTTCCAGACGACCGGCACGGTACTGGATGGGGCCAACAACACCACGATCGACGATGCCGAGATCGTGGTCCAGAACGGGTCGCGAGTGGTCGCCACCCTCTTCAGTGAAGAGAACGGGTCGTTCACGGCACCTCAGATCCCGAACGGGACCTACCTCGTGACGGTGAACGCGGCCGGATTCTCCACCGCCCGGTCCGCCATCGTGGTGTCCGGCTCGTCGATCCAGGACGTGAATATCTCCCTGGTCCCCGCGGGACCCACCGGTCCCCCGGTCCTCGGGAGCCCGATCTCGTTCGCCGGGTTCGCCCTCCAGACCTGGATCGCCGGCGGGGTGGTGCTCGGTTGGTGCATTGCCCAGGGTCGCTCTCAGAAAAAGCGCAAGACATGACCTGTTCTTCGACGAAGCGCTGTGCGGCTCGAGGAAGACCAAGATCGTACATCCATCGGTGACCGCGGACGGGGCCCGGGGCGTCACCATTCGGATGTAGGGCCGGAACGCGTTCGGGTCGAGAGGGCGCCTAGAACCGGGCGATACTACCCGTAGAGAGGGCCCTTCGTTCGAAGACCCGCCAGAGGGTCAGGGCCAGCGTGATGCTGACGATCCCTCCGATGGTCACGAAGGCCCAGGGCATCCAGAGGGTCCCGAGGCCCTGCCCCACCATCGCATCGCGGATCGCCGCGATGCCCCACGTGAGGGGAAGGAGATCTCCCACCCACTGGGCCGGCAGGGGGAGCTGGTCCAACGGGAAGTTGGCCCCGGAGAGGAGGAGGCCCACGAAGAGGAAGATGTTCCCCAGGATGATCGAGGTCCGCAGGTAGAGCGCGACGCCTCCCAGCATGAGACCGAACCCGACCATCGAGAACGCCGTCAGGAGGATCGAGATGGCCAGGAACGGAAGACCGGCCGGGTCGAACGGGACATGGAAGATCACCACCGCGTACGTCAGCGCCACGCTCGCGGTCGCGATCGAGATCAGGATGGGGATGACCCCTCGTCCCAGGAACATCGCGAGGCGGTTCGCGGGCGAGACGAGCAGGTGCTCCATGGTCCCCTGCTGCTTCTCGGAGTCGGTGGTCTGGCACACGGAGAAGACGCTCGAGTAGGTCACCGTCGCGACCGCGTTCCCCACGACCACGTAGGGGATGGTGGTCGCGGGGTCGGACGTCAGATTCGCCACGAAGGCGAAGAACGCCATCTGGGTGAGCGGGATGATGAAGATCGTCCCGAGGATGAAATCGATCCGCATGAACCCCAAGCTCGTGCGGGGTGCGAGCAGCGCGTTCGCCCAGAACGTCCGGAGGAGCGACGGGTGATTGGTCGTCGTGGTGGGCATGGTCCCTCAGTAGTCCGCCAAGCTCCCGTGGATCAGGACATGCCGCTCGACGCGGGAGAAGACGATGCCCGCGATGGCCAGATAGACGGCCGTGGTGGCCACCGCCCCGACGACATCCCATCCGGCGCCCCAAGGGAGTCCCTGGTATCCCGGGATCGCCACGTACCGGATCGCGTCGACGGCCCAGGTCGGCGGGAAGATCAAGGAGATGGGGTTCGACCAGAACGGGAGGAAGATGATCGGGAACATCGCCCCGGTGCCCACGTAGAAGGCGAACTCCCCCACGTTCTGGATGAAGCCGGCGTACCTAGTGTACACATAGGCCGCGGCGAACACGATGCCGACCGCGGCCAGCGTCAGGATGACGAAGAGGAACAGGAGGACGAAGGCGATCGGGTCCACCAGCGGTAGCGGGTGGCCGTAGGTGGCCTCGACCACGACGTAGACGATCGCCCCACCGATGAGACCGGAGACGGTGTTCCATAGGACCCGCCCCATGACGACCCAGAGGTAGGGGGTCGGGGAGGTCAACGTGGGCTCCAGGGTCCCGAGGACCCGGTCCTGCCCGGTGGCCCAACCGCTGCCGTAGAGGGTCTGTCCCCACATGCTCATCATCCCGCCGCCCAGGACCGCATAGAGCACGGCCGGGCCACCGGACCCCGCGACCAGCTCGTACGTGACGAGCCCGAAGATCACCGGCGCGATCATGCTCGGCACCAGCCACTGCGGGTCCGCCATGAACGAGAGGACCGAGAGCCGTAGGGCCGCCAACGTGGAACGGGCGCGCGAGAACTCAGAAGGGGCCATCTAGGTCGCCACCTCCTCGACGAGGTCGAGGTAGACATCCTCGAGGCTCGTGATGCGCTCCCGCACCGTGAGCTCGGGATGACCCGGAGCGAGCTGGTCCTGGAGCGACCGCAGGCTCAGCTCCGTGGTACGCACCCGGAGGGTCAACCTCAGTCGGGGCCCGAACTCCTCCGAAAGGATCCGGGAGACTCCCGGCAGCCGACGCAGCGAAGCGATCTCCGCATCCTCGAACCCATACGCCTCGGCCTCGATCGTCCGATCCCCGCCGACCAACCGGCGGAGCCCTTGGATGGTGTCCCGGGCCACGATCCGGCCGTGGGAGATCACCGAGATCCGCTGGCAGAGCTCCTCCGCCTCGAACATGTAGTGCGTGGTCAGGAAGACCGTGATCCCGTCCGCGACCATGGCCCGGATGAGCTTTCGGGTCTCCCGAGCGCTCTTCGGATCCAAGCCGATGGTGGGTTCGTCCAGGAACAGGATCTCGGGCTGGTGGAGGATCCCTCGGGCGATGTGGAGCTTCTGCTTCATCCCGCGGGAGTACTCCTCGACCCGCCGGTCCGCGTCGTCGGTCAGGCCCACGCGGTCGAGCTCCTCCTGGATCCGCTTGTCCCGGATGTCGGTCGGGACCCCGTAGAGGTCGGCGAAGTACCGAAGGTTCTCCCGCGCACTGATGCGGTTGTAGAGCCCGCGCTCGCCCCCCAGCACGAGCCCGATACGGGAGCGGAGCTCGAGGGCGCTCTTGGCGACATCGAGCCCGAGGACCTGGGCGGTCCCGCTCGTCGGGAGGAGAAGGGTCGAGAGGATCTTGGTCAACGTCGTCTTCCCCGCCCCGTTCGGGCCGAGGAGCCCGAAGATCTCTCCGCGGTCGACCTCGAGGTCCACCCCCGCGAGCGCTTCCGTGGTCTGGATCTCGTTGAAGAGGAACCCCTTTCGGGCGGTGAAGACCCGCCGTAGATCGCGTGTCTCGACGGCCGGAGTTTCGGTCATGGGAACGGGGGCGCGCGCGACGCCGGGACTACTATATTAGCGCCTATGGGCCGGGTCTGGCGCGCATCCCGGGTCGGGTAGGCCGGGGTCGTCCTCTCCCACATGTTCTCCCCTTCGCGCAGGTTCTCCAACCCCAGCGAATCGGAGAGCTTCGTGTGGTCAAGTCCTGGACTCACCGCGCGTGAGCACGATCTGTGAGCGCGGGTCACAGTTCATGGTAGGGGCGACGGTATTTCAGTCCGGGACGGGGAGGTCCCGAAACACCCGCACCGGGTTCCGACACGGGATCGCGGATCCGGCGTGGTGGCCCACGCTCGGACCGAGCGCACTCTTGGATCGCCCGCGCAATCGATATCCTCGCGCCGGTGTGAGCGATGCTTGGGGAATAGGAACGTTCACCAGGGTGAGCGGCGGTACAGGGCCGACGTCGCTCGCAACCGGGGACCTCCACGTGGATTGGATCCATGGATCGCCCGACCCCCATCACCGGAGCGATCCACCGATCCAGGTGTACGCCCACGACGATAGTACCTACATCCTCCGTCAGAGCAAGGACGTTTCCTTCGAGGCGCCCTTTCTCTACCTTTTCCTGGGAGAGGACCGGGCCCTTCTCTTGGACACGGGGGCGACCGCCGACGCTCGCGCGTTCCCGTTGAAGGAGACGATATCGCATCTCCTTTCGACCCGTAAGGACCGGCCCCCCCACGGCGAGTACGCGCTGGTGGTCGCCCACACCCATTCCCACAGGGATCACGTGGCCGGGGATGAGCAGTTCCGGGATCAGCCGGGCACTGTCGTGGTCGGCAAGGACCTCAACGCCGTTCAGCGGTTCTTCGGTCTCTCCCCGTGGCCGGACGGGCTCGCTCGCTTCGATCTCGGGGGGCGGGCCGTCGAGGTCTTCGGGATACCAGGACATCATGCGACCTCGATCGCCGTGTACGACCCTCGCAGCCGGTTCCTGGTCACCGGGGATACGGTCTACCCCGGCCGATTGTACGTCCAGGACATCTCGGCCTTCGTCGCGAGCTTGAACCGGTTGGTGGCGTTCGCGGAGAGCCGACGGGTCGACCGCGTGATGGGCTGCCACATCGAGATGACCCGGACCCCGGGCCTGGACTATCCGTTCGGAGCGAGATTCCAGCCCCGAGAGCCCGCACTCGAGATGTCGGTGGTCCAACTAACGGCGGTCCGAGACGCGGCCGTGTCCGTCGCAAGCCGCCCCGGGGTCCATGGGTTCGACGATTTCCAGATCTTCAACGGCCCGTGCTCCGTTGCGGTGATACGCGAGATGGTGCGGGGCTTGGGCTACAACCTGAGATACCGACTCGGCGCACGGTGAATCGCCGCTCGGTCCCCGGGCCCTACGAACGAGCACATGATGATCCAGCGACACCGCCCCACACGTGCACTCTCGTCCATCGACGGTCGGCTTGCCGGCTCCTCCCCTCCGTTTAAAAGAATGCCGAAAAAAACTCACGCTCGTCGGCCCTCGATGCGACGCGGAACGGTCGCAAGAGCGTGGATCATTCGATACGGTTTATGTATAGGGACACACTGGCGGGACGCTATGGTCCGTTCTGCCCTGGGAACTTTTGGTGCGCTGCTGGTCGTATTCGTTATGGTCGCTTCCTCGATGGCGGTCCTCACCGCTATCGTGGCGCAACCGGTCACTCCGGCCGCCTCTCACGGGGCGACGGCACCGGGCTCGGCAGGAGCCGCACCGACCCCCACCCCCTCGACGGCTCCGAGCAAGAATCTCGTGACCGTCTCCGCAGCCCGTGCGGCGGGGGTCGCGAAGGCGCGGGCGGCCTTCTTAGCTGCCGGCGGAAATCTTTCCGACTTCTTCCCTCCCAGTATCAACGCTCCTGCCTACAATCCTAGCGGGACCGGCGGACACGTCGTCCCCTTGTTCGATAACACCCCGGCCCCGATGGGCATCGCGACCTACGGTCTGCGTAACACCTCGGGCAAGACCACTCCCTACGTCCTGAACACCAAGAGCGTCGAAGGGTCCTTCACCACGTCCGACCCCTTGGGCGTGGAGGACCGGGCCTACGATGGCGGTCCAGCCGCCGGCGTGGGGTCCCAGCTCAACGTCATCGAAACGAACGTGACCCTCAAAGGGAGCACATCGAACCACGGCAACACGAACCAGTTCTGGCTGCAGAACACGCTCGAATACACCCCGGGTACCGCCTCCGGCTCCCTCTCCTTCGACGAGAACATCTGGAACTTCTCCTACGATCCCCAGGGGAACCAGCCGTGGGCCGGATACTCCAACTTCCCCAGTGGGACCAGCACCATCCTTCATGGCGGCGGATCGGTCAGCGGTGGAGAGCTGTACGAGGCGAGCGGCCCGAGCATCACCGTGACCCCCGCCTATCCCATCACGATCCAAACCTACCTCAACACGACGGTGGCCTGTTACCCATCCTACACCCCCGGCTGCCTCAGCACCTCCGCGGCGGTGGATGAGGTCTACATGAACTACTCCGTTTGGAACGCGGCCGGGCAGAAGGTCTGTCCGTCGACGAACTCGGGGGATAAGATCTGTAGCACCGCCCCGGGCCCGAACACCGGCGGAACGTACGACAATGTGTACTTCAACTCCGCCAACCCCACCGGCGTCAATCCCACCACGGCCCAGATCCAAGCGAACGGGTATCAGTACGCGAGCGACGGCAATGGGACCAATCTCGATATGGAGCTCGATTTCGGGATCGGCGATTCCGACGCGGAGGTCGCGATGGGCACGTACGCGGACGCCCAGCTCGGTCTGTTCACCCTCAACGCCACGACCGGCAAGTTCCAGACGGTGCCGTCGGCCTACGATTTCGGTAGCGAAACGGGAGAGTCGACGGAAGGCCAGTACGGCACCTGGTCGATCGGGGCCAACGGGGCACCGGTCGAGCAGTTCAGAACGGGACCTTCGATCCTCGCCGGACTTTGGAACACCTCCTCGAGCCCGGGGGCCTATGCGCTCAACTACGCGAACGTCAACCCGCAGAACGCCTGGGTCGCGGTCGCCCCGGGGGTCGCTCAGACCAACCAGGAGATCTTCCGTGTGGCCCCGACGTTCGGGTGGTTCAACCGACCGACCTCGGGCGGCCTGCTGGGACCGAACATGTGGCTGCAGCCCGGCATCTACACCGTGGAGGTCATGCTGAGCGGATACAACTCCATCGTGCAGACGGTCGATCTCACGAGCGGCGGCTACAACCTGAACATCACCCTCACGAAGAATCCCGCCAGCACGACGTACACGCCGTTGTACGCATATTCGAATAGCCAACTTGCGGCCATTTCGACATCGGGCGCCGGTACGAGCTCTAACCCGTACATCCTTTGGGGCAACCAACCCGCAGCAGCGTCACTGTCCCCGCTCTTCGGGGACATGAGCCAGTGGCCGTTCCAGGTCTGGCAGGGGATCGAGGTGAACTCCACGACGGCGCACGCCACTTGGGAGCCGTTGCCGTCGCTCTCGATCACCTACCCCTGGTGGGAGGTCCAGTACCTTCAGACCGCGCCGGCGACCGGCCCGCTGCCCTTGACGAACCATCTTCCCATCTATCTCTTCGACGTCCAGAACGTGACCATCGCGGACTCCACGAACATCAGCGCCGAGTACGCCTCGGCCGCGACCGGCGGCTATAGCATCCTCGCGAGCGGCGTGAAGAACGTCCTCATCGCGGGCAATCACTTCAACGTCTCGGACGAGGGAGTGGACTTCACCGGCGCCGGGGGCAACAACACCGTCTGGGGGAACTGGTTCTATCCGCTGAAGCAGTCCCTCAACCCGGCCACCTCCGGAGCAGAACCCACCAGCACCGCGCTCGCGGATGCGGACTCCGCCACGGCCACGGTGGGCAACGACCACATCTACGACAATGCGTTCTACACCAACTCGAGCGCGTCGACCACCGCGGGCATCTACTGGAACGTGAGCTGCCAAGCCGGCTACTCCCCCGCGAGCTTCTTCGTCGGAGGCGGGATCCCCTGCCAACCGTTCGGGTATTCGCAGGTGGTCAATGGCCTCACCCTCACGGGAAGCATCGTTGGGAGCTCGTACCAGGGAGGTAACTTCTGGTTCAACTACGGGAACGAGCCGAACCCCTACGCGAACCTGCCCTTCCTGGACCGCGCCTCGGCCCTTTCGGGCGCCGCCCGCATCGGGAGCACCACGCACCCCGGGAACGACGGCGACTATGCCCCGTTGATCGCCTATTCAGTGTACAAAGAGAGCTTCACCGAGACGGGCCTCCCAGCTGGGACCACATGGAACGTGACCGTCTTCAACTCGACCGGAAGTGCGTTCCTCAACACGACCAGCACGACGACGAGCACCACGTTGGTGTTCTACTTCCCGAACGGTGCCTACACCTACGGGATCTCGTCGGTGATCTCGAGCACCACTCGATACGCGGCCAGTCCGGCATCGACGGCGACGGGCAGCTTTTCGATCTCCGGGGCCAACCTCTCGCCGATCGCCATCACCTTCGCTACGGCGTTCCTGGCGAATTTCACGGAGACCGGCCTTGCCACGACCCGTCGTTGGTTCATCAACGTGACCGGACAGCTGTCTCTGAGCTCGCTGGCTAGCACGAGCCACCTCGGGATCGGCCTCGTCAACGGCGCCTACACCTACACGGTCGGCACCGTTTCGGGCTACTCGACGACCGCCTACAGCGGTGGGTTCACGGTAGCGAGCGCCACGGTCACGACGCCCCTCACGTGGACCGCGGTGACCTACGGCGTGACCTTCACCGAGACCGGCCTACCGGCCGCGACCTCCTGGAGCGTTACGGTGACCCCGACCGGAGGCACCGTGACCTCGAACAGCACCACCCACTCCTATAGCCTCGCCAATGGAACGTACAAGTACTCGGTCCCGGAGGCGAGCGGTTACGCCGCCAACCCTGCGACCGGCACGTTCATCGTCAGCGGAGGAACCGCCAGTATCGGCGTACCGTTCGGGTTCGCATACAACGCGTCGTTCACGGAGACCGGGTTGCCCCTCGCCTCAGCCGGTTACGAGTGGATCATCACGATCCCGGGGCAGCCCGTGGTGAAGAGCACCGCGAACCCCATCGTGATCCCTCTTCCGGATGGGACGTACAACTTCGGGATCGGCAGCCAGTCGACCTACAGCAACGCGGGCGGGCTCAACTACACGGGCTACAGCCCTTCGCCCGCGAGCGGGACCCTGACGGTGAACAATGGGCCGGCGAGCCAAGCGATCACGTTCAGTGCGACCCTTTGGAACGTACCGTTCATCGAGACCGGCCTTCCCGCGGGAACGACCTGGGAAGCGACCGTTTACGACGGGGCCGGCTTCATCAGCGAGTCGTCCAACACGAACACGATCCTGTTCACGCTCGTGAACGCGACCTACGCGTACTCGATCGGCAACGTCTCGGGATACACGACGAGCCACACCGGGAGCTTCCTCCTCTGGGGCGCGCCGAACACCATCCTGGTGGCGTTCAACCCGGTCTATACGCTGACCTTCACCGAGTCGGGTCTACCGGGCGGCACCTGGAACGTGACCATCCTGCACCAGACCTTGTCGGCCCCGGTCGGAAGTCCGATCGTCTTTAGCTTCCCGAACGGGACCTACAGCTGGGTGATCGGGGCGTTCAACGGGTACTCCACCAGCACCCCCAGCGGGAGCACCACGATCAACGGGGCCAATGCCAACGTGGCGGTGACGTTCACCCGAGTGACCTATTCGGTGACGTTCACCGACCCGGGGCTGCCGAACGGGGACATCTGGTACGTGAACATCACCGGTCAGCCGTCCCTCCAGGCGACGAGCCCCACCACGACGATCTCGACGTCCCTCTCGAACGGGACCTACAGCTTCTCGGTCGCGACCAACGACAAGCGCTACGCCCCCTCGTACACCCCGAGCTTCACGGTGAACGGAGGACCGGTGTCGGTCAGTGTGAGCTTCACATTGGAGACCTACACGGTGTCGTTCTCGGAGACAGGCCTCTTGGCGGGTGACATCTGGTATGTGAACATCTCCGGTGGACCCTCGCTGAGCGGCGCGGCGGGAACCGTGCTCTCGACCTCGCTCGCGAACGGGACCTACCCGTTCAGCGTGGCGACGAACGACAAGCGCTACGCCCCGTCCTACACGCCCAGCTTCACCTCGAGCGGTGGGGCGTCGGTCAGCGTGACCTTCTCTCAGGCCACCTACCCGGTGACGTTCACGGAGACCGGCCTCCTCGCGGGGGACCTCTGGTATGTGAACATCACGGGCGGACCTTCGCTGAGCGGCGCCGCGGGCACGACGCTGTCCACCTCGCTCGTGAACGGGACGTACTCGTTCCATGTGGCGACGAACGACAAGCGCTACGCGCCGAGCTACACTCCCAGCTTCACCTCTAACGGTGGCGCCTCGGTGAGCGTGACCTTCTCTCAGGCCACCTACCCGGTGACGTTCAAGGAGACGGGGCTACCGAGCGGAACGAGCTGGAGCGTGACGGTCAATGCGGTCACGCACTCGTCGGTCACGAGCACGATCACCGGGTTCCAGGAAGCGAACGGATCGTACAGCTACTCGGCGACCGTGAACACGAACATGGGAGCGGCCTCAGGAACGTTCAGTGTGAACGGAGCCCCCCTCACGGTGACGGTTCCCTTCTACAAGGTGAACTTCA
>JBARHO010000221.1:0-1861 GCA_049799275.1 Thermoplasmata archaeon
ATCGAGGGGCCTACCAACGGCTGCTCTCGAACGCCCGGGAGCTGTGGAATGGACCCGGAACGCCCCACCGATCTCGATAGGACGGCGGGTCCTCCGGCCGGACGCCGGATCGAATACCCCCCTGGGATCGGGATCCTCCGGGCCCGGGCAGGTAACGTTCCCTTGCCGCGCCCCGGAGGAGGTCCGTCCTAGCCGGGCACGGGTCCGAAGAACTCGAGCCAGTTCCCATCGGGGTCCCGGGTGTACACGATGTTCTCGTGTTCCTCCCGGATCCGGGCCACGATCGGGAACTTCCGCCGGCGGAGCTCCTGCTCCCATGCTTCCACGTCCGAGACGCGGAAGCCGAGATGATCGAACTCAGTGCCCTTGCGGATGGGTGAGTAGAACCGATTACTCCTAGGGTAGAAATTTAGCTCGAGATCGTGCTTAGATCCGGGGAAGGTGAGGTGGACCCACTGGCCTCCGTGTCCCATCCTCCCGCGCCGATGGACCCGAAAGCCGAGCTTCCGGTAGAACCGGAGCGACCGGAGGAGGTTACGGCTCCTCAGCCCGCTGTAGACGAACTGGACCTTGACGGCGGCCATGGGGATGCTGGAGCCGAGGGGCGAGATAAGCCCGCTCGACATTCCAGCCGGTTCTGACCGGACGGAACGGGTGTGATCTGCCCCATAGAGGGGCCGTTCTCGCCGTGGCCCGCCGTCAGATGGGACGTGGGGCTTGGACCGTTCCCCCCCTCGCGGTGAAGGTAGACCTCGGGCGCCCGTCCGACGTCACGAACCCTTGTTCGGTCGCCTCGTTAAACTCGCTCCTCGGGAGGCGCCAGCCGGCCGCGTTGCGGATCGGCCGACCCTTGTTCCCCGGATCGTTCCGCCCGAAACAATTCATTAGGCGACGCGAGGTGTCCAGCGTCCATGTCCGGCCACGAGGTAAAGAACATGTCCGCTTCGTCCGAGGTCCGAAAGTTCGACCACGCCAAGATCGAACTGCTCGACATTGCCGGGACGACGGTGGCCCGGTTCGAGCTGCAGAAAGGCTGGAAGTGGTCCAATGACATCAAGCCGGTCGTCAAGACCGAGTGGTGCGAGGCCCCGCACCTTCAGTACGTGATCTCGGGTCGGCTCCGGGTCAAGATGAAGGACGGGACCGAGTTCGACATCGGCCCCGGTGATGTGGCCTCTGTGCCACCAGGACACGACGCGTGGGTCGTCGGAGATGAGACGATGAAGGGTATCGAGTTCGTGGGCGGCCGGATCGCCGCCGAGGGGCCGAAGAAGCGCTAGTCGGAAGTAGGGTGCGCGGCCGCCCGATCGTCCCGACCCCCGGATCCGAGAGGGCCCCCGTGGCGATCTGGGCGACCCTGGATCCTTACCCATCCGACGCGCCGTCGGGGGACCTGGTCGCCGTCCTTCGAACCGCGACCGCCAACAACGGAATATATGGGACGTACATCCGTGCGCATGCGAACACGAGCGGCGTGGGGCGTCTTCGCCTCACTGGTTTTGGTCACGACCATGGCCCTGCCGGGTGTCCTCGCGGCGGGCGCCCCGGTCGCGACCCAGCTGGCGTCCAATGGCGGAAGCTCTACCGGCGTTCACGCGGCAGAAGGCGAAGAAAAGACCACGAACTGGGCCGGCTACGCAGCGACCGGAAGTGCGGGCACCGTGACGAAGGCCTCGGCGAACTGGATCGTGCCGACGGTGACCTGTAACTCATCGTACAGCCTCGCGCTCTTCTGGGTCGGTATCGATGGATACAACACGGGAACGGTGGAGCAGACCGGTACGTGGGACGAGTGCTACGAGGGGTCGGCATATTATGGCGCGTGGTGGGAGCTCTACCCTCTCAACGATATCCAGACCCT
>JBARHO010000222.1:0-2154 GCA_049799275.1 Thermoplasmata archaeon
GAGCGGGAGCGCGGCCGCGAACGCGGCAGCGGGTCGGCCGGGCGCCCCGGCTCCGCCCCGGCCCCCTTCCCGCAGCGTCCGGGTCCACGAGCTCGAGGCGTACTACCGGGAGTTCCTCCGGTTCCGACCGTCCTGGAGCAAGTGCATCGTGTGCCCCTGCGAGGATGTCCTGATGGACGAGGTCGAGGAGGCCCATCGTCTCGGGTACCGTGGGATCGAGGTGATCAAGCGGTTCACCGGTGCCGGGACCGGTCTCTGCCAGGGTCGGTACTGCATCCCCGACACCCTGCTCTTGCTCGCTCTCCTGGAAGGACGCGCGGCGAGCGAGGTGGGTTACATCACCCAACGGCCTCCCGTCGTGCCCACCCCCCTCTCCGCGCTGGCCGCCCTCCCCGAGGAGGTCGGTACATGACGCCACCTCGACGCGGGGAGTACGAGGTCGTGATCGTCGGGGCCGGGGTCATCGGCCTCTACACCGCCTACCATCTGGCCCGGGCCGGGGTCCAGAAGATCCTGGTCGTCGATCGGGGGTTCCTATCGAACGGCGCCTCGGGTCGCAATGGCGGAGGGATCCGGCAGCAATGGGAAACGCAGGCCACGCTCCGCCTCGCCCGGGAATCGGTGGCCGCGTACCGCCGCTTCGGCCGGGATCTCGGGTACAATGTCTGGTTCCGTCAGGGCGGCTACCTGTTCCTCGCCGCCACCGAGACCGAGCTCGCCCGCCTGCGGGAGGTCCACCGGACGGTCCGTTCGGAGGGTCTTCCGGCCGAGGAGCTCTCCCCGGAGCGGATCCACGACCGGGTCCCGGCCCTTTCGCTCGACCAGGTGGTCGGAGGGACCTTCCTGCATTCCGACGGCACGCTCTACCCGTTCCCCGCGGTGTGGGGGCTCTACGAGGCCGTGCGCTCGCTCGGGGTCGAGGTCACGCTGGGGGTCGAGGCCACGGGAGCGGAGCGCGACGCGAGCGGCGTCACCGCGATCACCACGACCGCCGGTCGACTCGCGACGCATTGGATCGTCAATGCCGCCGGGGGTTGGTCGAGCGATCTCGCGCGCCGCGTGGGTCTCGAGCCCGCGAACGTGGCGAGCCGCCACGAGATCCTCGCGACCGAGCCCCTCAAGCCGTTCCTGGACCCGATGATCGTGCGGGTCGGGGACGGCCTCTATTTCTCCCAGACGATGCGCGGCGAGATCGTCGGGGGTCTCACGATCGCCCATCCCCCGGGCACCGCGGCCGGGATGCCCAGCTCTCCCGCCTTCCTTCGGTCGATGGCGCGGGCCCTGGTCGGGCTCGTGCCGCGGCTCGCGCCGGTCGGGGTGCTCCGGGCCTGGTCCGGCTTCTACGACGATACCCCCGACGGGCTCCCCATCATCGGGGAGGGATCCGGTCTGCCCCGGTTCGTGCAGGCCAACGGGTTCGGAGGGCACGGTCTCATGCTGGCGCCCGCGGCCACGCGCCGGGTCGCCCAGGTCGTGCTCGGACAGAAGAGCGATCTCGATCCCGCGCTCTTCGGACCGGATCGGTTCCGCGACGCGGGCCGCACGGCGACGATCGAACGGCTCCAGCTCGGCTGAGACGGCCGCCCGCCGAGCGTAAGCGTCTTGCGGCCGGGGGCCGCTGGCGGCCCCGTGACGTTCTCCTATCCGTTCGAGCCGATCCCTCCGGAGGATCCCGGGGCCGCCGGGAAGGACCCGCTCGTGCGACACGCCTACCAGGGGGCGGTCACCTCGGCCGACGCGTACCGCGGGCTCCGCCAGGTGGTGCGGTTCGACCAGCACGTCCTGAGGTTGGGCAACCGCTTCGTCGCGAGGGACCGCTATCGGGAGATCGCCTTCGTGGCCCTGGGCAACGCGGCGACCTCCATGTCGTTGGGCCTGGTCCAAGCGCTCGGCGAACGCGTCACCCAGGGGTTCATCGCCGGGCCGGAGGAGCCGCCGGCCGAGGTGCCGTTCCGCTTTCTCCCCTTGCGCCCGAACTCGTTCGGGGCCGCGGCCTCCACCGAGATCTGCTCCTCGGTGCTCGAGCTGGCCCAGGGCCTCGGGGCGCGCGACCTTCTCCTCGTCCTGCTCTCCGCCGGGGCCCTCGAGGCCCTGGCCCTGCCCCCGACCGGGCTCTCGGGCGGGGCCTGGTCGGAGTGGCTCGCGAGCCTCCAG
>JBARHO010000223.1:0-2130 GCA_049799275.1 Thermoplasmata archaeon
CTCCATGCCTGGGTGGTCCCGACGCAGGCCTCCGTCCCGGCGGCGTACGACGCCTTCGATGAGGACGGGGAACCGAAGGATCCGGTCGTCACCGACCGCTTGATGGCCGTCGGCAGCGAGGTCGCCCGCTTCGCTCGCCTGCACAAGTGCGGAGAGCACCTGGAGTTCCTGCGGGCCTGGGAGACCGCCCCCCCCCAACCCTGGGGGAGCACGGACACCGGCCCCGACGGCCCCGGCCTGACGGATCCCGTCGCGGGCGGGGAGGAGGCAACCAGCTCGGCGAAGAGGTCTCTTCCGGCGCAGGAGCAGACCGCGTTCGTCTGCTCGATGCGATATTCGGAAGTTCTTTTATGTATCCCCACGTAGAGCCCGCGGCCCATGGGCCGCTCGTCGATCTTCGTGCTGCGGGCGATCGTCGTCGCACTCCTCCTTACTGGGTCTTCCGCCCTGGCCCTCTGGACCGGAGGAAGTGCGTCCCCTTCTCCCACTCTATCCCCAGTTACCGGCTCCCTCCCGACCGCGAGCACCGCTGGAGCCACGAGCATTCCCAATTCTATCCTCCCGGCCGCTTCAACATGGGAAGCCCAAGCCGCCGCCGATCAGGAGAGATACAGCACGATCGCATCCGATCTCGAGGCGAGAGGGGTCCGCGCGGATCTCATCCACCTTCCCTCGAGCGAGCCGGTCGGGTATATCGCAGGAAAGCTGGTCCCCGGACCGGAGTACGGCCTGGACGAGTCCGGCTCTGGGATCTCTCAGGGCTCCTCGGCCCCGCCCGCACCGGCCGGGATCGCATATTATGGGGAGAGCGGGAACGACTCCGGGCCGGAGGAGCAGACCACGAGCCTCGACACCTCGATCCTGGCGGGGACCCTGAACGTTCAGAACCTGACCACCCTCTATCTTGATAGCGATAACCCGGACCAGTATGGGGTCCAGCTCAACGCGGTGCTCGTCAATCTATCCCTCCAGGGGCAAACGAACAACGACGGCACCCCGTACGATCTCTGGACCCAGAACGTCATGTCCTATCAGGATCTCAACCGCACGCTCAGTTTCGTTGAGAACACCTGGAACTTCTCCTCGTCGAGCGCGGACTTCCCTTCGGGCCACTCCACGGTCGTGGCCAGCGATGTGAACGACAGTAACAGCGACGGGGTGTACGTCGGGCAGGGACCGTCCCTCAACGCTCCCCCTCCGTTCAACCTCACGCTCTACCTCAACACCTCGTTGATCAATCCATTCGTTTGCACCCCCGAGAGCACGGTGTATCTCAGTTCTACGTGCTCGAACGCGGCGACGGGGACGGCCGACTACGCCGGGGACCAGACCCTGTTCTACAACTATACCTTCTACGATGACAAGACCCACTACTTCACTTCCGGGACCTACGATTGGCTGACGTTCCACTCCGGCAAGGGCTCGGTGCTCGACAAGTCCAACAAGCGGCTCGCGGGGTTCGAGGCGAGCGGCAACCTAGCGAATCCCGAGGACTTGTCGAGTGACTGGGAGCTGGACGTCGGAGTGGGCGCCTTCGATGGGGCGGACCAGAACGTCTTCAATGGTTCCGGAACGGCCACGCTCGACTATGTGGGCGATTGCACCCATCCGACGGCCGGCACCCCGAGCAATTGCCACCCGTCCGCTACGTCGGTCTTCAAACCGGTCCCCTCCGCGCTCAACTTCGGGAGCGAGACCGGGGAATGCTCGGACGGGATCAGTGTGGTCTATACCAAGACGGCCGCGAGCTTCTCCGCCGGCCCCCTCGATCTCCTCCCGCTCTGGGGATACGCGCAGGAGAAGGGCGTTGCCTCGGGCGCGACCGCTGTGACGAATGCCATCACCGTCTCCGGCTCCCCGCTCGCGATCTCGGCCCAGCCGTACATATTCGTCTTCCTGGAGGATCTCTCGGTCGGCGCGCCGGCCCCCGCCTTCGCCTGGGCCCCGGACGTTCCGACATGGTACCTCATGCCGGGGAAGTACGACTGGGAGGCCATGCTCGCCGATTACACCGAGAAGTCGGGATCCCTCACGGTCGGCACGACCCCCAAGACGCTCACCGCCGTGTTGCCCTATCACCACGCCGCCGGTGTGTACACCCCTCTGTGGGCGCTGGACAATGCCCAATTG
>JBARHO010000224.1:0-2988 GCA_049799275.1 Thermoplasmata archaeon
CGTAACGGTCGAGGGACAGCAAGGCTTCGGACCCGACCACCAGGCGCCCGCGGGATGCGTCGGCTACTCGGGCCCGGTCGCCCACTATTGCCCGAACGAGTACTGGCTCCAGAACGTGATCAACTACGCCCCGGGCACCCATACGCTCTCCTTCGATGAGAACATCTGGAACTTCTCGAACCCCACCGCGGTCATGAGCACGAATGCGCTCTCCGGGCGCGGCACCCCTTCGACCACGTTCTACGGTGAGAGCGGACCGTCCATCACGGTCTCCTATCCGTTCACCCTCGCCCTTTACCTCAACACCACCACCGGACCCTGCCATGTCGGCGGCGTCGGGGTCGTGGGGGCTGCCAACTGCCACGGACAGACGGGGATCGACACGGAGGTCTTCATGAACTACACCGTCTGGAACGGTGCAGGCGCGAAGGTCTGTCCGGCTACCAACCCCACGGACACTGTCTGCGGGGAGTACGACGACGTGTTCTTCAACGCCGGGACCTGCCAGAACCCGAGCAACGTTTCTTGCAGCACCCCGGGAGCCGTACCGGTGCACGGCCCGAACGGTCGGATCGGTTCCGCGACCATCCAGGCCAACGGGAGCGCCTACGACCCCCTCGGACTGACCAACGACTACGAGCTGGACTACGGGATCGGTTCCAGCAGCGGGGCGACCACGGGCGTGGTCTACGCGAACGCCACCCTCGGGATCGACTACTGCACCAATACCAATGTCTCAACGGCTCCCGGGTCCTTCGGCCAGTGCCAAGCCTACACCTCGCCTCCCTCGGCGTACGACTATGGGGGCGAGACCGGCGAGACGAACAGCGGCATGAACGGGTATTGGACACCCGAGACCACTAGTTCGGGACCCAGCCCGCTCTTCCTGCACATCCATCCGGGCGGACCCGTAGCGCACATCGTCACCGGGCCATCGCTCCTCGAGGGACTTTGGAACGCCTCCGGCTGCAACCCCTACCCGTGCGATGATGGATCGAGCGCGCTCAGTTTCGCGCACATCTCACCGGCCAATGCGTGGATCGGGCTTGCCCGCGGGGCCGGTGTCACCAACCAATCGGAGTTCCAGGTCGCACCGACCTTCGGGTTCTGGTCCCCCTGGGCCGGGTCGGGAGGTACCGTCAACCCCACGCAACTGGGCTACGATCTGTTGCTGGAGCCCGGTATGTACACCATCGAGGTCGAGCTGAGCGGCTACGACCCCATCATCGAGACGTTGAACCTGACCGCCTCGAGCCTGGCGGCCCCGTACCCCACGGACTCTCCGATCATCGCTCTGGTCTCGGACCCGTCGACCGGGGTCTACACGCTCGATTGGGCGTTCGGCGGCTCCGATCTCCAGAACCTGACCGCGACCCCGGGGACTTCGTGCGGAGCAAGCATCGGGAGCCCCTGTGATCTGGTGGGCGGCGCGCCGACCGTAGGCGCCCCATTCGGGGTCACGGGATCGGTGTCGTGGCTGTTCTCGAACCTGAACGACTACATGTTCATCCAGTGGATCGGGGTGTTCATCAACCAGACGACCGCGTATGCTGGGTTCACCACAGCGCCATCCATGAAGATGGTCTATCCGGAGTGGCAGTACGCGCAACTGAGCGGCGGGACATCGGCCCTCGTCGGGGCCGGCGCCCCCACGACGAACTACTTCCAGTATTACCTCTTCCACACCCAGAACTTCTTCATCGAAGGAGGGACCCACCTGGGAGCCACGTGGATCTACAGCGAGGAGAGCGGACAGGTCTACAGCATGATCTGTAACGTCTGCGGGAACGTCCTGATCGCCTCGAACACGTTCGCGGTGTCGGATGAGGGCCTCGACTTCCTGAACGCAGGCACGAGCGCGGCCAGCCTTCCCTATAAGGCGCCCTTGGTGAACCCCAACGGCTTCATCAACCAAGGGGCCCCCCAGCTCCAGAACACTCGAAATGTGGTCTGGGGTAACACGTTCGTGGCCGGCCCTACCCCGGGCTTCTCCGGCATCTATTCTCCGACGCGGTTCATCGCCACGACGGACAGCTGGAACCGGATCTACAACAACCAGTTCAACGCCCTCGCCACCAACAACCCCACGAACTTGTCCCTCTCCGACACGGGGACGGCTCTGTCCTGGTGGAACGCCACCTGCGTGAGCGGCTACAAGCCCCTCTCGCAGGAGACGTACCCCGGGACGGGACCGACGGGCGTTTGTGAGCCGCTGTCGTACTCCCAGTCCCTCGACGGGATCGCGATGACGGGCGCGATCAACGGGGCAAGCTACCAGGGCGGGAACGCCTGGTCCGCCTACGGGAACGAGCCGAACCCCTACGCGAACATCCCGTTCGTGGCACGCACCACCACGGAGACCGGAACAGCGGGCATATCGGCGGCGAACGTAACGCGGGCCGGCGACTACGCGCCCTTGATCACGATCTCGGTGTCGGAGCTGTCGGTCCACGAGACCGGGCTCCCGAGCTCGGCGACGGCGACGGCGTTCGAGGCGCGGATCACGAACTCGACGGGATACGGGTGGTTCAACGAGACGGCGACCACGGTGTCGACGACGCTGAACTTCTACGTGCCCTTTGGGACCTACGGCTACGCGGGAGCGACGACGCTCGCGGGCGAAGGAGCGAACCCGGCCACGGGCTCGGTGGTGTTCAACACACCGTCCCAGATCGTGACCGTCGCGTTCGCCACCGCCTACCTGGTGACCTTCACCGAGAGCGGACTGCCAGCCGCGACGCGCTGGTACGTCAACATCTCAGGACAGGCATCCCTGACCAGCACCACGACAACGGCCACGATCAGTCTCCCGAACGGGACCTATTCGTTCACGGCGGCGACGGTGAACAAGCTCTACGCCCCATCCTACACGCCGAGCTTCACCGTCAGCGGTGCGCCCGTGGGAGTGCCCGTGACCTTCGCGCTGTTCACCTACAGCGCGACGTTCACGGAGACGGGCCTACCGGGCGGGAACTGGAACGTGACGGC
>JBARHO010000225.1:0-2038 GCA_049799275.1 Thermoplasmata archaeon
GCATCTCTAGCAATCTTCGCGGGCATGATCATCTTAATCGTGTTCGCCGCGCGACGCGTCAGAGCTCGAAGTCGTGCTACGAACGGCAGAACGTGGCCGGGCGGCCCAACGGAGGCTCTTCCGCAGCCTGCCTCGGGAGGGACTATTGATCCGACTCGCAGTAGTGACCCGGAGCCCCCGTCGACGCCCGAACGTCTTTCTGGGTCGCCCGGGTCCGAGTCCGGTAAACTTGTGAATGATGCTCTGAACGACCTCCTATGAGGTCTTATCGTAATGCCGCCGTCACTGTCTCCTAGGACTTTCTGGTGGCCGATGGCGCTCGCGTCGGTCTTCGGAGTCCTCTTGGTGGGTTATGATTTACTCGTAACGACTCAGCTCGCTGGCCCGACTGACGGTGGACCCAAGCCCCCTTGAGCTTGACCACCCAGCTTGTCACTGATGGTTTCCCAGAACCGTAGCTCTCGTTTGGCACAGGTCCTCCACACCGTGAGCAGTCGCTCTAGGACCCACGCTCCCCGCGCCGTCCTTCGACCGCCGCTGATCTTGCGATGAATGACTGCGACCCTCACTTCACGCTCGGCCTCGTTGGAATTCCACGGCACCCCCGGGATCCTCACGAACGTGAACAGCCTCTCCAGCCGCTGTCCCAGCTCCTTGGCGATGCGGACCACATCTTCGTCCTTCCACTCTCTCGATAGGAAGCGGCCCATGGACCTCACCGCTCTCGCATACCGGCGCTCTCGAGATTGGGCCAGGACTCTCGGATAGCGCTCGGCCCACCGGACTTCCGCCCGTAGCCTCGCCCGGATCCCTTGGGCGAACCGAAGGAATTCCCTCGGCGGTCGACCTCGCCGACGGTACGTCGGCCCCCGCTGGCTCAACAATCCTCTCGTCGCGATCCCGTGACTCGCCTCCACTTCCTGCAACCAGCGATTCACATGGACGAGATCCATCTGGTGGATCGCTCCCTTCACCGCGTTGTACGCGTCCAGCCCGTCATGGGTCAGCGTCCCCCGATATCCGGCCCACATCGAGGCCGCCTCCTCCCCGCCACGGCCCTCTTGGATGCGGTAGACCGTTGCGTTGGGTGAGGTCCCCACCCAAAGCCACTCGGTCTCCCCGTTCACCGGCATGCCGGTCTCGTCCCCTTGGGCGTGGGGCGTCCGTTCGACATCCAGCATCTCCTCGGAGAGCTCCCGATACGTCTCGTCCAGGGACTCCGCCACGCCCTCCTCCATCGCGAGGAGCGAGGCCACGCTCACCTCGAGGCCGTAGTTCATCCTCAGTAATTCTGCGATCTTCTCGAAGGGCATCCCGAGGACTCGGAGCTCCGCCACGAGCGCCTTCAGCCGCGGCCCAAAGTCGCCCCGATATGCCTCGGGGATGGGCGCATGGACCCGCTCGCCGCAGCCCGAGCACTTGTACCGTTGGACCACGAGATCGAAAATCTCGAGGCTTGGGGCCGGGAGGTCAGTGACCGGACGGCTCCAGGAGTCGGAGGGATCGCCGAGGGGTTCCTCGCATTTCGGGCACGCCTTGAGCGCGAGGATCCTTGGAGGAGCATTCGGGGTGGGTCGGGGACGGGTGGCCCCCGGATGCCCGGGCTGACCGCCGGTGGATCGGCGGTGCTCCGGGGGAGGAGGGGGCTGCCGGAAGAACACGCGACTCGAGGGGACGCCCACGGAGGCGGCGGTCTTGGCATCCGTGCCGAGGACGGCGAGGGAACCTCGCAATCTATCGAGGGCCGACTTCAGGGCCGTGCTCTTCTCCCGGGATCGGGCCTTGTCCTCGCGAAGGCGACGGATCTCCTCCCGAGCCTCCTTCAACTCACGGGCCTGTTCCTCGTTCTCGCGGATCAGTTTCGCGAGCTTCCGAGGGGAAACTGGGATGGGTTCCTCATCCGCGTCCGGCGCCAAAAGGAGTGTGGGGTCCCGGGGTGACATTGTCCTCGGGCAATGACCCAAGGGGAACCCGGATTTAGTACTTCCTGTCGGTCGGAGAGTTACAATCCGTACGGCCAGGGAACTGAGTCGTTACC
>JBARHO010000226.1:0-11205 GCA_049799275.1 Thermoplasmata archaeon
CCACTCGTCACCCACGGGTAGCCCGGACTCGGTGAAGGACACCGAGTAGGTCACGCGCGAGAACGTGATCAACTGGGAGAACGGTCCCCCGTTGATCGTGAAGTTCCCGTGCGAGGGGCTCGCCGTGAATCCCTGGAACACACCCACCGTGTAGCTCACGAACGTCCCGTTCGAGTAGTGGTACACGATCGGGCCTCCGGCCGCCGCCGCCATGTTGACCGCATTCGCCGTCACGTTCCAGTTCCCGCCCGGTAGGCCCGTCTCCGTGAACGTCGCGCTGTAGGTGAACACCGAGAACGTCACGGGGACGCCCACGGGCGCGCCAGCAACAGTGAAGCTCGGCGTGTAGGACGGGGCGTAGAGCTTGTCCACCGTCGCCGCCGTGAACGTGTAGCTCCCGTTCGGCAGGGACTTCGTGAGCGTCGTGGTCGTGCCCGTCACCGAGGTCTGCCCACTGACGTTCACGTACCAGCGGGTCGAGGCAGGCAATCCCGTCTCCGTGAAGGTCACGGTGTACGATTGGGCGAACGCGATCGTCACCATCTGGGACGGCGTGTTGAACACGACCGATCCTGTCGCGGGGTTCGCCGCGCGCGTGGGGGTCAGACCCACGGAAGAGGCGGCATAGGTCAGGGTCCCGAAGGGCACGTAGAAGTTGACGCAGGTGTACGTGCCGCCCCCGCAGGATGCGGGGTAGAACGTCGTGCTGCTGTTGGTCTCGTTGAACCACCCGTACCCCGTCGAGTTCGCGAGCGTCATCTCAAAGGCGGTCGCGGTCGTCGAGCTCGGGAGCCCGGTCGCCTTGAAGGTCAGCTCGGAGACCGAGCTGGTGATCAAGGGGGCATAGTCGCCGGCCCGGAACTTGAACGCTCCGGTGACCGCGGCCGAGATCCCCGCCGTTCCGGTCTCCGTGGTCGTGCGGGCCACGAAGGGGATGTTGGCATAGGGGTTTGGCTCGTTCCCGTAGGTGTACCAGGCGTTCCCGCCCTGATAGCTCGCTCCGTTGATTGCGCCGGTCATGGCGAACCCGTCGAGAGATTGCGAGTACGAGAGCGGCTCACAAACCCCGTTGCCTGGGTTCGGGCTTCCCGGGTACGTCTCTTGCGCGAGGGGCTTGTACCCGCTCACGCAGGTCGCGTTCCACCAGTCGAGATTCGACCCGGTGTCTGAGACCGTGTAGTTCTCCGTGGCGCTGAACGCGTTGAACTCGTTGTTGTAGAACCGATCGAAGCTCTGCGCGTCGGTGATAACCGCGCCCGGGGCGAAGATGCCGAAGGGTGCGGACCCTCCAAACCCATCGGAGTAGCCCGTCTGGGGGAACCGCTCGAGGGTGTTCCCCCAGAAGATGTTCCGGGTGTTCTGGAGCGCGTTACCTACCGGGAGAGTCGCCCCACCGGTCGTGAGGTCGACCCCTTCGTCCGAGACCTTGATCGTGTTCGAGGCGAACAGGACGTTGTCGCAGTTGTTGCAGATGATGTCGTAGAGCTGACCCGTCTCCGCACCGACCCAGAAGTAGAGGTCCGTGGCTCCGATCACCGCGAGGTTCGCGCCGTTGAGGAAGTAGTACTGCATCCCGTTGGTCGTCGGGGCATCGAACTCCGCCAGGGCCCCCAACTGCCACGAGGGGTAGTTGATGAGGAACGACGGCGCAGGGTTGAACTGGGCGACCGCGGTCGTGCCGTTGTCGTACGCCCCGATGTACAGTTGGAACAGATAGTCGTTGAGGCCCGAGAAGAGCCACGACACCGATCCGGCCGGTCCATACTGTGAGGGCTCATTGGGGGAGCCTCCTACGGGGAGGTACGGGCTACCCGTGGTGCCCGCGCCGACGAGCGACGAACCGGACACCGATAGATTGGCCAGGTCGGCGTTGCTGTACGCGGCTTCGGGAGTATAGGCGCCCGTAGAGGAGTCCGGGGTCAGCACGATCGTGGGTGCTGCTCCGGAGGTCAACATGTTCACGGTGACCGTTTGTGGGTCGTACCCGCTGAGGAGCACCTCGACCGTGTACATTCCTGGTGTCAGGTACAGGTTGTAGCTCAGGGGCGTGAGCGTGGGGCTACCTCCCGATCCGTGCCAGTACGAGAACCAGCCGAACGTCGGAGCCAGTCCGAAGTAGAACTGGCTGGTCACGCCGGCGCCCTGAGCGACGCCGATCCACGCGTTCGCGGGCGCGATGTTCTGATAGCTCAATGGATAGCCGCCGGCATTGTGGGTCAACTGGTAGGGGTAGGGATTGCCCGTCATGTTCCAGAGACCGAGCAAGAGCGAGGGTCCGGTGACCAAGTAGGCCAGTGGAGCACCCAGTCCGAGCACACCTCCGCCAGCAATGGGTCTGGGACCGGCCCCGGTCAGCGGCGCCCAATAGGACATCTCGCCGATGCTCGTTTCCCCGGTCTCGCCGCCGTAATCGACCGCCGCCGGCGGGGAGCTGTAGGCCTGGCACTGACCGAACGTTCCCGGGCTCGTCGAGACGTTCGCGTTCGTACAGTAATTGATCGCGACGGCCCCGTCGGAATAGGTGATGGTGTTGGTGGCACCGTCGTCGGAGGCGATGCCTTGGTCCATCTCCCAGTCGTTGGTAAGCCCGACCGGATCGTACGCGCTCCCGGTCGCTTCGATCCCAGCCGAATCGATCTGGCCGTTCGCACCGTGCACGGGGACCCCGACGGTCGGAGTGGAGGGGTTCACCGAGTTGAAAAAGACGTCATCATACTCGCCACACGGTCGGTTCCCGGAGAGGGCGGTCGGGCAGACGCGCGCCCCGCCCGAGTTCAGGATCGTGTAGTTCATGAAGAGCTCGTTGTTCGGCTCCGTCGTGCTGAGGGTACCGCACGAGGGAACGCCGCCCTTGGCGGTCGGGCTGTCCACGTGGCAGGGGCCCTGAGTGGTGTTGATGTACAGCACGAGGGTGAAGGGGTAGGGGATCGTAACAGAGAACGCGTACCCACTGCCGGAGAGCGCGTAGAGCTCCGAGTCCTGCACGGTCCCGAATCCCTCCATGGTCTTCGTTCCGGTGCCCTCGAAGTTCGCCGTCGGGTTGGAGAAGTTCCAGATCTCGTCCCCGACCTGCAGCACGTGGGTCGAAACAGTGTACTCGATGTAGGTCTGCATCCAGAACTCGTTCGGGCAGACATTGCCGGGCAGCGCCACGTATCCGCCTGCCGATGGGCATCCCGTGGGCGCGTTGTTGTCCGTCGCGAAGGCCGTTTGTCCTTGCAGTGTGACATTGGTCAGGACGGCGTTCAGCTGGGCCCCGTAGGCCCCGGCCGGGTTCCCGGTATTGCTGCCGTCCAAGTAGTTGGCCTGGATCCCATCGGGATCCGTCGTCGACCAAGTGCCCGCCAAGCTCGATGTGTTGAGCGTGGTGGCCTGGGTCGTGCCCGTCGTGTTGCTTTCCCCGTAGTACGCGACGCCCATGGGGGCGGGGGAGGTGGCGTAGAGCGGGGTGACCACACCGTGGGTCGAGGAGAGAGGAGGAGCTTGATGGAGGTTAGGGGGATGGATGGCCGCGGGATTGCCGCCACTGACGGTGATCCGTTCTTGGCCCGCCTTCACGGAGGCCGCCAAGGCCGAATTGATGCCGAGGGTCTTGCCCGCCGGTAGGGACGAGGCTGCGGAAGGGCTCGGGGAGCTCACAGCCGCCGTCGCCTTTACGGGGCTCGCAGGGTTCGAAGGACTATTCGAAACCAACGGTGACGAGAGGACCGCAAGGGCGGACCCGACCATGATCAGCGCGAGGACGATTGCTCCCAACATTGCCCAGGGCGAACGAGCCATAGGCGGGGGCCTAATGCGTCCCTATACATAAAGCGACTTGAAATTCGTCCGGTCTTGCGACAGGTCGGATGAGCTCCGGAGCGAGGATGCTTGTTCGGCATTCCATTAAGAGTGAGAAATCCCGGGCCGCACCGACAGGGCCTTCGTGCCGGCCGCGCCCGGGACGGCCGGGCGAACGCCGATCGAACGATCCATTCCGAGAGCGAACTGCGTTCTGAGACTTCCTAAGCACGTTCAAGTACGCAGGTCCGGGTTTCCGCGAGCTCACCGGGTCAGCCGGTGGGGAGAGAACCATCCCGCCGCGCATGCGATCACGGGCGACGCTCGCCGCCGTGATCATGATCCTGGCGAGCGGTCCACTGCTGGTCCCTTCCCTCTCCACGCCCAGCACCGGCTCGGCCTCGGTCCGGGTCCAATCGGGCACCGTTCACTCCTTTCCCACCCCGATCCGACACGTCCTCGTCATCATGGACGAGAACCAGGAGTACTCCACCGTCCTTCGGTACGGCCCCTTCGAGGACCAGTTGACGGAGACCAACGCCGTGGCCGGGAACTTCTGGTCCACCCACCACAACTCTCCGATCGACTACGTCGCCGCGGTCTCCGGTGTCGAGAGCGTCGCGTTCAACGAGACGACACCCAGCGTGGCCGATCTCGTCGGAACGGCCGGGCTCACCTGGGGCGAGTACGAGGAGAGCATGCCCGTCGCCTGCGATGCGAACACCTCCGACACCGCCGGGCAGCTCTACACCCCGGGCCACAGCCCGTTCATCCGCTTCGAGGACGTGGCCGGCTCCTACGCCGTCTGCTCGAGCCACATCCTCACCATGGATGCCTACAATCAGAGCGCCGCGGACGGGACCGTGCCCAATTACATCTGGGTCACCCCGAACGACGACGACGACTCGCACAACGACAACGTGAGCGTCGGGGACGCCTGGCTCCGGACGTTCATCTCGGGCGTAGAGAACGAGTCCTGGTTCAACAGTACGGCGATCTTCATCACCTATGATGAGGGCTCGACCGCCGTCGGCCACTTTGATTACGGTCCCTTCGGCTACGGCGGCGGCCATATCTACACCGCGATCGTCAGCCCCTATGCGCGAGCCGGCTACACCTCACCGATCCCGTACAACACCTTCGACATCCTGACCACGACCGAGTGGCTCCTTGGTCTCGGCTCCACCGGCCACAACGACAGCTGGTCGGAGTACCCTCCGATGTTCGACCTGTTCGACCTCAATTCGACCTATACGATCTCGGGCACGGTGACGAACGCCGGCGGTCACCCGATCGCCGACGCGACGATCGCCAACTCCGTCGACAACTGGACCCAGGCGAGCTCCGCGGGGACCTACACGATGCCCTCTCCGAACGACACTTGGACCCTCACGGCGAGCGCTCCCGGCTATGCACCGACGATCGCCACCGTCACCGTCCACGGGGCCGACCGTACGGTGAACTTCGTCCTTCAACGGAGCTATTCGGTCAGTGGACACGCCACGCTCGGATCGTTCGTCACCAGCAACGTCCCGGGGGCGGTCAATAAGACCTCGGTCACGGGGACCTCGGGCACGTACACCCTCCAACTCCCCAACGGGACCTGGTCCCTCACGGCCACGCTCCTCGGGTATGTTCCGAAGGCCGTCAACGTGACGGTGCACGGCGCGAACCTCACGGGTCCAGAGATCACGCTCGTCCGCGTGCCGGCCTCCTACAAGTACACCGTGCGCGTGATGAACGGGAGCACCCCGATCGCCTATGCCTGGGTCCGCGTCCTCAGCGGCCCGCCCCCCGTGACGGACTTCTGGCCCACGACGCCGGGGCCGTCGGGAGGTTTCGCCTCCGGGGTGCTGCTCAACGGAACGTACACGCTCGAAGCGGTCCGAGGCGGCTTCCCGAACGCGACGATCGCCGCGACCGTGGATGGCTCCAATGTCACGGGGGTCCGCTTTTCGATCGGGGCCGCACCTCCCACCACGTATGCTCTCACCGTCCGGGTCGTCGGCCCGACTGGGGCGCCGATCGAGGGCGCGAACGTCACCTACGCCCTGGACGGCCAGACCTACGAGCTCGGCGGTCCCACGTCCTCCGCCGGGTACACCGTCGGCGAGCTCACGAACGGGAGCTATTCCTTCAGCGCGAGCGCCCCCGGCTTCCTGATCACCCATTGGAACACGACGATCAGCGGTGCGCCGAGGTCCACGAGCGAGACGCTGACCCCGGCACCCTCGGTCTTCACATTGACCGTGCGGACGCAGGCCTCGAACGGGACCCCGATCGCCGGAGCGATGGTCTCCTATACGGGGTCCTCGGCCGGGTCCTTCCCGGCCACTTCGTCGCTCGGGACCACCTCGGCCCTCCTGGTGAACGGCACCTATCAGGTCACCGCCGGCGCGTCCGGGTTCGTCAATGCCAGCACGATCGTTGTCATCAACGGCAGCGGAACGAACGTCACCTTCACGCTCTCCCCCACCCCGGCTGGCTTGACGGGGATCATCGAGAACGATCTCACTTCCGCGCCGGTCCCGAACGCGAGCGTCGCCTACTCCGGCGTTGGGCTCTCGGGTGTCAACGAGACGAACGGCCTCGGGGAGTTCGCGCTGCTCCTTCCACCCGGCATGTATGATGTGGAGGTGAACGCCGCTGGCTATCTCGGTCAGAACGTATCCGTGACCCTGGATCGCGCGGGGGCCAACCTCACGGTAGGACTGATCCCACGTGTCGTGGTCCCTTCACCGCTCTACGGGGTCTCGTTCCACGAAGATGGGCTCCTGCCCAACATCTCCTGGAGCGTCACGCTCCAGGGCACGGGCAACGGCGTACGAAGCCTGGAGGTCACGGACTCCTCCGGGGATGGGGTCGTCAGCTTCACGGAGACCAACGGGACCTACGGCTACTTCGTTTCACCGGTGAGCGGGTACTCGAGCTCGCCGGCGTCCGGGGACTTCTTGATCGCGGGTGCGGACCTTTCGGTCTCGGTGGACTTCCAGCCGATCGCGCCACCCCCGGTGATCGAAGGGTTCAGCGCCAACCCCTCCGGGGAGATCACGCTCGGGAATGCGACCGAGCTCTCGGTCCAGGTCTCAGGCGGAGCGATCCCCCTTTCCTATCAGTACTCTGGTCTCCCCTCCGGGTGTGCGTCGACGAACGGTTCGACCCTTTACTGTCGGCCTACCTCGGCCGGCGCCTACAACGTTACGGCCACCGTGACGGACGCGTACGGGCGGTCGGATCACCAATCATTGGAACTGATCGTTACGGGGCCCGGGAGCCGGCTGACCGGGACCAGCGTCGTCAGCCCGTTGAGAATGCTCCTCGAGAACTGGATGATCCTCCTCCCGGCGGTCGGAGCGGTGCTGCTCGCCGTTGGCGCGTCCATCGTGTGGAGACGGCGAACGAGATCAGGGACCACTCGCGCACCCTCAGGGAAGGGCGGACCGACCTCGGGCGCGAGGGCCAGGCGCGCACCTCCACCGCACTAGATCGACGGGGTCCCCTGCGGATCCGAGACTGTGGTTGGACGACGAGCCACTCCGCATCCCCAAGAACTGGTTCGAGGGTCTGGCAGCTCCGAGCCGTGCGTGGGGACCGGGATCCTAGGCCAAAGCGCGCCGGGCCTTACCGGACCTCCCGCTCGCTCCCGGGAACCCCCCTTCGAACCGGTCCCCGGGATCAGAACGCCCTTCCCAAGACCGGGCCTGAGCTTGCTAGCCGGGGCAACCCAACCGCGGGGACCGTGATCCGTGGATCGGCGGGCACCGTCGCCCGAGCCGGTCCAAAGGTGACCGAGATGGGGCCGACCGACGACTTGGAGATCGCGAACGATCCCATCGCGGGGCTGGGGAGATAGGTCGTGCCCGATATCGATGCCTTGGATACGGTGAACGAATAGCTCCCGTCGCGCAGATAGAAGATCAAGCAGATCGTCCGGGAGGCGCAGCCGACGGGTGAGGCCGAGGTGCCGGTCTCGTTGTACCAGCCCGGACCCGCCGGGTCGTCGATCCGGACCGTGAAGGCGGAGGGGGTCGGGGTGCGCGGCAGTCCGGATTCCGTGAACGTCACGCGATACACGGAATACCCG
This sequence comes from Thermoplasmata archaeon, assembly GCA_049799275.1. Taxonomy (GTDB): domain Archaea; phylum Thermoplasmatota; class Thermoplasmata; order Lutacidiplasmatales; family UBA184; genus Lutacidiplasma. Next base: position 7,865 of record JBARHO010000226.1, read on the forward strand.
ATGAGCGGCGCGTAATCGCCGCCGGCACCGGACACGGTCGTGACCTTGAGACCGCCCGCCGTGGGGCTCTTCGTCCGCAGGACGACGGGGAGGTTCCCGTAGGGGTTCGCGGTGTTCCCGTAAGCGCCCCAGAAGTTCCCGCCCTGGGATGAGGAGTGGATGATGCTCCCGGTGAGCACGACGCCGTCAAGGCTCTGAGCGTACGAGAGCGGCTCGCACGGGACCGCGCCCGGGTAGACCGGAGAGGCCAAGGGCTGGTATCCGGCCCGGCACGTGGCGTTCCACCACTCGAAGTTGATGTCGCTGACTCCGCTCATCCCGTTGTCCGGGACGGACGAGAAGTTGGCGATCCGATTGTCGTACACCCGGTCGTACGCTTCTCCGAGGAAGCTGATGAGATATCGCGCCGGATAGACCCCGGCGGTCGGCGGTGCCCGGGCGAACGTGTTGTTCCAGACCACGTTCCGGGTATTGACGAGCGTATTCCCCGATAGGCTCGCGGCGGTCGTCCCGCCGTTCACGAGATCGATCCCACCGTACGATACCGCGAAGGTGTTGGAAGCGATGAGCACGTTCTCGCAGGTGTTGCAGATCACGCTGTAGATCGGCACCGCCTCGTCCCCGGCCCAAGAGTAGAGGTGCGTCCCACCGGTCAGCGCGAAGTTCTGGACGTGGTCGAGATAGAACTGGAACTGGTTGGTGGTCGGGGCGCCGAAATACCCGAGCTCCGAATACTGCCACGTCGGATAGACCATGGACAGCGATGGGGCCGGATCGAACTGGGCCACGGCGGTCGTGCTGTTGATGTAGGCCCCGATCCAGACGGTGAAGAGGTAATCGTTCAGGTCCGAGAACAACCAGGACAGGGAACCGGAGGTCCCGTATGGAGCCCCGATCGTGGGCGTGCTCCCCAAGAGCAGGTAGGGATGTGACGTGGTCCCGGCTCCCGAGACAGAGAGGTTCTTGAGGTCCGAGCTACTGAACGCCCACTCGGGCGTATAGACCCCTGTCGAGAGGTCGCGGGTCAAGGAGATCTGCGGGGCCTGTCCGGATGTGGTGAGGTCCACGGTCCGCATCACCGGCGTATACCCGCTCAACAGGACCTCGACGGTGTACATCCCCTTCGGGAGGTATAGGTCGGATCCGAGCCGGGTCGCGGTGGGGCTACCTCCCGAGCCGCTCCAGTAAGAGAACCAGCCGAACGTGGGCGCGACCTGGAACCTGGACTGATTGGAGACGCCGGCGCCGGCAGCGATCCCGATCCACGCGTTCGCGGGAGCGATATGGGCGTAGCTCAGGGCCTCGTCCCCGGAGCCGCCGGGATAGGGCACGCCGGACATGTTCCACAGTCCTAGGAGCAACGATGGGCCTGTGACGAGGTGCGCAAGGGGGGCGCCCGCACCGGTGAGCGGGCCAGCGCCAGTGGGGGTTGCCTGGGGCGACCAATAGGAAAGCTCCCCCGTGCTCGTTTCGCCGGTCTCGCCTCCGAAGTCGCTCGCGGCCGGGGTGGCGCTGTACCTGGAGCACTCTCCGTTCGGACGAGTGTGGGCGTTCGGACAGTAATCGATCCCGACGGTCCCGTTGGCGTAGGCCACCCCGTTCGTCGAACCGTCGTCGGATCCGATGCCGTAGTCCATCTCGTAATCGTTGGTGAGCCCGACCGGGTCGTAGGCACTTCCGTTCGCCTGGATGGTCGCTGAGCCGATCCGGTGGTCGGGTCCGTATCGGGGGACCCCGTGCGGATTGATGGACGGGCTCACCGAGTTGAAGAAGACGTCGTCATACTCGCCGCAGACCGTGCCGGGCGTCAGGCTGACCGGACAGACCTTCTGACCGGCGGCGTTCCAGACCGTATAGTTGAAGAAGATCTCGTTCACGGGGGCGGTCTCGCTCACGGTGCTCCCATCCACCGTGCACGAGGGAACGCCCGTTCCCGGGACGGTATCCAGGTGGCAGGGGCCTCGGGTGGTGTTGATGTACAGCGCGACCGTGAACGGATAGGAGACCGTCAGACTGGGGCCGTACCCAACGCCCGCGAGACCGTAGAGTCCGTAGTCGATCGAGCCGAGGCCCACCGCGCTCTGATCGTCGACGTTCGACCAGTTGGCGAAGGCGTTCGAGAAGTTCCAGATCTCATCCCCGATCTGTAGTCGGTGCGTGGAGACGGTGTACTCGATGAAGTTCTGCATCCAGAACTCGTTCGGGCAGGCCTTCCCGGGAAGTCCGACGTACGCGCCGATCGAGGGGCAGCCCGTGGGGGCGTCGGGATCCTTCGGGTTGTAGAACGAGGTCTGGCCAAAGAGGGACACGTTCACGAGGACGGCGTTCAGTTGCGCTCCGTAGGCGTCCTGGGTCGGTTGAACGAAGGCCGGATCGTCGAACTCTTCGGTCTGCTCGCCGAGCGGATCGGTCGTGGAGAACGTGCCCGCGAGGCTCGTCGTGTTCGCGGTGGTGTTCCGTACGGTCCCGGTGGTGTTGCTCAGCCCGTAGTAGGCGACCCCCATCGGGGCGGGCGCGATGTCGTAGAGCGGTGCGACGTTGCCACCGGTGGAACGCAAGGAGCGCGCTTCATGGAGGTTCGGAGGATGGAGGGTCAAGGCGCTCCCGCCGTGGGTCTCCAGCGCTCGCTCGTCGTCCGCCACGGTCGACGCCAGGTGAGAGTTGATGGCGAACCCCCCAGCGTCCGCTCCGGCCGGCGACTGAACGGTCGATGCACCGGAGGCCGTCGCAGTGGCCGTTAGCGCGGCTTCGGTCGACACCGCTGTCGCTGGCGGCGAGGAGGCGACCGCGAGCCCGGAGGCGACCATGATCAACGCCAGAACGACCGCACCCACCACGGCGAACGGCACACGCATCATCGCAGCTGTCTAGCCCGTTTCCATACATAATGATACGTTGCCGGGGAAAGTCCGCCCGATCCTCCACCGTTACGGAGCAGGCCGCTACGGAGGGTTTCCCATCCACCTCCTGACCGGGCCCGGTAATCCCGGGTGGAGTCCCCTTCGATAAGGGCAGCTCGGATCGGGCGACTGAGAAAAAAGGGGACCACGACCGGTACGTTACCTGGGCGGGAATCCGCACGTGTCGAAGTAGCTGAAGGTCAGTAAACAGAAAGGAAGGCCGGGCGGCCCATCGCCGTCCGCGGCCTCGTTGAGGAAAAGGTTGCTCTGAGGGTCCGATGCTCGCTGCTTAGGTGAACGTCACCGCCACCGGTACCGCCGCTCCGTTCACCGTCAACGGGCTCGTCGGGTTCGACATCTCGCTGTACCCCGCCGACACGATCGTGAACGCGTAGGTCCCGTTCGACTCCGAGAACGTGATCTTGTTCCCCGTCGACACCG
>JBARHO010000227.1:0-10564 GCA_049799275.1 Thermoplasmata archaeon
TAGATGAAGACGAGGCCGGTGAGGAGGGCGACCAGGAGATTGCCGGCCAGTCCGCGGGCCTTGAACCGGAACTCGTAGGTGAGGACCGAACCCTCCGCGATCGCCAGGATCGGCAGGAGGAGCGGAGCGGCCAGCACGATCGGAACGATCAGGACCCAGGCCGCGATCAGTAGGCCGGTCGCGAGCGCATGGGCCGAACGGACCGAGATGGCACCGGTCACCAGCGGACGGTCGGGATGGTTGGTGGCGTCGGACCTTCGGTCGAGGATGTCGTTGAGGACGTTCCCTCCCGCGGTCACGCAGGCCGTCGAGAGACCGGCCAGGACCAGCACCGCAAGAAAGGAGGACGAAACGTTCCAGACATGCCCTCGGGCATCGAGACCCCCGACGATCGTGCCGGCGAACGAGACGATGGTGTTGCCGAGCCGCACGAGGCGGACGAACGGGTTCACGCGACCCGATGGTGGGGCCGTTCCGATAACCGTTCGCATCGATCCCGGGTGCCCCCTTATAGCCGCGAGATCCGGTGGCGCCGCCGTGCCCCATCTCGGTCGTCCCAGCCCCATCGATGAGTTCGTCCTCCCGAACGGCCTGCGGGTCCTTCTCTGCCCGCTGCCGGAAAGCCCGACCGCGAGCGTGTGGGTCTGGTACCGGGTCGGGTCCCGGAACGAGTGGCTCGGTATCACCGGGGCCTCGCACTGGGTCGAGCACATGCTCTTCCAGGGATCCCCCCGGTACACCAAGGGCGCGATCGATCGGGCGATCGTCTCGGTCGGAGGGACGCTGAACGCCTTCACCGACAGCGACTTCACCGCCTACTTCTCCATCGTTCCCCGCGAGCATCTCGCCCTCCCGCTCGACATCGAGGCGGACCGGATGACCCGGGCGCTGTTCGCCCCCGAAGAGGTGGAGCGCGAACGGACCGTGATCTACTCGGAGCGGGAGGGCAACGAGAACTGGCCCGAGTTCCAGGCCGAGGAGGAGCTCTATGCGCTCGCCTTCCGCATCCATCCGTACCGCTGGGAGACGTTGGGGCACAAGGAGGATATCCGGAACCTGACGCCCGACCAGCTGGCGAGCTACTATAGGAGGTTCTACGGCCCGAAGAACGCGATCCTCGTGATCGCGGGGGGCTTGGACCCCGTCACCACCCGCGACCAGGTCGAGGCGATGTTCTCCCCGTTACCCGCGGAGGGCGACGACCCCCGGGTGTCGGCCGTGGAGCCCGCCCCCCGCGGGGAGCGTCGGGGATCCTTGTCCGGGCCCGGGACCACCCCGTTCCTGCGGATCGGCTGGCGGGCCCCGGCGTTCGCGGACCCCTCGACGCCCGCCGTGATGTTGCTCGATGTCATCCTGGGCGGGGAGACCCGTCTCTTCACGGCCAGCAACAGCTGGTTCCGATCCTCGGAGCATCCCTCCTCCCGCCTGTTCCGTTCCCTCGTGGAGCCGGGGCTCGCCCTCCGGGCCTCCAGTGAGTTCCGACCGAAGCTCGATCCCGGTCTCTTCACGGTCCATGCCCAAGCGGCCGCCGAGGTCTCATTGGACCGTCTCGAAGAGCGGATCCACAAGGAGATCGACCGGCTGGTACGACGCGGCCCCACCCGGACGGAGATCCTCGAGGCACGGACCAAGGTCCGACGCGGGGCCGAGCTCGCGTACGAGGGCGCCTCGCGGGCCGGCTTCCGGCTCGGGTATCTCGCGACGTTGGGGGCGTCGTCCGTCGAGGGCGAGCTCCTGCATCGGGTCCTGACCACGTCCCCCAAGGCCGTGCGAGCGGCCGCCTCGGACATCTTCCGCCCCAGCGCCCGCACGGTCGTCCGCTACGAACCCACGGAGGTGGTCGGCGATGACTGATGGACCGGGCCCTCTCATCGTCGAGTACGGCGACGCGATCGAGGAGCTGACCATGGCCCGGCAGGCCTCCCCGGCCGGGGCCGCGAGCTTCTCGGCCACGTTCGTCGCGCCCGCGGGCTTCGCGTACGACGCCGCGGGCTCGGAAGGGACCTCGGCGTTCGTCAGCGAGCTCCTCTCGAGCGGGGCCGGCCCGCTCTCGCGGATCCCGTTCGCCCGCGAGCTCGACCGGCTCGGTGGCACGCTCTCCGTCCGGGACGATGCGGAGTCGATGGAGGTCACGGTCTGGGGTCCCGAGAGCGCTCGGGAGCGACTGCTGGACCTGTGGGCCCTCGCGATCCAATCCCCCCGGTTCGAGTCGTCGGATATCGAGCGGGTCCGTCGGCGGATCCTCGAACGGCAGCTCCGGGAGGCCATCCACCCCGACAGCCGAGCGGAACGCGAGCTGTTCCGGGTGGCGTTCCCCCGCGGCCATCCGTACCGCGAGACCGGGAACGGTCGGAGGGCGACGGTGCTCCGGATCAAGAGGCGTGATCTGCATCGTTTTCATCAGGAGCATTTCACCGGGGGCGGCGGCCTCGTCATCGTCACGTCCCGGCGGCCCCTCGCGGAGATCCGTCGGGGGATCGGCCGCCGGTTCCGGTCCATCGCGGACCGCAAGGCCCCCCCGACCCCGCCGATGCCCCGCCCCGGGACCACCGACCGCTCGGTGCAACGGATCCGGATGAGCGGGCGCTCGCAGGTCGAGATACGGATGGGCGGCCCCTCGATCGCCCGGAGCGCCCCGGAGTTCCCGGCCGCGTTCCTGGCCAACGAGGTGCTCGGCGGGCGGCCGCTCCTCTCTCGGCTCTTCCAAGAGGTCCGGGAACGTCATGGGCTCGCGTACGACGCGTCGAGCGAGTTCGACGCGATGCGCTGGGGCGGGGTCTGGCAGGCGTCCGCCGGGACGGGTCCCGAGCGGGTCGAGAAGGTCCTCCCGATGATCCAGGCCGAGGTGGACCGCATCCGGAGCGAGCTCGTCCTGAGCGAGCAGCTCGATCAGATCCGTGAGAGCGCGATCGGAGAGGGGCCCCTTCAGCTCGAGACGACGGGCGGCGCCCATGAGCTCGCCGTCGATGTCGTATATCACGCATTGCCGGGAGATTTCTATCTGCAGTGGCCGGCGCTCTTGCGGGCCGTTTCTCCGGCGGAGATGCGTCGTGCCGCGGCGATCGCCTTCGACCCCGCAACGACCGCAACGATTATTGCAGGACCCCTCGGAAAATACTTCACGGATTAACGTATAACTCGTTCCCGTGCATGCATACGCATAAATATGCGTCACTGTCTGCGCGGGCGTATGGTTGCGCACCGTCGCACGGGGCCGATGCCCGCCGGAATGCTCCGTAAGAACATCACGATCACCCACGAGGAGAACGCCTTTCTGGACCGCCACCCCGAGATCAACCAGAGCGCGTTGTTCCGGCAGGTCATCGAGAGCATGATGCTCGCGGAGCGGGCGCCCCACGTGGCCTCGATCCAGAACGTCCGCCTGGGGAAGGCCGTGTACCGGTCCGGTGCGGTCATGTACCAGAAGGCGGAGAAGAAGAAGAGCGACTGATCCGATCGCCCGCTCCGTTGCGGAGCTCGGCATCGGTCTCGCGCAGGTGCGGACCGATCGATCGGAAGAGCGCGGTCCGTTCGTCCTCGACCCGGTGGAACAGGATCCCCTCGGCGCCCGGTGTCCGGCGCACCGCTTCATGCGCGGTGGCCTCGGTCATCATCGCGAGCCCGTGTCGGGAGAGGATGTGCCCGAACGCCCATCGTCGGCGCAGAGCGAGGTCCGTGAAACGTGGTGCGTAGTGCCCCCCGCCGACCCCGAGCGCGATGCGGTCCGTCGGGTCCTCGTGCAGGTCGGGTAGTATCCGGGCGTAGGCCTTGACGAGCGCATCGGGTGGGGGTTCCTCGTCCCGGATACCGATCTCGACGAAGAACGCGGGGTTCTCGAGGTAGGGGCCGTGGTGGGTGGCCTCGAACGTCGCCCCGAAACCTTGGGCCGGGCCCACCTCCGCGATACGACGGAGCGTGTGGGTCTGCAATCGTGGCGCGGTCGCGACCAGGGACCGCGGTCGACCCCCGACGTCGGCGGTCGGTCCTGGGTTCCCGAGCGGATGCACGGTCACGGTGGGCGTGCCGCTCTCGCTCCGGTGGACGGACGGAAAGACCAGAGGAAGATGGGCGGAACGCAGTTCGGGGGGAAGCTGCGCTCCGAGAAGATCGTCCTGGATGTGCAGCTCCGCACGTCGCACCAGACCGGCGTGTTCCGAGAGCTGCCGGATCGGAGCGTCTCCCACGCGAGACCCGGTGGTCGGCGGTGTCCCCCATTCTCCGGCGACCGCGGAGGCTACCGGGTCGGGGTCCGCGACCACGATCAGATAGTCGAACGTAGGGCGGGCCTCCGTCGATGGTCTCGCGTCGTTCGGCAACGCCTACTGCCTCCGTGATCGACCAGTACCGGACCCGGTCGGGACGCGGCGGGCCGCCCTATCGAGAGAACGACCCGCCGGCGAGGGAGGATCCGAAGTCCGTTGGAGGGTGCGTCGCACTTCCGTCGGCGTTCGTGTCGGTCCCGCCCGACCCCCGGCCGCCTCGCCGCCCGGCCGGACGGTTCCGTTGGGTGCCCAGATATCGGTCACGATTTCCTTGTATCCGACGTAAAGTGAGAATCTCGACAGCTTAATGGGGACCCGTTGTTCCCGGCCGCGCATTGACAGATAACGAGCGAGTACTGGTCATTGGTCTAGACTCGGTGCCCCAAGGCTTCGTCTTCGAGAGGTTCCTTCCTCAGATGCCGACCTTCCGGAGGCTCCTGGAACGGGGCCGATCCGGAACGCTCTGGAGCACGGACCCACCCATCACCGTCCCCGCGTGGGCGGTCATGTTCTCGGGCATGGACCCGGGCTCCCTGGGACTCTACGGATTCCACCACCGCCGCAAGGGGACGTACTGGGAATCCTACCTACCGACCCCCAAGCTGATCCGACATCCCCAGGTCTGGGACCTGCTCTCCCAGCAGGGTCGTCGCTCCTGCGTGATCGGCATGCCGCCGGGGTACCCGCCTCCCAAGGTCAACGGAGTGTACATCTCGGACTTCCTCACCCCGAAGGGGGCGGAGGACTTCGTCTGGCCCCGGTCGATGGTGCCGGAGATCCTGAACGTCGCGGGGGGGTACGACTTCGACGTCTCCTTCCGAGCCGAGGACCGGGATCGGATCGGTCGCCAGCTCTTCGAGATGACCCGCCGCCGCTTCAGTGTCGCGCGCCATCTATGGAAGAAGGAGGCCTGGGACTTCTTCGCGATCCACGAGATCGGACCGGACCGCCTCCATCACACGTTCTGGAAGTACTTCGACCCGGACCATAATCGCTACGAGCCCCATCCGGTGTTCAGCGCCCTGGCGGACGAGTACTATCACCTCCTCGACACGGAGATCGCCTCCCTGCTCGAGCTCGTGCCGCCGGACGTCACCGTCCTCCTCGTGTCCGATCATGGGAGCCAGGCGATGACCGGCTGCTTCTGCCTCAATGAGTGGCTCGCCGAGAAAGGGTACCTCACCTACCGGAACACCGCGGCCGCTCCCGGAACCCAACTGGAGAAGGCGGATATCGACTGGTCCCGCACGAAGGCCTGGGGGGCCGGCGGGTACTACGGGAGGGTCTTCTTCAACGTACGCGGTCGTGAACCGGAGGGGATCGTGGCGCCCGACGACATCCCCGAGCTCACCCGATCGCTGACCGCAGACCTGGAAAAGGTCCGACGGCCGGACGGCGAGCTTCTCGGGTGCCGGGTGCTCCTCCCGCGGGAGACGTACCGGGACGTGCAGGGGGACCCCTCGGACCTCATGCTCTATTTCGGTGACCTCAAATGGAGATCAGCGGGCACGGTCGGGCATCACAAGCTCTTCCTGGCGGAGAACGATACCGGTCCGGACGACGCGGTGCATTCCTTCGATGGCTTCTTCCTACTGGTCACCCCTCAGGACACCCAGGGGAAGCGGCTCGGAACGCAGAAGATCAACGACATCGGCCCCACGTTGCTCACCCGGATGGGATTCGCTCCCCCGGCCCACATGATCGGCAAGGCGATCCCCGAACTGCTCTGAGGCACCCAGATCGGATCCGCGCCGCCCCCGACCGGGGCTTGTGGGACGCACTTGGGTGCGCACCCTGGGTGGAGCAAGGGTCCACGGACCCAGGTTCAGCTTTCGTCGACCGGAGCCGGCGTCAAGGCGACCGAGGCCGTCTGGAGGTCCGCGAGCTCGGGTGCGGAGCGCGACGCGCTGAGCACGAAGCCGGGGATCGGGGCGATCAGCGTGAGCGGGACGTCGACCTCGGTCCAGACCCCGCACGACGCGGAGGCGTTGAAGGACCCGGCCGCCACACTGGGGACAGACCCCGGGACGCGCGCCGAGACATTGAGGTCGACGGCCGTGGTCGAGCCGTTCGGACAGGAAGGACCGGCCGGCACCTCGATGTTCATTGTGGCCGAGTAGACGCCCGCGGGGAGCGAGGTCGCCACGTCCTCGACGGACCACATCGCACCGGTCCCGTTCGGGATCGTATTGATGACCTTCGTCTGGTTCCCGTTCAAGATCACGGTGGCCACCTGGCTCGCCGGCCCCGCGAAGAGGCCGCTACCGATCGCGAACTGGAACCCTTCCGGGACCAACGGTCCGAACACCTGCGCGGGTCCGGTGTAGCCGAGCTGGAAGACGAAGACGCTGCCGAGCGGGCTGTTCTGCACCCAGCCTCGGACCCCGTACACCGAACTGTTCCAGACCGTCTGCGAGAACCCGACCAAGTAGACGTTGAACGTGAACAGGGAACCGGTGTTCGCCAGAACGTAGGTGGGTAGGTCGGTCGCGTTGAAGGGGAGGTACTGGAACGGGTAGACGCCGGTCGGGTAGGCCGAGGGATCCTGACTGAGCAAGGGGAGCAGGGTCGGCGTCGTCAGGACCCGGCCGTGCGCGGGAATGATCCCGGAGAGCGATTGGACCGCGGCGAAGCCCGGGGTGAGCGGGTAGTTGAAGTTGTACGGGTCCCCGTGGAAGAGCGGGTTCCCGTCGTTGTAGAGATCGCTCTGGATCACGGGAGTGAGCGGGCTCAGGGCCACGTTCAGTACGAAGGCCGCCGCAATGACGATCGATGCGACGGTGTACGCCCGCGTGCGGAGAGCGGCCCCGGCCGGGCGACGCCGGGTGCTGGGAGCGACGGACCCCCTCGCGGTCCCTTCCTCTTCCTCGTCCCCGACCGGCTCCTCTTCGGGCGCGTCGCTCGGAACCGTGATCTCCTCGGTGAACGAGATGCGCTTCAGACCGAAGGCCACCCCGATGAACAGCGGGACCGCCGCGATCGCCACGTACGCCGTGAGCAGGTTGTACCACTCGTTCTGGGCCTCCAGGAACGTGTAGAGCATCCACGGAGCGAGGAGGATGACGCCGCGCGGGTACAGGAAGGGCAGGAACCCTACCGTCGCGAACAGGAGGAGCCAGAACTCGATCTTGAGCTGCAGGCTGGCCGACCAGTTCGAGTAGGCGAGACCCGCGACCCGCAAGATCGGCAAGGACGGGCCGCTGAGCCCGACCCAACCGGGGAAGTCGGCCTCCAGGAACCGCACGGCGAAGAACACCGCTACGGAGATCACCATCAGAGCGAGGGACATCTGGAAGAGCGGGGTCCGAAGCATCCCGTAGAGCCGGCGTCCCCAGGGCACCGACGGCTCGGGAACCGGGTCCGTGCGTCCGGGGGGACCCGAGGAAGGCTCGGGAGACCCGGCGGAGATGCGAGGCAGGTCGACGGGTTGGGACCGTCGGACCCACAGGGACTGGATCGGATAGGTCAGGAACATCGCCCCGATCAGGAACGACAGGACCGGACCGACATCCAAGGTGAACCCGGCGAAGACCCCCACGATGAGCCCAAGGAGGTACCGGCCCTGGCACCAGAGCAGGACGAGCCCGAAGAGCTCGAGAGGTAAGAAGGACTCGAGGTGGAAGGTGCCCGGCATCCCCGCGTAGAGCGGGGCCCAGATCAGATAGAGAAAGGCCGCGACCAGCCCCTTCTTGGGTGAGCCGGTGACCAGCTGGGTCAATCGCTGGAGCGGGAGGGCCGCGAGGGCCACGACCGCGGCCTGGATGACGAACAGGGTCGAGGCCGATGGGAGGGCCCAGTAGACCGGGTAGATCGCGAACGCGACCCAGGAGAAGTGGATCCCGAGGAGCGTCGGAACACCGGTCCGGATGTAGCTCGTCGTTTCCCAGTACAACCGCCCGTGGCTCGTCGACCAGAGCGCCTGCATCCAGATGGCCAGGTCGCCGCCCTCCTGGGCGTGAAAGTCCTGGTAGTACAGCCAGGAGAGCACGCTCTGGATCGCGGCCGAGAGCGCAACGAAGATCCAGACCCACTGACGATAGGAGAGCCGGGCGAACCGGGGCGCGCCGGGCTCGAACCCGAAGAGCGTCCGGATCCTCGATGTCGGCAATGGGGCCTCAGTGGACCGGCCACGGGGCCCCGGCCATATAGATGGCCCCGGCCCTCTCACTTCTCGCGCGAAAATGGGCCAGCGGCTTCCGCCCCCGGGCGGGACCACCCGACCGACCCCGCCCGCTCGACAGATACGCACGCCTACGTTCGAGCCCTTCGCATCGCATTCCCGGCCGATCCCGACGTGGCTGTTGGAACGGATAGCTTAAGAAAGCGCCCGGACTGGAAGTTCACGTCAGGGGAGTTCGTCCCCTTGGCCGCCCTCGCCCTACTCGATCCTGGTGCGTGACCATGCGACGGTCTCACCCGGGGGATCGTCTCCCCGAAAAAGATCGCAAGTTATACAGCACGTATATATGCATGGGGCGCGTCCCGCGAATCCCGGTGCGCCGCATTGTTCACTACTGAGGCCGAACCATCAACCGCTGTCGGCCGCGGTACCCGCTCGGCGCGCGCCAGCGACCGTTCGATCCCAGCCCGCCGGAGGGCCTGATGTCCGACCCGGTCACGTTCGTGACCGAGCCCCTGCTCGATCCCGAGTTCATCCAGTACTCGAACCGGATCGATCTCCTCGAGCGCTTGGCGCAACGGTTCGACGTGGCCGTTGCCGCCCCTCTTCTGTCCACCAGCGTGGAGCGCGCGCTCGAGTCGAAGGGGATCCAGCCCATCAACGGGGGGGGCCATTTCCTCCGACCTCGGCACGAACGGGACGAGATCCCGTCCTACATCGTCTCGTGGACGAAGGATTCCTTCTTCCGGTCGAACTACCGTCGGGTACGAGAGGCCCTGCGGACCCGACCGGGCCTCGTGGTCAACCTTTCGATGACCACGGCCTATCCCTGCGATCTCTGGTACGTCCAGTCCGGTCCGTTGGGTCTGGATGCGATGAAGCGGGGGGTCGACCGTACCCTCAAGGTGGCCTTCACGCTCGCCGCTCCGCCCGTGGGGCTGGTGGACTGGCATCACCTCCGCCGGTGCGGGGCGCTCGCCTCGCGGGTCTACTCGAGCACCCACTGGGTCGGGGCCTGGTACTCGGCCCGTGGCGTCCCCGTGCGCGGGGTCCTGCCGATCTACTATAACTCGAGCTTTGGACCGTCCACGAGACAGCCCTCACGGGACTACGTTCTCGGCTATTTGGGAAAAGAGACGGACTCGACCGCCCTGCAGATGCTGATCGATTCCGGCATCCCGCTCAAGCTCTTCGGCTCGAAGTCCGCCTCGTTCGTGCGCCGGCTGGTCTCCGGGACCCTTCCGCCCAATGTCCAGGTGCTGGGCCGGCTCACCGAGGCGGAGCTGCGGGACCTCTACACCAACGCCCTGTTCACCGTGTTCCCGTTCACCGACGAACCGTTCGGCCTCGTGCCGATCGAGTCCATGGCGTGCGGCACCCCGGTGCTGACCTACGCCGAGCAGGGTCCGCTCGAGACGGTGGTCCATGGGCGGACCGGCTGGCTCGTTCACTCCCCCGAAGAGATGCTGGAGGCGGCCGTCCAGATCGTCAGCGCTCGCTATCCGGCGTGGATGCCCGAGGCGTGTCTCGAACGAGCGAAGATGTACAATGTAGAACGCGTCGCCGACGCCTGGACCGATCTGCTCCGATCCAATCTGGATCATCGGACGGACGATCCGGTCTCCATCCTGCCGGTCGAGGACGTACGCCGCTTCGTTCCTCCGGCCGGCTCCTGGGCCTCCTACCCCGGAAGCACCGCCCCCGCGCCCCACTGGACGGAGATCCTGGGGACCGGTCGGCCCTCGTCCGACCGACCGCTGGGGATCGCCGCCACGCCCGCTCCTGAGCTCTCGTTCTCGCGCTCGGGCGCCAGCCGGACGATTCCCGGGCCTTTCTCGGGGACGCCGATGGCCAGTACCGTAGAACGCGAACCTATTATGGAACTGGGGTACGACCTCGATACCCCTATGGAAGCCCGGCGTGGAGGGAGCGGCGATCTGATCCCCGCTCCCGAGGGGTTCGCGGCCACGGGGGACGTTCTACCCGAGCCCCCCTCTGCCGTGGCCTATCTTCCGTACCTGCTGCATCGCTCTCCCCGGTCGCACGACCTGTCCGATCCGCTGAGTGAGCGAGATCTCTCCTCCGAACCGGTCGAGGTCGATCTCCATCTGGATCCGACCCGGTCGGCCGAGCAGGCTCGCGTTCCGGCGCCACCGCCCCCGGAAGTGTCGATCATCCTCGC
>JBARHO010000228.1:0-25361 GCA_049799275.1 Thermoplasmata archaeon
ACCGAATGGACGTCGTTCCCGTCCACGACGATCCCCGGAAAGCCGTACGAGATCGCCTTCATCGCGAGCGTCTCGCTGCGGGTCTGGTGCTCCCGAGGGACCGAGATGGCCCACTGGTTGTTCTGACAGAAGAAGATGGTCGGGGTCTGGAAGACGCCAGCGAAGTTGAGCCCCGCGTGGAAGTCGTTCGAGCTGGTCGTACCGTCCCCGAAGAAGGTGATCGTCACGATCGGATCCTGGCGCCGTTGGGCCGCCATGGCCGCGCCGACCGCATGGGTGATCTGGGTCCCGACCGGGCTCGAGATCGACACGTACCGATAGTCCGGATACCCATAGTGGTTGGGCATCTGACGGCCCTTGACCCGGTCGTCCGCGTTCCCGATGAACTGATCGAACAGTAGCTTGAGTGGGATCCCACGCACCAGGGCGACGCCCAGCTCGCGATACGCCGGGAAGATCCAGTCTGTCGGATCGAGCGCCCAGGTACATCCGATCTGGGCCGCCTCCTGGCCCTGCATGGGGGCATAGAACCCGATCCGGCCCTGCCGCTGCAGCGATAGGCAGCGCTCGTCCATGGACCGAGCGACGAGCATGACCCGGTAGATCTTCAGAAGGTCATCCACGCGGATATCCGGGACCGGGGGTAGACTGGGCGCTTCCCGGCTGGTCCCTGACGCGTCCGCCATCTGCTCAGTGATCCACTCGGGCGAGCGAGGTGCGCGATATAAGTCTGAGGGAACACGCCACGTCGGAGCGCCCGGGATAACGACTTCGGCGCGACGCTAGCTCGGCACCGCAGCGATCAGCCGCTCCTCGTACTGGCCGGTCCGCCGTCGAGGGGCAGCCGGGGTGCGAGGATACGTCCTTATACCGCCGCCCCCAAAATTCGGCCGAGGCGATGCGGTTCCGGGCTCGGGCATGCCCCCGCGTGCCCCACTTGCTGGCAATACTGACCCTTCTGCTCCTGCTCAGCTCTATGGTCGCCTTCGGTGGAGGCTCGCGGACCGGCGGCTCGGAAGCGGCCGCTTCGGTGGGCCACCCGATCTCCCCCTCCCCCGACGGATCGCCAGCCCCCGTCAGCAGCCCGGAGATCGTGGGGCCGTTCGATCACCAGTTCTTCAATGCTACGTCCTCCTTGCCATCGGGTACCAGCAATCACGCTCTCGGCTCGGTGATCGATCCGTCCACCGGCATGGCCTTTGCAGCGAACGCTGTGGCCGGCACGGTCACCGAGTTCGACCTCAGTTCCGGCGTAGTGATCCATTCCGCGATCATCACCGAATACGATGGGGGGGCGTCGTACCTGAGGGGGATCGTATTGGATAGCTTGGATCACACCCTTTTCGTTCTCGTGGACGACCGGGGGGTCGATGGGTACGTGGTGGTGCTGAACGAGTCGGACCTCGTGGAGGTCGCGAACCTCACTTTCAACACTTTCAACGAACCACCGTTCGAGCCCATCGACGGCGCGTGGGACCCGGCGACCGATCAAATGTTCGTCGAGGGGACCGCCGCCAGCATGAGCGGCCCCGTGATCGATATCCTGTCGATCGATGCCGCGGCCAACTCCGTCAGCACGACCACCCTGCTCCAATGGTCGGGGACCGGAGCGTTCGGCCTGACGATCATACCAGAAGGAGGATACTCGCTCCTCGTCGCCGGGACCGGTACCGCCGAGGTCTACGTTTGGAACACATCGGCCGGCAGCGATCTGCTGCAAGAGATCCTATCCGGCCCGGTGGGCAGCGTCGCGACGTACTCCGCCTATGACACGGTCGATCATGTGCTGTACGTCTTGGACGATTCCACGGTCCACAACAGTTCTTTCCTTCCGATCAAACTGGCCGACGGCACATTGACCGTGGAATCCGGACCATACGTCGTTGCGCCGGAGAACGCCTCGGCAATGGCCTACGATCCGGTCGGGGATGTTCTGGTCGTTGCCGATTTCAACCATACGGCCGAGGTCATGAGCTATGACGCGTCCACGGGGGTCGTGCTCGGGGGCTCGCGGGGTAATCCGTCGAGCGCCGCCCGGCACTTCACATCGCTGACCGTCGACACGGCCGACGATGAGGTCCTCGCGAGCGGAACGCTCAACAACACGACGATCGGTTTCGAGCTTCCGAACCTCACGGTCGTTCGGTACTTCACGTCGTTCCCGTTCGCCCAGCGAGGCGTGGCGGAGGATGCAGGTCTCGGGATCCAATTCGTCGAGGGCGTCGATCCCGATGTGCTCCAGGCGGTCTGGATGTCCAATGCCAGCGTCGTGTGGTCCGACTACCTGTCCCCGGCCCCTTCGCCGACCTTGATCGCATACGATCCGGTGAACACTACGCTCTTTGTGGCGAGCAACATCTCCGGCATCGTCACGGTGCTCAACGGATTGACCGGGGCGACCCTGCCGTACTCCATCCAGCTCGCCGCCCCCCCGGACCGGGTCATCTCGATCGCGGTCGACGGCACCCATGATGTGCTCTATGTCGGGACCTCGGATCGTCTGATCTCGTTCTACAACACTACGACCGGGGCGGCCCTTGGAGGTCCTCAATCGACCGTGATCCTGCCTTGCGCGCTCCTGGTCAACGCGACCGCCGACTCGGCCTACTTTGCCGACTGCACCGCCCAGGGTTCGGTCGGGACCGCGCTCGGCTCGAACTCCACGGTCATCCCAACGTACGCCAACGTGGGGAGCGATCCGGACGCACTGGCCCTCGGCCCGACCGGGTTGCTCTACACGTTGAACGCGGGGAACGACACCATCTCCGTGATCGAGATCCCGAGCGGACAGAACCTCACTCCGGGTTCGGTCGTCCAGAACATCTCGCTCGGCACGCAGACCCCGCGGTCGATCGCGTTCGACACGGCGAACGGACTGCTCTTCATCCCGGCCAACAATACCCTCACCGTCGCCGTCGCAAATGCGTCCGGCTCGATCCCGGTCGCCTCGTTCTCGCAGCCCTCGGAGCTCTGGAGCCTGGCCTACGACCCCGCGTCGCTGTCCTTGTACGGCGTCGAAACGTATACCGGACAATCGTTCGTCGCAATACCGGCCGCCCTCTCGGCCGCCCCGACCGACCTCACCCTCGCTGGGGGCAACTCGAGCGTCACGGCCATCTGGCTGCCCCCGATAAGCGACGGCGGGGCCCCGATCCTGTCCTACCAGGCCTCGATCGGGACGGGGCCCGCGGGTCCCTGGATCCAGAGCATTTCCGTGGACCCGCCGTCGGCCAATTTCTCCGGGTTGATCAACGGGCTAACGTACTACGTCGTGGTCCGCGCGGTGAACGCAGTGGGTAGCGGGAACACGACCGAACCGATGGAGGCCGTACCGCGCTCCGTTCCCTATCCCCCGTTCGATCTGAAGCTCGTCGGGGCCACGAACGATTCGCTCAACGTGAACTGGTCGGCCCCGTCTGAAACAGGAGGGTCCCTTTTCCTGACCTATGTGCTGAACTATTCGGTCGCCAGGTCCTCGAACTGGTCGACGATCGCCGGCATCACCGGAACGAGCTGGAACATCAGCGGGCTGCGCCCCGGGATCAACTACACGGTGCGAGTCGCGGCCGCGAACGACCTGGGAGATGGTGAGTTCAGCTCGCCGGTCACCCTATGGACCCTGTCGAGCGCCGGCTCGGGCGGCCCTCCCTCGGGGACGACGGGATCGTCGTCGAAGGGCGGCGGGAACGGCCTTACCAAAGGCGATTGGCTCGGTATCTTGGTCCTGATCGCCGCGGTCGGCATCCTGGTGGGCGTGGCGTTCTGGAGCCGACAACCCAAGCCGCCGTTGATGGAGCCGCCGCCGCCCCGGCCCCCGGCGCCCTGGGACGAGTCGACCGAACCGGCCACGTACCACTGACCCGCCGACGGTCGCCCCGCGAACGACGAGCTCGTAATCACTCGGCGGGGGCGAACATCATTCCTTCGGCTACCTTCGGGAGGAACATCGTGGATTTCTGCGCCATCGGTAGATGAACGGTGAACGCGCGGGAATCGATCTCATCCGCGCTGAGCGGGGGCATCAGGATCGCGAGACCGGCCGGGGTCTGGGATCCGGAATTTCGGATGGCCTCGATCGCCTGACGGGGGGACCGGATGAACCGGAGATGTTCGGGGTCCAGCCGCAGATCCCCTTCCAGGAACGAATGGAGGACATCGAAGTGGTCCTCGCTCGGCTCCCGCACCTTCCGCGAGACCCGGAGCGTCGCGTCCGGCCCGACGACCAGGAACCCGCGTCGATCGGTCGGAAGAGGGCGGGCAGCGAGACGGACGAGGGCATCCGCATCCGGTCGACCCGGTTCCTCGGTGACCTCGTCGAACGCCTCCCCCAGCCGGGACCGCAAAGGGGCCCAAGGGAGCGGACTGGGGTGGACCACCCGATGCCAGGGGCGCAAGAGGAGCGCCCGGTCCCCATACTCGACCGCCATGAAGAGCGGCCTCGAGGCCTGCCCGCGACGGTGACGGGCCATGGCGGCGGCGAACCGATGGTGTCCGTCCAGGATGAGCAACCGGCGAGCTCCGATGAGCCTCTGGAGCTCGGAGATCAGTCGCGGGTCGTCGATCCGCCAGATGCGGTGGACGGTGCCATCCAGCTCCGCTTCGACCGCCGGCTGGACCTTCGACTCGAACCGGATGGCCCGACGGTCGATCCCGAGGAACCGCTCGAGGAGGTCGTTGATGGCATGGTCCTTCATGGTGTAGCCGGCCAGGATGGGGGCAAAGTGCATCCGGGTCCGATCGGTCAGGCGGATCCGCTCCTCCACCCGGTCCGGGAAGGTCCGCTCGTGCGGGGCGATATCGTCCGGCCGCGAGGTCGAGAGATCGATCGCGCCGACCAGACCTAGCAAGAGGTAGTACTGCTTCCGCTGTTCGGGCGCGATCGTCTCCTCGATGTCCGTCGGCGGCGAGTATCGGATCCCGTAGACGTAGAGCGACGGCGAAGCGTCCTGGATGAAGGCCCCGATGCGGCAGGCCGTGTCGAGCTTCTTGAAGGCCTGCTCGATGAACTCGGCCGGTGCGACCTCGGGAGGTCGGGCGACAAAGCCGGCCGCGTTGTACGGCTTGGGTCCGAACCGAGCGAAGTCGGCCTCGGTCAGGGTGTCGTAGACCGGGGCGATGACGTCCGTGGGTTCTACGATGGCGGGATTGGGGAGCCATGCTCGGACCGGTAGGAGCTCGGGCAACGATCTCGCCTTGCCACGTCACCGAGGAACGGACCGCGGGAGCCGTGGCCCTCGGGCCAAGCTCTTGGGCACTTAAGTCCGGGCTCGGGCGGATGCGCGGGGTCCCCCGGTGCGGGCCCGCGGGCCGATCGGAACAGGTCCGATCAGCTCGCGGTCATGCGCACGTCGACCACCAGGGCGGCCCCGTTGATCGTCACCGGCACACTCTGCGTCGTGTAGCCCGAGGCCGTGACCGTGAGCGTGTAGCTACCGTTCAGGAGGTTCCCCGAGGTATAGCCCGATGCGCTCGTGACCTGCCCAAGCTGGCCCGAGTGCCCGCCTCCGGAGTAGTCCACGGTCGCGCCCGCGATGGCGACGGTCGCCGTGGTCAGCACGCGAACGGTCAACTTGTACGTCGTGGTGCTCGAGGTCTGCGTCGGGGTGAGCCGGAAGGTTCCGGCGAAGATCGCGGCGCCATGGACGGTAACGCTGATCGTGGAGGACTGGTACCCCGAGGCGGTGGCGACCAACGCGTAGGTCCCGTTGGGAAGGCTCAGGGTGAAGTTCCCCCCGGAATTGCTGGTCGTGGTCACCGGGGACCCGCTCACCGTGGTCGAGATCGTGGCGCCCGAGATCGCCGCCCTCGAGCTCGCGTTCTCCACACCTCCCGTGACCGAGTAGTTCTTCGAAGTGCCCCGCACCAGCACATTGTGCCCGCAGTACACCGCGGCCCCGTTCACCGTCACCTGCGCGGTGGCGGTGACGTAGCCGGTCAGGCTCACCGAGAACGTGTAGGTCCCGTTGGGGACACTGATCGACCAGTACCCCCCGGAGTCGGAGATCGAGGTGAGCGTCTTCCCGCCCGACAGGACCGACGCGGTGGCACCGTCCGCCGGCGAGTCGTTGGAGTAGACCGCCCGTCCGGTCACCTTGAGGTCGGGACCGGTCGATGAGCTGGCGGTCAGGACGAAGTTGACCCCGGTGACCGACGCGCCGTTGACGTTCACGTTGAGGCTCTCGGGGGTGTAGCCCGTGGCGCCCGCGGTCACCGAATAGGTCCCGTCGGGGACCGAGAACGTGTACTGGCCCGCGGTGTTCGTGGAGACGGACTCCGGCGTGCTGTCCAGGACGTAGCCCACGGTCGCCCCGGAAAGGGCGGCGCCGGTACTGTTGTGGACGGTCCCACTGACGCTGTACTCGGTCGGCGCGGTGGACGGGACGTTGTAGGCCGTCAGGTTGCCGTTCATGTCCCCAACGAAGACCTCGCCCCGGGCGACGCTGACCGGCGGCTCGATGGTCGTGGAGTAGGTGACGGTCTTGAGGATCGTTCCCGTCGCGGAGTTGATGAAATCGAGAATGTTGTTGTCCCCTACGATGACGACCCCGTTGACGAAGACCGGCGCCCCGTACGTGTTGTACGGTTCTTGCGTGAAGCCGTCCTGCCAGACGATCTTCCCGTTCAGCGGGTTGAACGCCCGGATGGAGCCCGTGTAGTTCGTCGTTCCGATCGTGGTCTTTTGGCTCATCGCGTACAGCAGACCGCCGCCGAAGGAGGTCGAGATCCGACCGATGCCGGTGGTGACCTTGTACTCCCAGATCGGCTTGAGGTTCGACTGAGCGAGCGCGTAGAGGATCCCGTTCTTGTCCATGGCCGTGACCATGGGTTGTCCGCCCGCCGGGGTGAACACGGTGGGCGTCGCTCCGAAGTCGCCGTCGATGATCGACTGATTGGCGGGGACCTGGAACTGTTCCTTGAGCTGGAGATTGGTCGCGTTGAGCTCCAGGATCGATTCGCTGTACTTCGAGGCCGTCGGGTCCTGCCCCGGGTTCCCCGTCGGAACGAACAGTGTGTTCGTCGCCGGGTTGACGGCGATGGATCCCCAGACGCTGGACCCGTTCTTCTGGTTGATACTGGTGTTGAAGTAGTTCAGGACGGTGTGCGAACTGAGCGAGATCTGGTCCACCCCGGCCCCGACATGGGGGGCCCCGCACTCGGCCGAGACACCCACGTAGGCGTCCCCGTCATAGATGAGCGGGCTCGTCCACTGGAAGAACCCGGCGGTATCCGAGCCCCCGATGACGATCCGCCAGTTGACCTTCCCGGTGGTCGCGTTCAAGGAATAGAAGTGAGAGTCCCCCCCGCCCAGATAGAGCGTCGTGCCGACGATCGTGGGAGTGGAGACGACCCCGACGATGCCATAGTAGCCCGCGCACCCGGTATCGTTCTTGTCCTGTCCGAGGAACGTCGACCAGATCGACGCGCCGGTCGCCGCGTTCACCGCGTACTCATATCCGTCCTGGGCACCGAAGTAGACCGTGCCGCCAAGCTCGATGGCCTGCGACTGGACCCCCCCGTCCCCGGCCGATGCGCCCTTGGTCTCGTACTGCCAGAGCTGCTGGAGCTTGCTGACCGTGCTCTCGTTCAGCAGCACCTCACCCGAGATGTTCGACGTGCGCTGCTCGTTCCCAAGATAGGTCGTGAAATCGGAACCGGGGGGGAGCGTGACCGCCGCGGATACCCCGGACCCGGTAGATGGGGCAGAAGCGATGATCCCCGATCCCGCCAACGCGGACGAGGCGACCATCAATCCCGCGAGCGATAGCGCCAAGAAGAGAGCGGCACGCGGCACCCATCGACGTCGTACGGTCCCGAGGTTGGTCATCTGATCGATCTCCTGCGGCCCTTGAGCGAACGGGCACATCCCGGGGGGGTCTTAATACCGAGGGCGGGGGCCACGCAGGGATATGCGTACATATACATGGAATGCTTGCCCGCGGGCCCGAGGTAGGATCGCCCGACCCAGAAGAGCCGTGCCCGGGGCCCCGCGATCAGTGTTGCTCGGTCGACCGGGCTGGTCCTGACCCTCCTGGGGCAAGCGCGGTCCTCGGCGTGCGAACCTTGGTCCTTGACCGCGTGACCGTGCTGGCCAAGCCCTGCTCCGGGTCGGTGCTCTGCCCGAACCATGCGATGATCGGGCGTTGGAACCGCACCCGCCGACCGGGACCGTACTTGAGGTATCCGGCGCGGGAAAGGCAGCGCAGCAGCTCCGCCCCAAGCGACCCCCCGATGTGAGGCCGTTGTTCCGTGCGGTCGAGGCACCCCGGCGCGAGCTTACGCCGTGCGTCGCGACAGATCGCCAGGTTCACGCCGCGTTCGAGCAATCGGGCCTCCCCCTTTTGGGTCACCAAGAAATCCTCCGCTTCCCGCACCAACCACCCGCGTCGCTCCATCCCGACCGCGAGATCCACCGCGACCGTCCCGGCCAGATGGTCGTAGCAGGTCCGGCCCAGCCGGAGAAGGGCGATCCGGCGGGATCGTGGGTCGTCCCCTTCCAATGGATCCCCTGGACCTGGATGGGACCCCGGGGACCCATCCGAAACGATCTGCAAGATGCGAAGCACCAGATCCGTGTCCGCGGTGTAGATGCGATGACGGCCCCTCGGGTGCATTCGCACGAGGCGTTCTGCCCGCAGCACCGCGAGCTGGCGAGATGTCTCGGACGGTGCCAGCCCCAAGGAATCTCCGATCTCCGAGACGGTCGCGGGGCCGCGGGTGAGCAACGTCAGTATCCGGACCCTTCGGGGGTCAGAAAGGGATCGAGCGCGGCCCACCACCAGGTCCACGCTGATCGGAGCGGATGCGGCTGGGGCGGGATGGGCGTGCGACATATCCACGAAACTGAAAATGTCAATGTGTTTATAATGCTGGGAGCCCAGCGAGCGCCCATGATCGGCCGGAGCCGGACCGTTCCGCTTCCTCAAGCCGGTCGTCCCGGTCCCGCCGGGTCCATCGAACGACGTTCTCCTCGGATGCGGTCGGCTATCGAGCAAGGCGCCGGACCATGACACTGCCCGGCCCGATACGATTCTCCCTTGCTCGCGTTCAGTCCCCGGGTACCACCCCCAGCGCCCTCCAGGACCAACCAGCGGGCCGTTCCCGTGCTGACCTCCCGACCACTCTCGGAACATCCGAAAGGGGCCCCCCGGGCTCGTGGGCCCGCGTGGGCCCGGGTCTCGCCGGCTCCGGACTCGCACTGGTCGTCCTCCTCGGCATCCTTTGGGGCTCGGCGTACCCGGTGATCCGTGCGGGGATCGTCGCCGGGGCCCCTCCCTTGCTGTTCGCCTCGATCCGATACCTGTTGACCGCCGCGGCCTTGGTCCCGATCGCGCTCGTTGGACGATCAC
This sequence comes from Thermoplasmata archaeon, assembly GCA_049799275.1. Lineage (GTDB taxonomy): Archaea > Thermoplasmatota > Thermoplasmata > Lutacidiplasmatales > UBA184 > Lutacidiplasma. Next base: position 9,348 of record JBARHO010000228.1, read on the forward strand.
CGCGGCCGGCCGGGTCCGATCTTATCGCGCCGGCGGTGTTCGGGGGACTGTTCATCGTCGGGATCTATGGGGCATTACTGTACCTCGGGGAGGAAACGACCCCGGGCGGCCTTGCGGCCGTCCTGACGGCCTCCGCGCCGCTCGCGACCGCTGTGTTCGGGTACTGGCTCTTGCCCACCGAACGATTCGGCCGGTGGGGCTCGTTCGGCCTCGTCGTGGGGTTCGGAGGGGTCTGTGTGCTGGTCCTTCCCCAGCTCCTCGGCTCGGGCTCGCTCGGCCTCGACGGGCCGGTCCTGGTGGTCGGCGCCATGCTGGCGTTCGCTATTGGGTCCGTCCTCTTGCGCCGCACCGTCCGCGCGCAACCCGGCCTCTGGACCCTGGTCGTACAGTTCACGATCGCCGGGGCCTTGATCGGAGGGATCGCGCTGTTGTTCCACGAACCATTGGCGCTCGGCCAGGCGGCGACCGTCGTTCCGTCGCTCGCCTTCCTCGTCGTTTTCCCCGGGATCCTCGGATACACGCTCTACTTCCGGATCCACCATACCTCGGGCCCGACACGGGCCAACGTCGTCGGGTACGTCGCCCCGGTGACGGGCGTCCTCGTGGGGTCCCTGGTGTTCGGTGAGCCGGTCACGGCCATCGAGATCGTGGGGATGGTGTTGATCGCCGCCGGCCTCTTTCTCCTCCGGAGCGGGGTGGCTCGCCGGCCCGACCGACCCTCGGGTAGGGCTGGACCTGAGCTCCGGGCCATCACCCCGCCGCTCGACGACAAGACGGGATGAAGGAACGTCCGGGGAAGTTCCTCGAACCCGACCATACGCGCAGAGGATCACGGCTCCGCTTCCCTCGGCCACTTGCGAGGCACGGGCCGGCTCGAGGCGAGGGCACCGCAATCATCCCCGTGAACGCCTCCCTCGCTCGGGCGTTCCGCAGTGACGCGTGACCATGCGCAAACATCTTACTATCCGGGGGGTGCGGGGCGGTCAGGTAAGGACACATGGTCGCTGAGAAGACACTGCGGTTCCAGGGGAAGAACAAGGACCTCGGCCAGCTCGCCCAACAGATCGAACAGATGATGAAGGCCGATGGCTACAAGACCCAAAGCGCTCCCAGCCCGGCGGGTCAGGTCATCCAGGCCCAGAAGGCGGGCATCTTGCGAGACATCATCACCGCCGACCGGGCGTTCACGATCCTGATCTCCGGTCAGCCGAACGACTTCACGGTGCGCGTCGGGATCGGCAAGTGGATCCAGAACCTCGCGGTCGCGGTGGCCGAAGCGGTCCTGCTCTCGGTCCTGTTCCTGGCCGTCGATGTTCCCGAGATGCTCTGGACCCGGCACATCGAAAAGGAAGTCATCCAAAAGATCACCCAGCTCATCGGGTGAACGGAACGCCTCGCCACCGGCGGACCCCGCTACCCTCGAGCGGGTATCGGGGCCCGCCTCCTCGTCGACCGCGGAAAGCCGGCGCGAGCAAGATCGGGGCCCCAGACCTCGTTCGGGGCCCACTGAGTCGGGGTTGTCGTTCTCCGTTCAGATGTGCTCGAGCTCCTTCACCAACTTCCGGACCGCGAGGAGGACCTGATCCGTGCGACCGCGGACGTCCGCGAAGAAGTTGCGTCGGAGCCGTTCGGGATCTTTCAGGCGTTCCGCGATCAGAAGTTCCAGTGGAGCCGCATCTCCCGGCGTCATGAAGGTCGTATGGGCGCCCAGCTCCGCATCGCACTCGTGCAGCTCGGGGAGATCGTACGCGAGCACGCTCAACCCGTACAGCCGTCCCATGTTCATCGCCCCCGAGTAGCCGCCGGAGCCGTTGTAGGGGAGCAGAAGGATATCGCACGAGCCCATCACCTCCGGGATCTTCTCATCGGGAACGTCGAACATCGTTTCGGTAGAGCCGCTCGGGAGCCCCTCGATGAAGTGCTGGAGCTCCTGCCGATACTCCGGGAAGTTCACGTTGACACTGCCGGCGATGCGCACGGTCGCGGGTAGGCCGTCCTGCAGCGCCTGGCGGAGGATCTTCAGGGAACCGGTCAGGTCCTTCTGGGGGCTCCAGGCCCCGAACAGAAGGAGACGGACCTTTTCCTTGGAGAGCGCCACCTTGGCCGGGTCGATGGCGGGGTCGTTCGCCACCATAAGGCCATCCAGGTATGGGATGAAGACCTGGACCACCGGATGATGGAAGGTCCGCTCGAGGAGCTCCTTCTGGAACCGCATGGGGACCACCACCCGGGTGGTCCGGAGGACCAGGCTCGTGAGCAGGTGCGCCACGAACTTGGCCGCTCGGCCCGGCCGGAACCCCAGACGGGTCACGTCCTGGGTCTCGAGGAAACTGTGGGCGTACACGACGACCCGCTTCCGGGTAAGGACCGAGACGAGTACCGGGAACAGGACCCCGAGGGCGTTCGCCAGGGGCGTCTCGCCGAAGGTCGTGAAGATCATGTTGAACAGGTAGGCGTCCACCTGCTTGCGCTCCCGATAGATCCGCGCCAGCGCCCGGACGATCGACAGCGGGGAGTTCCGCCTCCACACCGGGACCAACGTGATCCGGTCCGCGTTCATCAACGGCGAGATACGCGCCCCTTCCGGGGCGTAGATCCGCAGATGTTCGATCTCTTCCATTCGGGGGAGGAGGTAGGCCAGCCCGGCCGTGAAGGTCCCGGACTTGTCCACCTTCGGGTAGAACTCTCCCACAAGCCCGATGCGCATCGCCATGGAAGGGGTTCCTGAGATCGGTGGGGGGATGATGGTTTGGACGGTGTCTCCGAACCGGATGGACCGTGCGATTGGTCGCGGGACCACAAGGATCCTACGACCCGGCCGGTCCACCGCACGATCTTCGCGGCTCCGGAGCCGGATGCGGCGATCGGGGGCACGACGGATGGGGCGCAGGAAGTGGGACCATCGACCTTTAGTGCCGAGCCGGTTGTCTAGGAGCAGCGACCGGCGTAGGGTACGAAAGGAATGACGACGGAATGCGAGACCCCTGGCTGCTTGCATCAGAGGCGCTTACATGGGTTGGATGGGCATTGTCGAGCGTGCGCGTGCCCGGCCTATGCTCGGAGCGGTCCGGGGCATCAGACGAAGGCCGCCCGGAAACAGGTGGCGCAGGCTCTCCGGAACTGGTGATCCGGGGACGATCCGGACGATCGCGGCCTTCATTGGCCGCCTACTCCGGATCCGTCCGTTGCTTTTCCCGACCCAGTGGAGCTTTCCGGGCCTGCCGATGTCCAGAGCCTGACCGGTCGCGTTCGTGGGGACGGGAACACTTCCACGAGCGCCCTAACGGCCGCGAACCGGACATCTTCGATACCTAGAACGGGATCCTCCAGGTCTGCCCTCACCCGCTTTGGGGCCAAGGGAACAGACGCGATGGAAGGTCGGGACCTAGGCATCTGATCGCTGCTCGCTCGAGGGACGATCGAGCCGCTCTCGGCGTCACTGCGGGGAGGGATCCAGCTCGAGCCCGCTTCCAAGCGCCCCACGACTCGAGCACCTTCTCGTGACGGCCGCTCGCCGAGTGGACACTGTATCCTATGACGAGCAGTCTGTGTTCCAGGCTCCGGGCGAGATCCCCTGTGGTCCTTCCCCGAGGCAACGGGATCCCCTGGCCCTCGTTCTGCACATTCACTCGACCGCGACGCTCGACCCGCTGGAGAAGCACGGTCTGGGCCTTCGACAGCCCGTCCATCTGCCACTGCTCGTGCGCTGTGGCGGCCGAGACCAGCGCCGGCCAGAGTCGACGGTGAACGAGCGTGCTCTTCCTACGGAGCAGAGGCACGCTTAGGACCTCGGGGGACCTTTCGAGGCTCTCCGCCACTGCGAAGATCAGGTGGGATAGCGGGTGAACGAACCAGCTCCCCTTTGGGGGAGACCCCGAGATCACGGAGACCACTGACGGTAGGCGGGCGTCCGAGAAGATCAGGAGACCATCGCGTCGGAGGGCCTTCAGGACCCGAAGCTCGGCCCCCGCGATCCGATCAGAGCTCACGGCCATTCCGACGACCCCCGGGTCCGGTGTGCATGGCGAGCATGGATATGGCCCTGCACATCGCTCGCAGAGCGCCAATGGTCTGGGCGGGAGGTCCGCGGCCCTCCCACTGGGCTGCATGAGGGACGGATACGTCGAGCGGACCGCTTTCTTCGCCCGTCGCTACACCGGCTGGGCTCCGCGCCCGAACCGCTCCGGATGGCGGCGCCACTGGGATGAGAGGGCGGGGAGCGCGGGCCCTAGGCCGGTCCAACGACCGAAACGGTCCGTACGGTGAGGAGAGAGTTCTGGCTCGCCCACGACTCCATCGCTTGGAACAGGCCGACCAACCTTTGGCCCTTTTCGGTCGCCTCGTACTCCACACGTGGGGGGATCTCGTTGTACTGCCGCCGGACCAGGAGCCCGGCCTCCACGAGAGTTCTCAGCCGGCGAGAGAGTGTCTTGGGGGAGAGGCCCAACCTCTCCTGAGCCTCGCCGAACCGAACGCTCCGGTGGGTGGGATCGAGGAAAAGGTGCAGGACGTGCAGCATGTGCGGTTGTGCAAGAAGGGCAAAGAGCGCGCCAACATCGCAGCCGCCCGGCCGACCTGGAGGGGCCTCTCCGGGTCTCGGCTGCGACGCTCGGCCCTTTGCTGACGGCATGAACCTATATGCGCTATCGATTGGGAAGCTATAAAGGTGTGTGCGAGTGCTCACGAGATCCCCGTCTTAGATCTCTCGAAATGGACCGATATCGCATCGTAAACACTATACAATGGCAATCTTAAATACTATCTATTGTATAGTATAGACATGTCCGGTTCCGCAGTAGTGCCCGAAGCTCAGAATCTCGAGTCCCGCCCGGCGCCGCCCGCAGTGCATCCGCTCGGTTCCGACCGGTTCCGCGTCGTCCCATCCGAGGACCGTCTGGCCCGGGCCGTTCAGCATCTTGAGGGCAACGGCTTCCGGGTGATCGTGGTCGGTTCGAAGGATGCAGCGCGCAAAGCGGTGGAAGGGATCCTTCCTCCGGAGGCTGAGGTGCTCAACTCGACCTCGGAGACCCTTACGGCCACTGGCATCGAGTCGCTCATCGTGGACTCCGGAAAGTATCGGCCGATCCGGCCCGAGATGATGCGTATGCGGGTGGCGGGCGATCGGGCCGGCATGCGCCGGCTAGGTGCGGCGCCGGACTATGTGGTGGGGAGCGTCCATGCGGTCACGGAGGACGGGCAAGTGCTCATCGCATCGGGCTCGGGAAGCCAGTTGGCTCCGTACGCGTTCGGGGCCCAGCACGTGATCTGGGTCGTCGGGACCCAGAAGGTCGTCGCGAACATGGATGTGGCCTTCCAACGGATCTACGAGCACTCGCTTCCGCTCGAGAGCGATCGAGTCCGACGGGTTTACGGGGCGCCCCAGAGCCAGGTCTCGGAGATCTTGGTCGTCAATCGTGAACCTCAACCTGGGCGCACGACCATCGTCCTGGTGACCGAGGCCCTAGGGTACTAGGACCCCGGCGTTGGGGAACGCGATCGCCATCCCTCTTACAGCCAGGACCGCGGGCACGCCCGGATCCTCCGAGGCCGCTCCGCTGGGGCCGTTTGCTTAGTACATGCGGTCAAGGCTAACGGGTTGATCGATCGCCGAAATACCCTGTTCAGAGAGGACCTTGCTGGCGGTTATGATCGGAGTGGACGATCGCGCTTATCCACCGACAGCGCCTGAGGCCGTACCATGCCCGACAAGGCCAAACGCCTCGAGGCAGCGAACATGGAGCGGGCCGAGGCCGCTGTTCGATGGGAGGACTCGGATAACGAGGCCAGTGAGTCAGGCCGGCTTCCGGATAAGATCAAGGCCGCCGAGGACGATCAAGCTCTCGAGGCTGCTGATCGCAAGATCAAGAAGATAGAATCCGAGAAGTGACCAACCGGTCCGCTCAAGATCGTGGCCGGGACCCGTTCGGTTCCGTAGGGTTCCCGGACTGAGGCTCAAGTTCCGGACCACTCGAGGCGGTCCGAGGCAGGTACACACGGCGGGCCGGCACACGTGATCAAATGATAGGCCCTTATTCGCTGACGAGTACTCTCTGATCCGTGCCTAGCAGGGTTCCCCAAAAGGTTCGGAGCCGGGTCTTCGGCCGGGACCCCGAGGGCTTCGATCGAGCACGGCTAGCCTATCCGGCCAGGGTCTACGAGATCCTTACCGACCGCTGCGGCCTCCGCCGGGGCGCGGCCGTCTTCGAGATCGGGCCGGGCACGGGGATCGCGACCCGCGAGCTGCTCCGTCGAGGTGCGGACCCGATGACCCTCATCGAACCCGACCGCCGGCTCGCCCGGTATCTGAGGACATCGATCGGGACCCGTCGCGGCCGGGTCCGGATCACCATCGATCGGTTCGAACGTGCCGCCCTGCTCCCTGAGGAGTTCGACCTCGGCGTGGCGGCCTCGAGCTTCCATTGGCTATCGGAAAGGTCGGCCCTGAGAAAGGTGGGTCGGGCGCTCCGGCACAGGGGATGGTGGGCCTCGTGGAACAACCACCATGGGGATCCGTTCCGCCCCAGCGGATTCCACGACGCGCTCCAACCCCTCTACCGCGACCTCGCGGGAAAACGCGGTATCACGTATCGCGGGGGGGAGGCGAAGGCGGGCGCGACGCGGGACCGGAAGAGCCGCATCCGCGCCCTCGGATCGGCCGGGATCTTCGATCACATCTCGAGGGAGGACGTTCGTTGGACCGTCACGTTGGACTCCCGGAGGGTCCGGGCGCTCTGGGCGACCTTCTCCGACATCATGATCCTCTCTCCGAAGAGGCGAGAGTGGTTCCTTACGGAGCTCGAACGGGTCGGCGATGAGCAGTTCGGCGGGAAGGTCACGATCCCGATGCTGACCCCCGTGTACACGGCCCGTAAGTTCTGACCGCGTCCCCCCATTATGGGTCGGGCACCCTCGCGGCTTTTCGTCCGTGACAGGGAAAGAGGCCAAGGATCGGGCGGTCCTATATTGAATCATTCTCGTTCTCGATACGCATAAATACGTGGGAATCCCAAATGAGATCATGGGCAAAGCCGGCAGCTTTCTGGTCGGAGTGTTCTTCCTCCTGATCGCTGCGGCATCCTTCGACCGCCTCATCCCCTGGCCTTTGGGTCTCCTCTTCCTCCTTCTCTCGATCATCGTCTTCTACGTGGCGCTGATCGGACCTTCGGGACCTCCCCGCGGTCGGGAGACATGGCCCGCACCGCAGCAGTTGCCGATCTCCTCACCCGCGATCTCACCGAGATCCCTTGCGGCCGCGGTGAAGGTGGAGGGGGGAGACCAGCGACCTACGGCCACCTCTGCTCAGCCAGGGATCATGGCTCGATGAACCGGCCCCGACACGCTCGAGCAGCAGCTCCAGAGGCTTCGTGGCCGGTCGGCCGAACCAGGTCCCGGGACCGATCAAGATGCGGGGCTGGGGAGCGGTCGATCCAGATTTCGGCAGGCGCGCCGGACCAGTGCGCTCCGCAAGAGGCAGTAAATAGGTCGAGCACGCCAGCAATGACATCGTGACCATGAACAGCCACTCTCTGGACCCCAGAGGCAGCGAGCGCCCGATACAAGCAACCGAGGCCGTGGCGTCCTACCGGCTTGAACAACTTCGCCCCGAGATGGTCCGGCTGGCTCTCCTGCTGGGGACCACGAACGACTCCACCAAGTTCCGGGCTGCCGCCAGGAAACTCGTGGCAGAATCTGAGGGCACTCCGGATTGATGGTCGTCGGAACACGTCGCCACCTATAGAGACCTCGACGGTGCTTCGGTCCACAGTCCAACATCACTGGTTTTCACGGAGTTCGGGTCTGCCCTCGACCCGGAAGAAGCATCGACGGTCACGTCGGCAAGCTCGGCCTTTCGATCGTCGGTAGATCGAGATCAACGACCGCAGTTCGTGGGGCAGCTCCACAGTTCGGATGAGGACCGCCCGTAACTCCGAAAAAGGTCGGTATCGCGGGCACGAGGGAGGATCAGGGGGCCTTTCCGGGCCCGCTCGCTCCGACCGAGGGCGGGGAAGGCCCGCGCAGATCCGCGGCCGAGACCGAGCCTGGGCCCATGGGCCTCGGGGATGGTGCGGCTATCGGTCCGCGCACGGCCACTTCGTGGACGTAGGGCCGACCCCGTAGGGCTGAGATCACGGCCGCGACCGACATGAGGCCGCTGGCGACGACGAACGCCCCGGAGATCGAGGAGCCGAATCCCGGTGCGACGACCGAGGCGAAGAAGTGCGGCTCAAGGAGCTTCGCCTGGACCGACGGTGCCAGCGGGGTCCACCCGGGGGCCGCGGAGGCGATGCTCAGGAGCTGCGTCATCGGGTTCTCCCCGAGGAACGCACCGAACAGGGCGCCCGTCGGGTTCCCCGAGATCGCGTGGCCGAGGATGCCGGCGTCGCCCGACGGGACCCCCGACGCGCCGAGCGCCGATGGAACGGTCCCCACGAGCCCCGACGCCAGGCCGAGGATGACGACCGTGAAGAACAGCGCGAGCGACATCTGTTGGCCGGCGTTCTGAAGGGTGGCGAGCATCCCGGAGGCGACCCCGCGGTCCTCGGCCGGTACGGAGTTCATGACGGCTGCCGCGTTGGGCGCGGCGAACATCCCCATCCCACAACCGACGGCGAAGAGGAGGATCGCGATCTGCCAATAGATGAAGTCGACGGGGAGCAGGGCGAGGCAGAAGAACGCCGCGGCCCCGATGGCCATCCCGGCGGTGCTGAGGAGCCTCGGGCCATAGGTATCGGAGAGCCAACCGCTCATGGGACCGGAGATGAGGAGGCCCGCGATCATGGGCGTCATCATGATCCCCGCCCAGAACGGCGTCTCCGAGAAGCTGTAGCCGTGGAGGGGAAGCCAGATCCCTTGGAACCAGATCACGAGCAGCAGCATGAGGCCACCCCGAGCGAGGGACCCCAGAAGGACCGCGGCGGTCCCGGCGGCAAAGGACCGGACCCGAAAGAGCGCGAGACGGAACATCGGGTCCGCGACGCGGGACTCGATGAGGACAAAGGCCACCAATAGGGCGGCGCCCGCGACGAGCGCTGCGACGACCCAAGGGGACCCCCATCCGGTCGTCGAGGAACCGTAGGGAAGGAGCCCATAGGTCGTTCCGACAAGGATGAGGGTCAGGCCGACGCCGAACGTGACGTTACCCGGGAGATCGATCCGCTGGTTCGCTCGCCGGATCGAGGTCTCCTTGAGCTTGAGGTACGCCCAGACCGTGCCGAACACCCCGATCGGTACGCTCACCAAGAAAATGATGCGCCAGGTCGGGAGGACCCACGGGCCGATCTGGAGGTCGGGTATCCCCGCGAGGATCCCACCGATGACCAGGCCGGCCAGCGAGCCGCCGATGAAGGCGAACTGGTTCACCCCCATCGCCTTGCCTCGCTCCCCGGAGGGAAAGGCGTCGGTGAGGAGCGCCGCCGAGTTCGCGAACAAGAAAGAGGCCCCCACCGCCTGGACCATCCGGAAGACGACCAACGCCCAAGCGCCGGTCGTTCCCTGCCAGGGTTCGAGAAAAAGGAGGACCGAGCCCGTCGAGAAGACCGCGAACCCGAAATTGTACATTCGCGCCCGCCCCCACATATCCGAAAGGCGACCGACCGTGACCAGCAGGGTCGCGGTCACGACCCCGTAGCCCAGGAGGAGCCAGAGGAGAAGGGGGAAGGTCGCGCCATTGAAGGGATCGACGCCGAGCCCCTTGAACACCACGGGTAGGGCGATCAGCAGGATCGTCCCGTCGAGCGAGGCCAAGAGCCCGCCCAACGTGGTGTTGGAAAGGACCGTCCACTTGTACTCCAAGCCTACGTACCCCCCGTGGTTCGTGGAAAGCCGACCCGGAGCGCTCGCGCGAGGGCCGCGAGCCCGGACGTTAGCGCCTCTCGCTCCCGGACCGTCATGGTTCTCTCAAGATGAAGCAGCGTCGCGCGTTTCATTGCCCTCGCTTCTTGGAACAGACGCCGTCCCGCCGACGTCAGCTGGATCCGCACGACCCGACGGTCGCTGGGATCCGCCGCTCTCCGGACCAATTGTCGGGTCTCGAGCCGATCGATCACATCGGTCCCGCCCGCCGCGGTGATGCCGGCAGCGCTCGCGACCTCTGAGGCCCGAGCGGAGTTCTGCGCACACAGCTCGAGGACCACGTATTCGGATACCGAGAGGTCACACGCGGCGAGCTGTTCCCTCCAACGCGCTCGAAGCAGGAAGTATGCCTCTCGCAGGCTCTGCCAAGGCGCCGCGAGATCCAGGGTCGCGTCGCCTTTGATCCTCGAGGTCATCGACCCGGCCGCTCCCGCCACGGTCCCCATTAGTTTGATTTCATATATTACGATTTCAGAACAGCCGGGTTTTTCCTCGCGCCGCAGGGGTCAGGTCGCCCCTACCCTCTTCGGCGATCCACTAGGGGCTTGAAGGCTCTCTTCGCTTGTTCGGGCTCTCCGCCTGAGCTCAAGGACGAGCAGGACGGGAGTCCGTCATTGAAGCCGCTGTCGCCATGCGCTCTTCGACACGGCTGGAGCGTGAAGCATCTCTGTCGACCTGCGCAAGAGCTTCGACGATACGGTTGGCGAGGCTTTCCCCGGAAGCCACGATGACTCTCTTTCTTAGGCCAAGAAGTAGGGGGTGCGCGGATGGTCATGTCGAGGGAAGTCGTGCCAGGACCGAGGCGGTCGTCTCGAGGTCGAATCTAGCGCGTAGCAACCGGAGGCCCTCCGCATGCCCTTCCGCGGTCATCGAACCCACTGCATCCTCGACCACGAGCGGATGGAACCCCAGCTGAGCCGCGTGCTGCGCGGTGCCGAGGATCCCACCCTCAGTGCTCACGCCCGAGAGGACCAATGATTGGATGTTCCGGAACCGCAGCATCGATTCCAGCGGAGTGCCAACAAAGAAGCTCGGGGTGAATTTTGCGAGGACCAGCTCGTGGGGCCAGGGTTCAAGCTCGGGGACGATCCCCCATTCGGGCGTTCCGGGCACCAAGCGGAAGGAACCGGAGGGCACTCCTCGGCGGATCATCGAGCGCGCCATCGCCGGATTCCCCCATGCCTCGGGCGGAGTGGTGTGCTGACTGAACACGATCGGAAGCCCCCGTGAGCGGTAAGCCGATAGGAGCTCCGTGGCTCTTGGGACCATGTCGGCCCGATTGAATGCGCGTTCGACGATAGCATGCTGCATGTCCCATATCACGAGAACGGATCGACGAAGGTCGAGCGGTTCGAGCGCCATTGTCGGTACAGTCCCTCGATCCACATGAGGGCGGTGGACACGCCCCCAGGGCCTCGGTTCGCAAGGTGCCGTGTAATGTGGACCAGCGGTTCCAGGCTACCCACGTCGGGTCACTTCGACGGCCGGTGTTCGAGCTCTAGGAACATATGCTCCAGGTCGGTACGACGCCCCTCTCGGAGTATCCCGTTCGGTAGGACCCCCCATGACCTGAACCCGACGGAGCGGTAGAGCTCACGAGCTCGGGTATTGGACACGAACACTGAAAGTTCGAGGAGCTCGAAGTTGCTCCGGCACAGGTCGATGACATGCGCCAGGAGCGCTCGGCCGATCCCTTTGGCTCGCCAGGCCCGGGCTACGGAGATCCCTAGAACGCCGATGTGCCGGCTCTCTTGCGTCGGCCCCTTTCGATGCACCGTGCACAGACCGATCGCCCGGCCATCCTCCTCGGCCACGGAGGCTATGACGACGCCCTCTTGGACCCCTCGGTGGAGGTGAGCGAACCAATCCACCTCCTCCCCGAGACTCGGTCGGTCGGGGAGGAGCGAGATCCCCAGGTCGGGATTGTCGCGCACCTCATCGTAAAGCGCGTAGTAATTCTCCGCCAGGTCGCGAAAGTCACCCCACGCGAGATCGCGAACAACCATCGGCTGGAAAGGAAAGAATGCGAAGCTCGACTTAACCGTTCATTTGCAACTTGGTCCGGTGCGTCGGGCATCGGTAGCCCTGCGGGATCACGGGACGACTATCACGCGACTGCTCCAGGATGCCGCTGAACAAACGGCGTTCACCCTTCCTGAGGGGCTCTGCGACCGTCCCATAGCTCGACCTTCGTTGGGTTCGGATCCCCGCGGAAGCACTCCATGACGCGCCGCCGGTCTGGGGGGCGGTGGGGCTGCGACTGTTTATAATAGGGTCGACCCGGTGCCGAGCCGAGGCAGTTTCGATGGGGTATTGGGCGTATGAGGGAGGCGGCCTGATGAAGGTGCTCGGAGCGTTCGTCATCCTCATCGGGATAGGTTTGGCGGTATACCTGGTGTACCTGAGCCGGATCTACTGGGTGATCGCGTTGGTCCTGTTCATCGTCTTCTTGGTCCTCGGGGCCGTGTTGGTCTCCAGGGGCAGCTACGCCCGGAAGCAGAACACGCCAACGGGGCGCGAGGAGGTCGTCCGTGAGCAGTAAGTTCAGTGCGCGACGCGCGGGCGCGCGCGTGGGAGGAAGAGTTCGTGGCCGCCATCTCCTTCGGGAACGAACTCCTGTCGATCTACAGTGAACCCGGTCCCGCCGAGCCACGTTCGGTAAGTGGCCGCGTCCGCGTGGCTCCAAAACATCGGGACCTCAACCCCAAGCCAACCCGGTGCGGTGCCTTCTCATGCCTCAGGACCTAGGACCGCAAGAAAGAGCCCGTGTGGGACGAGCCATGAGCGGATGCGTGTCATGAGCGGTCTCTGTTTTGCCAGAGGGACATGAATGATCGCGTAGAGCGAGACGATCGCTCCGAATGACCCAGGTTGGAAATTGATCTTCGTCATGTCCGCACGTATAAAGCGACCGCTCGGCACGGCCTCGCGAGCCCGACGGATCATCGCTTCTGACAGGTCGACCCCTGTGACATCGAAGCATTTCGCCAGCTCCCGGCTCGCCGGCTCCCCCGTCCCGCAACCGAGATCCAGTACGCGTGTGCCAGGCTCAAGGCTTTCGACGATGGGCCCCAACCACTTACGATATTGATCATCGGTGTGGAGAGGGGGATCCGATCTGACCCCGGGGGTTCGGTAGATACCCGATAGCTGGTTCCAGCCCTTTCGAACGATGGTCTCCGGGGAAGGAATGGCCCGTCTCTCATCACCCGAGCGAGATCGGGCTGGCTTCGGATATCCCGTTCGTTCGCTTCCCTGCGCGCTCGTCACGGTCGTGCGAATCATCCTGGCGCGCTTGGTTTCCGTTTGGCTTGGAGCAGCTCGATCCATATCCCGTTCGGATCCTTCACGAATGCCTCATTCCAGCCATCGATCTCCTTCAGGCGGAAGACCACCTCGATCCCGCGCTGCGCGAGCTCGCGGATTGCCCCCTCCAGGTCGTCGCATTCGAACGCCAAGTGATCGAGATCCTCCCCGTTCAAGTACGCGGTCCCGAACCGGCCCCCTGGCTCATACCAATTGAGTTCCAGGAGCTGCGCTGAATCTGGGCTTCGGAGGGTAACCACCTGGCCATCGGTCTGTGGGGTCGACGCCAGAGGTTCGACCATCTGCATCCCGAGGATCTCGGTGTAGAAGCGAAGGGAGTCCTCCATGTCCTTTACGCGGATCCCGGCGTACGTCATCCTGAACAGCATGGGCGAGGACGAACCGTCCCAACTCCGTAAGGCTGTCGACGCCCCGACGCGGCGGCGACCGGACGGTCGAGAGCAAAGGACTTGGCCCACCGGTTCGCATGGGAACGGGGCGAATTCGGAAGGGCGGGGTCAAATCCGCTACCAGATGGTTCGGCTTCATACGCCTGGGTTGAACTCGGCGCAGCTGCGATCGGGAGCAAGCGTTCCTCCCTGGTCCTCACCCCGACCCTGACCCGACCTGCGTTCGTCGGCGCCATGGGATCGAGCGGGGATCACGGCCTGCGTCGACTCTGGGTCGGCGGGCCGGGTCGTGCCCCGTCGACCTCTTTAGCGGACGACCGTTCGGGTCAGAAGCGAGCGGACCATGTCGGAAGTGATCGAAGGCCTGGAAGCTGTGTCAGCACATATTCGAGAGATCGAGCGGGCACGGAAGTTCTATTCTGAGGTGTTGGGCCTCAAGGAGACCTCCTTCATTCCCGCGGCCTCTCGGGCCGCTTTCGCGATCCCTGGGACGACCACTTTGCTGACCATGCACCTCATGGGGGACGGCGAGGGGGGCCGCGAGCCCGGAACGGTCTCGGGGGTTGTCTTCTCGCATCACGACCCCCGGTCTGCGTGTGAGGAGATCCGGAAGCGCGCCGGATCCATCGTCGATGAACCCACAACTTTCGAATCCCCTTTGGGAACGCAAACTCGCAGTGTGTTCGCCGATCCGGACGGAAATCAATTCGTGATCCGTCACATCGAGAAGGGACCGGTCCCTACCCGGTCGTAGGTCGTTCGAGGGTGCGCAACGGTCCTGGCGTGAACAGGGTCGGGGCCCTCCCCCCAGGAAAAAGGTCCGCTCCGGCGCCGTCGGGATTGGTGTCCGCGACAGCGAGGGGTGGGTGGGGCCAAGCGACGCCCGAGGCAGAGGTGGTGCTTCGGCACCCGGGATGGACACCCCTGCTGTGCTCCGCGGTCCCGAAGCTCCGCGCGTCGCGCTAGGCGCGGAACCCCCGAACGGTCTCGTAGTGGAGCATCAGCTCCCCGTCCTCCATGGTCGTGGACGAGAGGAGCTTGAGGGTCGCCTGGGCCTTCATCGGACCCCAGTACTGCGGGCCCTTCCCGTAGACCACCGGCTGCACGACGGCCCAGTAGTCGTCGGCGAGCCCCCGTCGGAGGAACTCTCGGATCAGGGCCGGGCCTCCTTCCGCGATGATGTTCCCGCCCTTCTCTTTCTTCAACTTCGCGATGATCTTGGATAGGTCGCCCTTCATGATCCGGGAGTTCTCCCAGCCGGGCGACTTCAATCGCTTCGACAGACAGACCTTGTCGACGTGGTCGAGCCACCGAGCGTAATCGATCAGGTACTTCGGGTCGGTCGGCTTGCGGGCTTTCTCGGTCCAGACGCGTCGGTGACCAAGGAACGACCTCCGGCCCATGATGACGGTCGTGACATCGTCGAACCGGTTCAACCACATCTCTCGCCACATCTCATTGGGCTCCCCGGTCTCCCGGTCGGAGCCTGGGTACTTCGGGAACGCGCCGCGGCCGTCCAGCGTCATGTACAGACTGGCAGTGATCTTTCGCATTGTGGGACCCCGTCTGCCAGCGGCAAGGGGTCCGCTCTACATATAGGCCGAAGATCGTGGTTCGGTGGTTCCCGCGCAAGGGATGGATCCCCGGATTCGGCCCGACAGGGTCGGGCCCCCCTAGAGAGCCACCGGATCCGAGACCGAGGTGGAACGGCGGTACGTTTTCAGAGTGGCGCGATCCTCTGCCGGAAAAAGATCCCCCAGGACCCGTCGACGATGGGGTCCACATTAGGGGGACACAGGCTCCTCCATGGTCGGCGCAAAAAGGCGGGCTCTTCGGAACCGTCACTCCCGAAGGAGTCTTTCTGTGCTCCTGATCTGGGCGAGGTAGACTGTCCGGTCCTCGCGGTCAATCGACAGGCTCGCGAGCTGCTGCCGAGCCTTTTGCAGAAACTCTCTCGCCGACCTCGGGTCATGTGCCACGGCGTAGGCACGCGCGACGGCTTCGTAGGCGGTGCACAGGATTTCGGATAGCGCGCGCTTCTCGCACATCGCTAGGCAGAATCTCGCGAACGGGAGCGAAAGATCGGGCTGGCGGAGGGTTGCGTACGCTCGGGATATTTGCCATTCCCCGACCGCCTGGTTCGCGGCAGTCCCAACGAACCCCCAGTGGTATCGCGAGGCATGAACCAGCCCTAGAAGCCGTTCCTCGTCGCGGTCGTTCATGATTTTCTTCTCCAGGTACTCCCGGGCACCGTTGAAACAACGCACCGCAGTCTTTCGGTGAAATTCTCTTTCGGCTTTGGAGAGCCCCATGGGCCCCAGATCAGCTATAGGATTCGAAAAAGGCGGCCGTCAGCGCGTCCCGTGTGGTTGGACCGGCACCTCCTACAACCCGACGGAAGAGTGGGCCCAGTCGGATTTGAACCGACGACCTCCCGGTTATCAGC
>JBARHO010000229.1:0-7287 GCA_049799275.1 Thermoplasmata archaeon
ATGGACGACCTCAAGGAGGAGCGGGAGCGCGGCGTCACGATCGACATCGCCCACCGCCGCTTTGACACCCAGAAGTACTACTTCACCATCATCGACGCCCCCGGTCACCGCGACTTCGTCAAGAACATGATCACGGGGACGAGCCAGGCCGATGCGGCCGTGCTCGTCGTCTCGGCCGCGGAGGGGGTCCAGGAACAGACGCGGGAGCACATCTTCCTCTCCCGTACGCTCGGCGTGAGCCAGCTCATCGTCGCCATCAACAAGATGGACCGGCAAGAGGTCGCCTACTCCGAGAAGAAGTACAACGATCTCAAGGAGGAGGTCACCAAGCTCCTCAAGAACGTCGGCTTCAAGATCGAGCAGCAGGTCGTCTTCGTCCCGGAATCGGCGTTCAAGGACGACAACATCAACAAGGCGTCGCCCAACATGCCCTGGTACAAGGGGCCGACGCTGCTCCAGGCGCTCGACAACCTCAAGGTCCCCGAGAAACCCACCGACAAGCCGCTGCGCCTGCCGATCCAGGACGTCTACACGATCACGGGGATCGGGACCGTCCCGGTCGGGCGTGTGGAGACGGGACGGTTCAAGGTCGGCGACAAGATCATCTTCATGCCCGGAGGAAAATCGGGCGAGGTGAAGTCGATCGAGATGCACCACGAGTCGGTGCAGGTGGCCGAACCCGGGGACAACGTCGGGTTCAACGTGCGCGGCGTGGACAAGAACGACATCCGACGCGGCGAGGTCGCCGGACCGGCCTCGAACCCGCCCACGGTCGTGGAGAGCTTCATCGCGAACATCCAGGTGCTGAACCACCCGTCCGTCATCACCGCCGGCTACACGCCCGTCTTCCACTGCCACACGGCCCAGATCGCCTGCGAGTTCACGGAGCTCCAGAAGCGCCTCGACCCCAAGACCGGCCAGACGGCCGAGGAGAACCCGCAGACGCTCAAGACCGGGGACGCGGCGGTCGTCAAGATCACGCCCCGCAAGCCGCTCGTCATCGAGAAGTACAAAGAGTTCCCCCAGCTCGGCCGCTTCGCCGTTCGCGACATGGGCCAGACCGTGGCCGCCGGCGTCGTGATCGAAGTCAAGAAGCGTGAGTAAGCGGTTCCGTTCTTCCATGGGGACGGTCCGCTAGGGAGAACGGGGTTCGGTCGATGGCGCAGAAGGCCCGAATCTCGCTCAGCGGGACCGATCCCAAGAAGGTCGATTCGGTCTGCCGTCAGATCCGGGAGATCTCCCAGCGCACCGGCGTGGCCATCGCTGGGCCCATCCCGCTCCCCACCAAGCACCTCAAGGTGCCGGTCCGCAAGGGTCCGGACGGGGGCGGGTCCAGCACCATCGACCACTGGGAACTGCGCATCCATAAGCGGCTCATCGACATCGACGCTGACGAGCGGGCCCTGCGCCAGGTGATGCGCATCCAGGTGCCGGACGGCGTCAACATCGAGATCGTTCTGAAGAGCTGAGCTCGGGACCGTGTTCGCGCCCGGCGCGAGCCGATATCTGGGCGCGGTCGTCGCGCTCGTCCTCCTCGTGGTGGTGCTGGTCGCGCTCCACGTGTTCGCCTTCGGGTGGTTCCCGATCGCCGTGCTCGTTGTCCTCCTCGGCCTGGGGGGGTTCTTCGGATGGTTCTTCCGGGATCCCGAGAGGGCCCCGGGGACGGGGATCGTCTCGGCCGCGGACGGGCGAGTGCGCGCGGTGTCCCTCGAGGGGGAGCGGTGGCGGATCAGTGTGTTCATGAACGTCACCGACGTGCACGTGAACCGCTTCCCCTGGGCCGGTCGGGTCCGTTCGGTCAGCGATGCCGGCCAAGGGTTCCGCCCCGCCTACGTCCCCGAGGCCGAGCACAACGTGCAAAGGCACTATGTGGTCGACACCTCCTTGGGAGAGGTAGAGATCGTCCAGATGACGGGCATCGTCGCGCGCCGGCTCGTCTCGCTCGTTCACGCCGGCGATGAGCGGGCCAAGGCGGATCGCCTGGGCCTCATCGTTCTCGGATCCCGCGTGGATGTCCTGCTCCCCCGTGCGCGGGCCCGCCCGACCGTGAACGTGGGGGACCGGGTGCGGGCCGGTGCCTCGACCATCGCGGACGAGGTGGTCGCGTGACCTCGCGGGCGCGCGTGGGAGCGAACCTCGCCACCCTGGCGAACGGGGTCCTCGGGATCGGGGCCATCCTCTACGTCCTCGCCGGTAACCCGTACTGGGCGATGCTCCTCATCGTCAGCGGGATCGCCTTCGATGGGCTGGACGGACTGCTCTCGCGCCGGGCCAAGTCCCCCTCGGGATCGTTCGGTCGCATCGCGGACTCGATCGCCGACGCCGTGACCTTTGGGCTCGCTCCCGCGAGCCTCCTGATCGTCCACACCGTGAACTCCTCGGCCTGGTCCCCTTACTATCCCTGGACCCTGATCGTCGGGGTGCTCGTCGCGGTGCTGGCGATCGCACGGCTGATCTACTTCACGTGGCGCGGCCACCAGCTGCCCTACTTCTTGGGAGCCCCCACGCCCCAGACGGCCCTCGCGATCATCGTGATCCTGCTGCTGGGGGACGCCCCCGGATTCTGGGGCACCCTCCCGGTCTTCGTGCTGATCGCGACCCTGGTCGTGACGCTCCTCATGGTGCTCCCGATCCGGTTCCCGAAGGTCCGACGAGGCTCGCCCATCCGCTGGGCAATGACCCTGACAGCGATCGCGCTCGTCATCGCGATCATCCCGATCCAGTTCTTCCCGCGACCAGGCTCCCCACTCTACCTGCTGGCCGAGGTCGCGACGCTGGCGAGCGGGGCCGGAGTGGCGGTCTACTATCTGTGGGGCCCGTTGACGGTCCGGTCCTCGGTGCCGCCCCGCGAAGAGGTGGCCGCGCATGTCTAGAACGGGTGGGTCCATCCATCCGGCCGCGCTCACCGCACGGGAGGCGTTGCTCTTCGAGGCGGGCATCAAGTTGGGCGGGGTCTTCCATCAGTACCTGGGGATCCCCGTGGACCCTCGGACGGCCGCGGGCCTCGCGCGGACCATCGCCCAGGCGCTCGAGCTCCAGCCGTACGTCGAGCATGCCACCGTGACCATCCGGCCCGCGCGCGCGGGGCCCATCGGGACCGGACGGTTCGCCTACCGTTACCTTACACCCGAGATGCTGGATGTCACGGTCCAGCTCTCGGATGGGGCGGTCGAGGTGTTCGCCCGCCTCCGCCACCGGAAGGACCTTCGATACCCCTTGATGAACGTGGTCCGTGTTCGCCCGACGAGCTATCGGCGGGCACCCCGGACCCGCGGCCGGAAGGCGTCGTAGGCCCGGTACCGGGTAACGATCGACCTGAGCCCCCCTCGCGAACGAGGTGGGGACATCGCCCTCCGGCCCCGGAGGGGGCGCAGGGCCGCGGCCGGTGAACGGAGGGAGAGAGCGCGGGGCCTTTGCGGTGCGGACCGACTATGAGCGTTGGGTGATCGGCACGTACTTGAGATCGACCGGGCCGATGTACTCGGCGGTGGGCCGGATCAGGCGGAGATCGTCGTACTCCTCCAGCACGTGAGCGGTCCATCCGGCGACACGACTGACGGCGAAGATCGGGGTGAACAGGTCGCGCGGAAGACCGAGGAGCGTGTAGACCGAACCGGAGTAGAGGTCCACGTTGGGGTAGAGCCCCTTCTCGCGATGAACGGCCTCCTCCACCTTCCGCAGGAGCTCGTAGTAGTGGAGATCGCCCTTGTCCTCGCCGATCTCCTGGGACCACTTCCGGAGGATCGTGGCCCGCGGGTCCTCCACCTTGTAGACCCGGTGGCCGAAGCCCATGATCCGTTGGCGCGCGACCAACTTCGCGTGGATGACCCCGTCGGCCTTCTCCACCGATCCGATCTCGTCGAGCAGCTCCATGACGCGCTCGTTCGCGCCGCCGTGCAAGGGGCCCTTCAGGGTACCGACCGCGCTGGTGATCGCCGAGCCGAGGTCGGAGAGGGTCGAGGCGGTGACCCGTGCCGCGAACGTGGACGCGTTGAGCTCGTGATCCGCATGGAGGATGAGCGCGACATCGATCGCCTGGGCCTCGAGCGCGCTCGCCTCCTTTCCCCGGAGCGCGAAGAGGAGCCAAGCCGCATGCGACAGGTCCGGACGCGGCTCGAGGGCCGCAAGGCCCTGGCGGTGCCGGTGGAACTCTCCCAGGATGGCCGGGAGGACCGCGGTGAACCGCTGGGCACCGCCGATCGTGCCCGCCCCGGGCTTGCTCTCATCGGGCGTGAGCAGCCCGACGACCGACACCATCGTGCGGAGCACGTCCATCGGATCGCTCTCCTTGGGGAACGATCGAAGGATCTCGAGGGCCCGAGGGGGGAGCATCCGGAGCCCAACGAGACGCTGGCTCAGTTCGGACAACTGGGAGCGGGTCGGCAGCCGGCCGTTCCAGAGCAGGAACGCGACCTCTTCGAAGGTCGAGGACGCCGCCAGGTCCCGGATATCGTACCCTTGGTACAGCAACCGACCCTGCTTCCCATCGATGAAGCAGATGCGCGAGGCGAGCGCGACGACATCTTGCAGGCCTCGCTGAACGGCGCTCTCGGTCGCTGGTGAGCCCGACATGGAGGGGACCGGCATCACCCCCCTCGGCTTAATCGGTTTCTACTTGAGCGATCTCGGGTCGCGGGCCGGGCCGAGGTACCGGTGGTGACGGGGCGACGACGACGGTCTCGACGGCGTGTCGCTTGACCCACGCGACGTGCGCGGCGGCCCACAGGGGGACGCTCGCCAAGAGCGCGGCGGCCGCCACGAAGAACGTCAGCCCGAAGCTCCCGAACAGGGCCAGGATACCGGAGACGACGGCCCCACCGACGGCCGCGATGCCGCCGAGGGCACTGTTCAGCCCGAGGAGCGTCCCGGCGTCGCGACCATCGAGCGCCCGGAAGAGGATCATCGACGAGGCGGTCGAATAGAAGGCGATCGCCGCGCCGAGGACCGCATAGGCGATGACGTTCGAGCCGAACCCCTCTCGGCCGTTGAGGAGGGGGATCAGCGTGAACGCCGCCACCATGAGGTACCCCAAGCTACGAACGTACGTCGAGCGTTGGACGAGGCGATCCGCTCCGATCCGAGCGGTGAGATTGCCGGAGATCGGGTACACGATCCCCTGGGCCAGGTTGTTGGAGAAGTTCACCAGGAAGATCGACGCGGCGCCGATCCCGATGGCGTAAAGGTACGGGGTGTACGAGACGTTGAAGAGGTTCGAGCTGAAATTGAACAGGAGGCCGGCCGCGAGGATCAGTGGGATCTCATGGTGGACCTCCTTTCGTACCCAGGCCCGGAACCGCTTCCACGCCCCGGGGCGGAAGGAGGGTCGTTTCGGGAAGAACGGTATCGCGATCCGCAGGGCCACGGAGTGCCGGATGCGGGACGCGAGACTGTCCGGGTGGTCCGCCACGTTGAGCGTGCGCATCCGTCGGGGAGAGTCCTTGATCCCGAGCTGGACCAGGAGCGCCGAGACGAGCGCGAGCGCGGCCAGACCGAGCAGGAGCGGAGGAAGAGGGTTCTGGAGGTAGAGCCAGAAGTACCCGAAGAGGAGTCCCGACATCGATCCCACGATGCTCATCTCCTGCATCGACGCGTAGGCGATCGGACGGTCGCCGGAGCGGAACTGTTCGAGGATGAGCAGGTTCGAGGCGCTGGTCCCGGCCGGCGCCAACAGTCCCACCACGGTGTAAAGCACCAGGAGGAGCGAGAACGAGTGGACCTGGCTCGCCGCGAAGTAGATGACCCCGAAGCCGACGTAGTTGAGGAGCAGCAGCTTGCGACGGGTGGGGAAACGGTCGGCGAGATGCCCCCAGAGCATCGAGGCCAGGATGACCGCCCCGTTGAACAGGCTCGCCGCGAGGGCGACCTGGGCCCACGCACCGTGGAGAGTGATCAGGATCAGCAGGGGGAAGGCGACCGCGAAGGCGGAGGTGGCCGCGTTGATCGGAACGAACGCGAGAAGCCAGGGCCGGGCGAGCAATCGGTTCGGCCGGCCGGAGGAAGGGGGGACCATGGGGTTATTCGTCGGCGTTCCGGCGCTTGCGCCGTTTAATCGATTCGTTGCAGCGGTAGACCGGCGCGACCCGTTCCTGAAAACTCTTATAAAGCGCCGAACTTCATGCGACCTCGTTAACTCAGGTGGATTCGTTGGCAATCGGCTTCGTCCTCATCAGCACGGCTCCCGCGAAAGAACACGAGGTCTACACGGAGCTCCTTCGGGTGAAGGGCATCGTGGAGCTCCATCCGCTCTTCGGAGAATACGATCTGATCGCGAAGGTCGAGGCGGAGGACTTCAACGCGCTGGGACAGCTCGTTGTGGACAAGATACGCTCGGTCCCGGGCGTCATCGATACGAAGACCCTCACCGGGATCAAATTCTGAAGGGGTAGGAACAAAATGCTGGACATCTTGGCGACGTCGTCGAGCTTCTCGAACAATGTCGGGTTCACCGAGTTCGTCTCTGTCCTCCTGCTGATCTTCGGCCTCTTCCTCATCCTGACCGGGCTCTTCACCGCGTACTTCGGGAGCGGGAAGAGCCGGACGATCGGGATCGTCCTGCTCGTCGTGGGCCTGGTCGTCGGCTTTGTGACCGCGTACTGGTACCACCTCTCCGACCACTCGCTCGGAGGCCTCATCTTCGAGGCCTTCCTGATCATCGTCGCGGGCGTGATCGGGGCCTTGGTCGCGATCGGGATCTTCCTCGTCGCGATCATGAAGTCGTAGGGCCCACGCGGATCGGTCCGACCGGATCGTCGACCTATCCGGGCCTGATAGGGGTCGCCCGCAGGCTCCGGAGACCTGGGCACAGGACTTCCCTCCGCCGTGGCCCGAGCGAGTCGCCCGTCGCGCTCGAGAGATCGCGGCCGATGAGCCGCTAGCAGCTCAAGGGTCCTCACGTTCTATCCCGACCGATGCCGTCCCGGCGGACCCCGTTGGTCACCCTGACGACCGATCTCGGTCCGGTCTATTCCGCCCAGATGAAGGGCGTTCTCTGCCGATACCTACCGCCGTCCCGGATCGTCGACCTCGACCACGAACTGACCCCTCACGGCGTCCGGGAGGCCGCGTTCCTGTTGCTCGCGATGGGCCGGACCTTCCCGCCAGGCACGGTCCACCTCGCGGTCGTCGATCCTGGGGTCGGCGGGGCGCGGGCCCCCCTCGCCATCGCGTGCCACGATGGGAGCCTTCTGGTCGGGCCGGACAACGGGACCCTCGTCCCGCTCGCCGAAGCTCTTGGGTTCGCTCGGGCGTACCGTCTCGACCCGACCAAGATCCGCGGGCGCGCGACGG
>JBARHO010000230.1:0-25738 GCA_049799275.1 Thermoplasmata archaeon
GGCCGCCACCGCGCGCGCCGACGCCGCGGCAGGGGCGGGTCGATCGACGGGGCGGGCCCCCGAGGTCCGGATCCCGACCAGCATCTCATGGGCGGAACGGGCGATGTTCGCCGCTCCCGTGTAATCCTTGACCGCGGCTCGACCTTCGGCCTCCCGGATCAGGCCCCGGGCCCGAGCGGTGTCCGCTCCCTCGCGTTCCAGGATCGAGGCCTCGGAGCTGGCGAGCTGGATCAGGTTGTGGGCGCGGTCGCCCGCGATCGCCGGGGAATTGTCCAGCTCCCGCTTGAGATTGTCGCGGTGCCGGCGGAGCTTGGTGAGGGTGTAAAAGCCCACGACGGCCAGGACGACAAAGACCGTGGCGATGACGAGGATGTCCGTCGTGGGGATGACCGTCATCGCTGACCCGTGCTTCTCCCCTCTCGTAGTGGGGTATCTCCCGTTACTACGGCGGGTGGGGCTATTTAGTTCCGCACTCGAACGCGACCCCGACCGCCTGACGGACACGGGTGGCCGCGATGGTGGGCCCGAGCTGCGCCGTCCTCGCGCGGGGCACCACGCGCCAGGGGTCGGGGATCGGGGATCGCGCGAGCCCCGACGAGCGGCCGTCCGACGAGAGGACGCCCCGTCCTCTTAGAAGACGGAGATCTTGTCGGTCAGGAGCTTCTGCGGGATGGTCTCGATACTGTCGAGCCAGTGCTGGACGACGCCTTCCGCGGC
Organism: Thermoplasmata archaeon; assembly: GCA_049799275.1. Lineage (GTDB taxonomy): Archaea > Thermoplasmatota > Thermoplasmata > Lutacidiplasmatales > UBA184 > Lutacidiplasma. The sequence goes on from JBARHO010000230.1 coordinate 718, forward strand.
CGACTTCAGCTGGCCCACCTTGACCCCGTTCGCGGGAAGGAGCTGGACCGAGGCCACCTGCGGCTCGTCGACCGGTTTCCCGATCTGGGAGAGCATCCGGACGTGGACCTCCTTGACGTTGCCGCCCGCCTCCTTCACGATGTCCTGCGCGATCAGGATCCCCAGGATGTTGTAGATCTTCCCCACGTGGTTGATCGGGTTCTTCCCCGCCGAGGCCTCGAGGCTCATCGGGCGGTTCGGGGTGATGAGACCGTTCGCCCGGTTCCCGCGACCGACCGAGCCGTCGTCCCCCGCCTCCATGGAGACCCCCGTGACCGTGAGATAGTAGCGACCGAGCTCGGGGTCGTCGGCCGTATTGACGTCGATCGTGACCTCCCGCGTGGTGAGCTTGGTCGCCTGATCGGCGACCTTGTCGTGGATGTCGTTGAGGATGTTCTGGTACTCGTCCCCGTCCTTGATCTCGGAGTCCACCATGGCGGCCGCGATCGTGAGATGGATCTTGTCGTCGATCCGGTAGCCCATCACCTTGACGTCCTCGCCGAGCGCCGGGACCTTCTTGTTGAGCCGGGTCGTCAGGAAGCGCTCGGTCTCGAGGACCAGCCGTTCGGTCTCCGAGTAGGGAGCGAAGCCGACGCCGAAGGAGGTGTCGTTCGCGAGGACGTGCTTCTGCTCGAAGACGCCCCGGAGGTCCACCGAGCCGGTACCGATCTTGCAGTCGAACTCGACCTGCTTCTCCACGTCGAGGTGGGCGCAGATCGAGTCGACGTACTTCTTGGCCGCATCGATGGCGGTCTGCCGGAACGGGAGCTTCTCCCCGTTCACCTCGGTCGTCGCCCGACCGACCAAGAGGATGTAGATCGGACTGGTGACCTTCCCTCCGCCGAACTTCGGTTCGGAGGCCCCTCCGACCACCTGGGTCTCGTCGGTGTTGTGGTGGAGGATCCGTCCGAACTCGTCCAGGTAGAGCCGGCAGAGGGCCCGGCTGACGCTCTCGGAGACCCCATCGGCGATCGAGTCGGGGTGGCCCAGGCCCTTGCGCTCGACCATCTCGACGTGCTGTTCTTCGATGTGGGTGGTGCGCAGCGGCTCGACCTGGATGTTCGGGCTCATTACGGTCACTCGGGTTCGGCGGAGTCGGTTCGGTGGATAACCCTTGCGTCGGCGAGCCTTCCGGGGGCTGGGAAATGTCGTATTGCGCTACGCGAAAAGCCGTTTCATCATGTGCGCTCCCGAGCGCATGTAGCCCGTTCGACGGTAGTATTCCCGGGTGCCCACGGCGCTGAGGACGTATATCCGGTCGAACCCACTCTCTCGGGTGACCATCTCCGCTCGGTCCATCAGCCGGTGACCGAAGCCCCGGTGCTGGTAGCCCATCGTTGGAAGAACGGCGCCCCCGATCGGGGTCTCGGCCCCTAGGACCTTGAGCTCGCGGATCACGGGAGCGTCGAGGCCCCCGGAGGAGGGCGCCGAAGGAACGCGGAGTCGAAGGAACCCTGCCACAGCGCCCGAGGAAGGATCCTCCATGGCGAGGAAATGCTCCTCCCCGCCGGCCGCAGCATAGCGCGTAGCGGTGAGTTCGAGCGACTCGGGCGGAGGCGTCGCGCGGCGTCCCACCTCGCGGCATCGGAGGCATCGGCACTCCCGACCCTCGGCGGCCATCTTCCGGAGGGCCAGCTGCCGGACGTTGCTCGCGCGGACGCCCGCTGCGATCAATCGGGCCGGGATGTCGCGTTGGATCCGCTGGATCCGGACCCAGGGCGGGACCAGCGCCTTCACCCGGGCCAGCACGTCCACGGCGGTCGGTGTGTCATACGGGGCGTAGCGTCCCGCCCGAAGGTCCTCGAAGAGCTCGGTCCCGGGCAGGACCAGGGTCGGATAGATCTTGAGCATGTCCGGCCGCAGGGCGGGCTCCGAGAAGAGTCGAGCAAAGTCCTCGACATCCCGGTCCGGGGACATGCCGGGAAGCCCGAGCATCATGTGGTAGCAGACCTTGAGTCCGCGGTCCCGCGCTTCTCGTGTGGCCAGGACGACCGCCTCGACACCGTGGGCCCGACCGATCGACCAGAGGACCTCGTCCCGGAGGCACTCGACGCCGATCTCGACCCGCGTCACGCCGGCCTCGAGCAGGTCCGGGAGCACCCGGCCGTCGCACCAGTCCGGGCGGGTCTCTACGGTGAGACTGACACAGCGATGGGCTGCGGTCTCGTTCCGCACTTGGGCCTCGGGTAGGGAAGGTGAAGGGTGGCCGTTGAGCCCATCGAAGATGCCTTGGAACACGGACGCACGGTACGCCGCCGGGCGAGAGGGGAACGTCCCTCCCATCACGATCACCTCCACCTTGGAGGTCGGGTGGCCGACGGTCTCCAAGGTCTCGAGGCGGTGCTCGGTGATCCGCCGTGCATCATAGTCGAACTGGGCCCCCCGAAGAGCGGACGGTTCCTCGCCGGTGTAGCTCTGGGGCGAACGGTTCTCGAGGCCACCGGGGCAGTAGGTGCAACGGCCGTGGGGACAGCGCGCGGGCGCCGTCATCACGGCCACGACCGCGACCCCGGAGAGGGTCCGGGTCGGTTTCCGGCGAACTCCGATCCCGAGCCGGGCCCGCTCCTCCGAGGACAATCGAGCGGCGAAATCGACGTTCGAAGGAACGCCGCCGGACCGTCCCTCCCGCATCCACTCGATCTTCAGGCGATGCAGGTCCTCGGGTGTCGCCCCCGCTGCCTGGCCCGGCGCGGCGTCCAGGGGGGTCATCGGTCGAGCCACTGACGGGTCTCGCCGAGGACGACGTATGGTACCTTGGCCAGGTCGGCGAGCGTGCGGGCGCCGGTCAGGAACATCGCGACCTTGAGCTCGTAGATCAGGTTCTCGAGCTCGGCCCGGGTGGCCTCGTAGCTCGTCGAGGCCGCGCGGAGCACGCCCCCGGCCGTTCCGGCCGCCGTTGCGCCGAGGACCACCGCGCGCGCAACATCGAGGCCCGACCGAACTCCCCCGCTCGCGACGACGGGGAGCCCCAGCGGGACCACCTCGCGTACGGCGACCGGCGAGGGGATCCCCCAGTCCCAGAAGGTCTTCCCGATCCGCGCTTCGCGCTCGGCGCCCTGGGCCACCGCCCGATGGTGTTCCACGGCGGCGAACGAGGTCCCGCCGGTCCCGCTGACATCGAAGGCCTTCACCCCTGCGGCGCGCAGGCGTTCGCCGACGGAGCGGGAGAGCCCGGCCCCGGTCTCCTTGACGAGCACCGGGACCTGGTGGGCGAGCTCCCCGATCTGCTCGAGGCAGCCCCGGCCACGCCGATCGCCTTCCGGTTGGACCATCTCCTGGAGGAAGTTGAGATGGATCGCGAGCGCGTCGGCCCCGATCAGTTGCATCGCGGATCGGGCCTCGGCGATGCCCACCACCCGCTCCCCCGGGGCCTGAGGGATGATCTGGGGGGCGCCGATGTTGGCGAACTTGAGGGGGACGGGATGGCGCGCGATGCAGGCGTAGCTCTCGGGGTATTGCCCTTTCAGGATGGCGGCCCGCTCGCTGCCCACGCCCATGGCGATCCCGACGTCCGCCGCCGCTCGCGCGAGGTTTTCGTTGATCTTGACCGCATCCGGGAACCCGCCGGTCATGCCCGTGATCATGAGCGGGGCCCGGAGCTTCTTGCCGAGCAGCGTGACGGACGGGTCGATCTCCTCGAAATCGATCTCGGGGAGCGCGTTGTGGAAGAAGTGGATGTCGTTCCAGTACCGATATCGGCCCTCGACGTCGCCGCCGAGGACCACCTTGACGTGCTCCGCCTTCCGGTGACTGAGATCGAGCCCCGAGCGCCCGCTCACCTCGGGGCTATCGGGGGATGGCGTCGGCCCAGGTACCGTAGACCTTCTCCCCCCGCAGTGCACGGGAAAGCGCACCATCCGTGAGTCCGCTAATAAGACCTGCGTCCGCGCCGGCGCGCGCGATCTCGAGCATCGCGCTCACCTTGCCCCGAATGCCGCCGGTCACGTCGGGAACGCCCGCTCGCGGGCTCAACCGATCCAAGAGGTCGGCGGTGGCCTGTAGGATGATCTTGGGCCGGCCGCCCTGCGAGGGGGCGAGCACCCCGGGGACGTCGCTCACGAAGAGCACCCGGTCGGCGATCCCCCGACGGACCAGATCCACCGCGATCGTGTCCGCGGAAAGGATGGAGAAGCCCCACTCCTCATCCAGGACCACGTCCCCGAACGAGACGGGAAGCAACCCGGACGCTCTGGCATCCGTGATGGGTCGGGTATTGAGCTCGATCAATCGGCCGGCGCGGTTACGTGCGAGCGAGGCCGCCGGTGCCGACCATGGATTCCCCCCGGCGTCGATGATCGCCCGAAGGACCGCGCCGTGAAGCCGTCGCACCTCGGATTGCACGATCGAGGCTCCCCGGGCTCGCTGGGTGGGGTTCTCCACCTCGCGGTCGGGGGGTTGGGCCAACCGCCACCGCAGGGCCCCGGGGTGTCCGAAGGACCCCGCCCCATGCAATAGCACGATCCTCGCCTCGGGGACCTGGGCGAGCTCATGGGCCAGTCGCGCGAGGACCTTTGGCCGGAGCGCGCTCTCGTGTCGTTTCCGCGTGAGGACGCTTCCGCCCCACTTCACGACGGTGGTATCGTGTCCGGTCAATGGGGAGCGGCACCTTGGCCCGGTCTAAGATACTGTCGCGAGGAGGTCCGACGACTAGGCCCGGGACTCCTGCAGGCCGGTCCTCTCGGAAAAGAAGAGGAGCCCTCCCGCGAGGACGATGAAGACCCCCGAGAACCAGATGAAGTAGAACGTGACGAGCCAGTAGATGATGAAGAAAATGCCGATGCCGCACAACAGGGCCGAAAGGATCACGAACGGGACCGAGATCGGGGTCTTCGGATGACCGGCGTGCGGTCGATCGTGCGGTACGGAAGCGTTCATCGCCGAACCTAGCCAGTTCTTCGTCCTTCAAATCGCTTCGGTCGGTGCGGGGTCCCACCGGAAGCGAGAGTGAAGGCCCCGGACGCTTCCGGACGGACCAGGCGCGCGGTCGCGACGGCCGGACGAGCGGGAAGCAAGAGGCCGGTGAGAAAAAAATCGTTCGTCCACCTTGAGCGACAAAAGGTACATATGCGAAGCTCGCGTGCGAGCCCCTGCTCTGCCCCGGAGCGCTTGCATATGACGGAGTTTTCGTCGAGATCCACGGTCCCCGATGAGGGTTCGCGATTGACCGCGCCCCTTGCCGCGAAAGAGACGGCCCCTCCCGTCGGCGAACGACCGACGGTCCCGCCGAACGCCTCCTCGACCAACCCGTCTCCCTCTCTCAGCAATCCCGCGAACGACCTGTTCGACTCGGTGCTCGGGTACTCCACCGAGCTCTTCCGAGGGGACCGCGAGATCCTGCGCGAGTCGTACCTGCCCCCGCGCCTTCCGCACCGGGACCATCAGATCCGTCAGGTCGCCGAGGTGCTCGCTCCCGCCCTGAGGGGACAGGTCCCATCGAACCTCCTGATCTACGGGAAGATCGGGACCGGGAAGACCGCGGTCGTCTCCCAGGTCCGCATGGATGTCCAGCGCCGGCCCGACGTGAGCGCCAAGATCCAGTTCATCTCCATCAACTGTGCGAACATCGACACTCCCTACAGCCTCCTCCAGACGATCGCCAACTCGTTCGCGCGGACGGAGACCGAACGGATCCCGACGGGTTGGTCCCTCGACCGGGTCCAGGCCGCGATGAAGCTGTTCATGGACCGGCAGGGCGGGATCCATATCCTGGTGCTGGACGAGATCGACTGTCTGGTCCAGAAGAGCGGGGCGAGCGTCCTCTATACGCTGAGCGAGCTCAACAACGAGCTCTCGAAGAGCCCGAACGGCGGGGCCCGCCTCGTGATCGTCGGGATCTCGAACGATCTCAAGTTCACGAACTACCTGGACGCGCGCGTCAAGAGCCGGCTCAACGAGGAGAAGATCCTGTTCCCCCCCTACGATGCTCCGCAGCTGGTCGACATCCTGCGCGACCGGGCCCGGGACGTCTTCCGGGACGGGGTGCTCGACGCGGGGGTCATCGAGCGCTGTGCCGCGTACGCCGCTCTCGAGAACGGCGACGCGCGACGGGCCCTCGGTCTGCTCCGCCTCGCCGCGGAGGTCGCGGAACGCGACCACGCCAAGCGCATCACCTCGGACCATGTCGTTCGGGCGAAGAGCCGCCTGGAACAGGACATCATCGTCGAGTGCTGCCGGACGCTGCCCCCGCACTGCAAGGTCCTTCTCTACGCGATCCTCCAAGGGTTCGAGCGCCGACGCGGCGGGGTCCTGACCGGTGAGGTCTACGATAGCTACACGCGCCTCGCCCAACGTCTCGGACTGCAACCCCTGCATGCCCGCAGCATCTCCAACTACCTCTCCGAGCTCGAGGGGCTCGGACTGATCCGCGCCACGATCGTCTCTCGCGGCCGCGGCGGGCGGACCCGGGAGATCGTGGTCGATGTGCCGATCTCCGAGACGATGCCGGCCTTGGAGGAGGACCCGATGCTCTCCCCGCTGGCCCGACCGCGCTCCGCGAGCCAGACCATCCTCACGAACTTCGACAACCCGAACCGCACCGGCCCGTCGGCCTGAGCGAGCGGGTGCGCCCGGCGGGGCCCGGACTACTCGGTCGTCGGCCCGGTCACGACCTTCTCGGACGTGGATCCCGGGATGGCGTTGGCGGCCCGCCGACGCGCGCGCTCCTTCTTGAGCTCCTTCAGATCGCGGTCGACCTCGGAGAGGTCGCGCGCGTAGCGCCGCACGCGCTGGCGGGCGATCCGCTCCAGGGTGGCGATCTCGTGGTCGATCTGTTCGTCCGTCGCCCGGAAGGGGCCCATCGGTCCTAGACCGAGTCGAGGTCGATCTGGGCCCGCTGGAGTCGGTTGGAGAAATCGATGAAGACGGTCTTGATCTCCGTGAACTCCTCGATCGCCGCGCTACCGGCCTCGCGGCCGCCGTTCCCGGTGTTCTTGACGCCCCCGAACGGGAGCTGGACCTCCGCCCCGATGGTCGGCGCGTTGATGTACGTGATCCCGGCCTCGAGCTCTTCGATGGCCCGGAAGGCCCGGTTCACGTCGCCAGTATAGATCGAGGACGACAGCCCGTACTCCACGTCGTTCGCCACGTGAACGGCCTCCTTGTAGTCCTTGACCTTGATGACGGCAAGGACCGGGCCGAAGATCTCCTCCTTCGAGATGCGCGAACCATGCTTGGTCTCGAAGATCGTCGGCGCGATGAAATGTCCGCGATCGAACCCGTCCCCGGTCAGCTTGGTCCCACCCGTCAGGAGCCGATCCCCTTCCTCCTTCGCGATCTCGATGTACCGCAGGATCTTCTTCTCCTGGTCCTCGGAGGCGACCGGCCCCATCTCGGTGGAGGCCTCGAGCGGGTCCCCGACCTTGAACTTCTTCAGCCGGTTGACCAGCATGTCGAGGAACTCGTTGTAGACCTTCTCGTGGAGGATGAGCCGGCTCGTCGCCGTGCATCGCTGACCCGAGGTCCCGAACGCGCCCCAGAGGACCCCCTCCAGCGCGAGCGGGAGGTTGGCGTCCTCCATCAGGATGACCGGGTTCTTCCCCCCGAGCTCGAGGTGGACCATCTTGAGCCCCTGGGCGCCCTTCACGTAGACCTCCCGGCCGGTCTCGACGCCTCCGGTGAAGGAGACCGCACGGACCCGTGGGTCGGCGACGAGAGCGTTGCCGACGACGGCCCCCGAGCCGGTGAGCATGTTGAGGACGCCGGCCGGGACCCCGGCCTCCTCGTAGACCTTGACGACCTCCGTCGCGCAGAGCGCGGTGTTCGAGGCCGGCTTGAAGACGATGGTGTTGCCGCAGACCAGGGCGGCGGCGATCTTCCAGTTCGGGATCGCGGTCGGGAAGTTCCACGGGGTGATGCACGCGACCACGCCCTTCGGCTGTCGTATCGTAAGACAGAACTTCTCCCGGAGCTCGCTCGGGACGGTCTCCCCCATCAAGCGGCGGCCCTCCCCCGCCATGTACTCCACGAAGTCGATCGACTCCTGGACGTCCCCTCGGCCCTCGGCGATCACCTTGCCCATCTCCTGGGTCACGACCCGGGCGATCTCCTCCTTGCGACGTTTGAAGATGCCCGCGGCCCGCAGTAGGATGTCCCCACGGGCCGGCGCGGGGGTCTCGCGCCACTTCGCGAACGCTCGGTCCGCGGCGCTGACGGCGGCCTCCACATCCTCCAATCTCGCCGAGACGAACGAGGCGAGGGGTTGTCCGGTCGCCGGGTTCGTCGTCGTGAAACGGGACGTCCCGGGCGGCTGGAACCATTTGCCGTCGATGAAGAGACCAACACTGGGGGTGGGATCCGGCATGAGCTGTACCTACGGGCGCTCGAAACACGCTAGGCCAAAAAGGTGATGCAGGGCGCCGGCGGCGGACCGCTCGGCCCGGGATCCGTATCGGGCCCGTGGCCCAGCGCCGAGGTCCCCAGGTCCCCGGGCCCTCCCGCGTGGGCCCGGAACGGGGTTGGGGTAGGGTCGAAGGATCGCCGGATCGTTCGTTCTCTGCTCGTGGTCGGGTCGATCCGTGATCACGGTTCCGGGTAGGATTATAACACGCCCACCGTCTCCCTCGGTCCATGGAGCATCTGCTCGAGGCCGATCTCGCGCTGAGCGCTCCGATCGCCGACGCGTCCCTCATCGCGACGCTCGTTCCGGCCCTCGCGGAAGAGGCGCTACGGAAGTCGCTCGGTCAGCGCGGACGGGGAGAGCTTCGCGAATGGAAGCTCGAGGGGAACCAGATCCGCATCGTGTTGGAGTCCGAGGGCGGACGCCCCCACCAGGCGATGCTCTCGCTGAGCCGGCGCCTGGGCGAGGAATTGGGTCGCACCGCGAAGGTCGGGATACGGGACCTCCACGTCATCCGCTACCGCGTCGGATTCGAGGTGGACGCCGCCCCCACCGGTGCGGTCACCCTTCCGATCGCGCACACCCTTCGCTTCGAGGGCCTGCGCGCGGTGCTGGAGCTGATGGACCTCCCCGAAGAGGCGCTCCGGGACAACTGGATGGATCGGGCGGTCCTCCTGGTCCAAGAGAAGATCCACCGGATGGGCTACGCGGGCAAGGAACAGTACTGGTCCCTCTTGACCGAGAGCCCGCGCCGGGCGACCCCGTTCACGGAGGACCCGACCGAGGCGATGCTGAAGCGCCATTGGGTCCGTAGCGGTCCCACCAAGGGCAAGTGGTTCCTGGGACCCACGGCGGCCCATCTGCTCCGCACGATGGAGCGGATCGCGCGTCGGGAGGTGCTGGAGCCCCTCGGGTTCCGGGAGGTCGTCCAACCGCACCATGACTCGTTCGACATCCTGCTGAAGACCGGCCATCTCGAGGGCCTGCCCGGCGAGTTCTACTACGTGGCCGAGCCGAAGACCCGAGATCCTGCGGCGTGGGAGACCTTCACCGATCTCGTGAAGATCACCCGACGGGTCCCGGAGGACGAGCTCGCCCGTCTCGTGAGCCCGCCCTCGGCGGTGAGCTGCTATGCCCAGTGTCCGACCATCTACTGGTGGCTCTCGGGCCGGACCCTCAAGGGATCCGACCTCCCGATCAAGGTCTACGATCGAACGGCGATCTCGAACCGGTACGAGAGCGGCGGGCGCCACGGGCTCGAACGGGTGGACGAGTTCCACCGGATGGAGCCCGTCTACGTCGGCACGCCGGAGCAGCTCCTCGAGCTCCGGAAGCTCTTCCTCGAAGGCTACACCAAGGTGTTCAACGAGATCCTCGAGCTCGAGTGGCGGACGGCCTGGGTGACCCCGTTCTACATGCAGCAGAGCGGCGGGGTCGGCGTCGAGGACGAGAGGGAGCACGTGAAGGGCACGATCGACTTCGAGGCCTATCTCCCGTACCGCGGACCCCGCGAGGGGTCGGAGTGGCTGGAGTTCCAGAACCTATCCATCGTCGGCGACAAGTACACCAAGGCCTTCACGATCCGGACCCAGCGCGGCGAGCTCTGGTCGGGGTGCTCGGGGATCGGGCTCGAGCGCTGGCTGACCGCCTTCTTGGCCCAGAAGGGCCTCGACCCGGACGGCTGGCCGGCGGGGTTCCGTCGCTGGGCCGAGCCGGTCCCTGAGGAGTTCGCCTTCCTGTAGATCGACGTTCCAGGCAAGGTCCAGCGCGATGAGGGTCTCTCGGGAGGGGGCGGTGCCGCAGCAACGAAGGCTAGAGGAGTACTCGGCCGGTACTGGAACGGACCCGGACCCCCTTCCGGAGGCGCGTCCCCGACCGCCGCGCCTCCCGGGCGTTTGGCGGGTCGAGGACGGGTTCGTGGTCCACCCGCTCCTGCGGCCGGCGACGTTGCGGGCCCTTCCGTTCCAGATGGACATGGCCCGGATCGGCCTCGAAGAGGACCTGTTGGTGGTGCTCCCGACCGGTCTTGGGAAGACCGTGATCGCGGCCTTGATCGCCGCGGAGGTGGTCCGCGCGGATCAGGGCAAGGTCCTCGTGCTCGCTCCCACGCGACCGCTCGTCCAGCAGCACGTCGATTCGTTCGCGGCCTGGTTCACCGAGCTCCGGTCCGCCCGGTTCACCGGGACCGTGAGCCGTCCGATGCGGGACGGACGATGGGAGAACGCCGAGGCCGTCTTCTCGACGCCGGAGATCGTGGTCAACGATCTCGCCTCGGGCCGCTACGATCTCAAGGACGTGGGACTGATCGTGTTCGACGAGGCGCATCACGCGGTCGGCAAGTACGCCTATGTCGCGATCGGGGAGCGCTTCAAGCTCGAGCGACCCCGATCCTCCCGTCTCCTCGGGCTCACCGCGTCCCCCGGTTCCAAGGACGCCCGGATCGAGGAGGTCGTTCGGGCCTTGGGCGTCGAGCGGATCGAGGCCCGCAGCCGGGAGGACGAGGGCGTGCGGGAGCACGTGCAGCGGGTCGACATCGAACATCGATGGGTCAAGCTCTCGGCCACCGCCCTCTCGATCCAGGGATCCCTCAAGACCGCGCAGCAGCGGGAGGCCCGACAGCTCCAGAAGATGGGATACCTTCGCAAGAAGCCCATCGGCTCGCTCTCGGTGAAGGACCTCATCCTTCTCCGTGCCGAGATCTTCGCTCGTCCCGGCCCGATGGTCCGCAAGTTCGGTCCGCTCTTCCACCAGCTGGTCCTGCTGCATCTCCACCATGCGCTCGAGCGCCTGGAGACCCAGGGCATCGACCCGTTCGCCCAGTACGTGGCCCGGGTGGAGAAGAAGGAGAAGCCGAGCCGCGGGGATGGGGCCTTCCTTCGTCTCCCCGAGGTCGTCACGGCCCGGAAGGTGGCCCAGGGGTTCCTTCGCGAGCGGCGAGAGGCCTCGCATCCCAAGCTCGATGCCCTGATGGAAGCGATCCATGCCGAGCTCGAGCGCACCCGGGACCACCCTCCTCGGATCCTCGTCTTCGCGCAGTACCGCGACACCGTGCAGGGGATCCAGGAGCGCGTTGAGGCCGAAGGGATCACCGTGGGTCGGTTCGTCGGCCAGTCCACTCGGGACGCCGACGATCGTGGGATGAACCAGAAGGAACAGGGCCAGGTCCTCACGGCGTTCCGGGAGGGTCGCTTCCCGATCCTCGTGGCGAGCAGTGTGGCCGAGGAGGGGCTCGATGTGCCGGACGTCGACCTCGTCGTCTTCTTCGAGGCGATCCCGAGCGAGATCCGGGCGATCCAACGCCGTGGGCGCACGGGTCGGAGCTCGCTCGGCCGGGTCCTGATCCTGCTCACCGAGGAGACGAGGGACGTGGGGTACCAGCGCGCGGAGGTCCGACGGGAAGAGGACATGGCCCGCATCGTTCGTCGGATGTCGCGCGAGGGCCGCCGGCGGCGGCTCCGGAGGCCGGCCGAAGGGGTCGGGGGACCGAACGCCGAAGAAAAACCTATCGACCGAATCGCATCGGCCGGTGCGACTAAATAGGCCCGCTCAACTCCTCGCCCAGGGGTTCTGTGGGTCTCCTCGGGATCCTCGCGGCGCATTTCGGGATCGTACTTTTCACGATCCTTTCGGCCCTCTTGGTCCTCTACCTCGCCTATTCGATGCTCCGGCCTGAGCGCTTCTGAACGGAGCGACCGTGGACTTGCTCGGGGTCGCCGACTCGTTCTTCGACGTCATCGTCGTCATCGCCGTCGCGCTCGCCCTCGCCCCGTTCTTCGGCTCGTACATCGGGCGGGTCTACCTGAACCGCCCGGCGTTCGGGGACACGATCCTTCTCCCGCTCGAGCGGGCGATCTACCGGCTGGTGGGGACCTCGCCACGCCATTCCATGTCCGCGCGGGAGTACATCGTCGCGCTCCTCCTGCTCAACGGGATGATGTTCCTGACGCTCTTCCTGATCTTCTTCTTCCAGGGCTCCCTTCCGTACAACCCGCTCGGCATCGGGGACATGAGCTGGCGGCTCGCGATCCACTCGGCGGCGAGCTACGCCACGAACACCGACTTCACGCACTACACCGCCGAGACCCAGATGAGCTTCATCGGCGACGACGTGGGGATCCAGCTCGCCGCCTACCTCTCCGCCGCCACCGGCCTCGCGACCGTGGCGGCGATGCTCCGCGGCTTCATTCGCAAGGATGGCACGATCGGGAACTTCTACGTGGACATCGTCCGGACCCTCACGCGGATCCTCCTCCCGATCGCGTTCGTCGGGGCGCTGGTCCTCGTCCTCCTCGGCGTCCCGGAGACCCTCAACGCCTACGTGATGATCCATCCGCTCTCCGGTGGGACCCAGATCATCCCCATGGGACCGGACGCCTCGTTCGAGTCGATCATCCTCCTCGGCACCAACGGGGGCGCCTGGTACACCGCGAACGCGGCCTTCCCGCTCACGAACCCCACCGCCATCTCGAACGACTTCGAGACCTGGCTCATGATGCTGATCGACTTCTCCTTCCCGTTCGCCTTCGCGGCCATCGTCCGCAAGAAGGGCGAGGCCCTTCCGTACGTCGGAACGATCCTCTTCGTGTTCTTCATCGCGCTCGGGCTGTTCACGTTCGCCCAGTACCAGGCCAACCCCGCGCTCAACGGGATCCCGTTCCTCTCGAACCCGGTAGGCGGATATCCCGTCGGTCAAGAGATGCGGTTCTCCCTGGGAGAGCAGTCGCTCTTCCAGGTCGTCAGCGTCTATTCCAACGTCGGGGCCAACAACATGGCGCTCGGCAGCCTGCACCCGCTCGCCCAGCTGGTGCTCCTGTTCGGGATGTTCACCCAATCCACGCCGGGGGGTGAGGGGACCGGCTTCGCCACGCTCCTGATCAATGCGCTCCTCGCGGTGTTCATCGGCGGTCTCATGGTCGGCCGCACGCCGGAGTACCTCGGCAAGAAGATCACGACCGCCCACATCAAGTGGGTCGCTCTCGTCCTCCTGATCCATCCGGTGTCGATCCTCGTTCCCTTTGCCGGCACCCTGCTCGGCAATTTCGTCACGTTCCCGCCCGGTGATCTGGCGACGAACGCGCACTCGTTCACGGTCGTCCTCTACGAGTTCACCAGCGAGTCCGCGAACAACGGGAGCGCGATGGGGGCGGCCTGGTACAACGACGACACCCCGTGGTTCAACCTGGCCGGCGCCGCGGTCATGCTGGTCGGCCGTTTCATCCCGATCATCGCGATGCTCATGATCGGGGGCCTCTTCTCCAAGCAAGAGGTCCAGCCTCCGGGTCCCGGGACCCTTCGGACGCGATCGCTCACGTTCACGGTCTACCTCACGCTCCTCTTGATCATCGTCACCGCGCTCCTCTTCCTCCCCGTGATGGCGCTCGGGCCATTGGCCCAGCTGGGGTTGTAGCCATGGCGACCGTCGATCCGAACCTCGTTCAGGCCGCGGAGGCGGTGCTGGACCCGGGCGTCAAGGTCGTTCCCGACGTTCAGATGCCCTCTGGGGCCAAGGTCTCCGTCCGGCGCTACTCGCACACCTCGGTCTCGAGGGTGCTGCTCGACTCGATGCGGTACTTCGATCCGCGTCGCGAGATACGGAGCCCGGTGATGTTCACCGTCTGGGTCCTCTTCATCTTTCTCACGATCGTGACCCTGGTGCCGAGCTGGTTCCCGGATATCGCCCGCACCTACGATCCCGGCTACTACGTCGGGTTGACGATCATCCTCTTCCTGACGCTCTGGTTCGCGCACATCTCGGAGGCCATCGCAGAGGCCCAGGGTCGGGCCCAGGCGGACAGCCTTCGGCAGATCCGCAGCGGCATCCGCGCCCGTCAGGTCCTCCCCGACGGACGGAAGCACTGGGTGAGCGTCGATGTCCTCCACATCGGCGACACGGTGTCGATCCTGCCGGGCGAGACGATCCCGATCGACGGGGACGTCGTGAAGGGGGCGGCCATGATCGACGAGTCGATGATGACGGGGGAATCCGCCGCGGTCCTCCGGGAGAGCGGGGGGGACAAGACCAGCGTGCTCGGAGGGGCCAAGGTCGTCCAGGGCGACATCGAGATCCGCGTGACCGCGGTCCGGGGGCAGTCGTTCCTCGATCGTCTCATCCGCCTCGTGGAGGGAACGACCCGGGAAAAGACCCCCAACGAGCTCGCGCTCTCCGTGCTCCTCTCGTCGTTGACGATCGCGCTCCTGGTCGTCATCGTGACGTTCACGTATCTCGTCAACCTCACGACCATCGTCGTCATCGATATCGGGGCGGTGATCGCCCTCCTGGTCTCCCTCATGCCGACGACCATCGGCGCTCTCCTCCCGGCGATCGGGATCTCCGGGATCAATCGTGTCGCGAAGGCGAACGTGATCGCCAAGTCCGGGAAGGCCGTTGAGGCGGCGGGGGATCTCGACGTCCTCATTCTCGACAAGACCGGAACGATCACCGTCGGTAACCGCCTCGCCGTGCAGTTCATCGCGGCGCCGGACATCTCGGACGCGGACCTCCTCAACACCGCGATGCTGTCGTCGAGCCTCGACGATACCCCCGAGGGCCGGTCCATCGTCCGCCTCGCCGGGAGACGAGGGGCCGCGGCCACGAAGCTCGAGCCGGGGAGCTACCGGGTCCTCCCGTTCACCGCCCAGCGCCGCATGAGCGGTCTGGTGCTCCAGGACGGGAGCGAGGTGTTCAAAGGCTCGATCCAGGCGATGGAGACCTACGCCGCGCAGCCGATGCCGACCGCGCTGCGCCGGTCGGCCGCGGACGCCTCGCGCGAGGGGATGACGCCGCTCATCATCGCTCGGGACCACCAGTTCGTCGGTCTGGTCGTCCTCAAGGACGTGATCAAGCCGGCCATCCGCGACCGGATCCAGGAGCTGCGGACGATGGGCATCCGGACGATCATGTGCACCGGCGACAACCGCCTCACCGCGCAGGCGATCGCCAAAGAGGCCGGGGTGGACGAGTTCATCGCCGAGGCGCAGCCCGAGACGAAGCTCGTGGTCATCGAGCGGGAGAAGGCCCAGGGCCGTCTCGTGGCCATGACCGGCGACGGGACGAACGACGCTCCGGCCCTCGCCCGGGCGGACGTGGGCCTCGCCATGAACAGCGGGACGAGCGCGGCCAAGGAGGCGGGCAACATGGTCGATCTCGACAGCGATCCGACCAAGCTCATCGAGATCGTCTCGATCGGGAAGCAGCTCCTCATCACCCGCGGGGCCCTCACGACCTTCTCGATCACCAACGACGTCGCGAAGTACTTCGCCATCATCCCGATCGTCTTCGTCACCGCCACGGGCGCCCTTCTGCCGGGGACCCAGTTCCTGAACCTCCTCCAGCTCGGTTCCGCCCATCTGGCCGTCCTGGCGACGCTCCTCTTCAACGCGCTCGTGATCCCGCTCCTCATCCCGTTCGCGCTGCTCGGCGTCCGGTTCCATCCGATGACGGCGATCGATCTCTTGCGAAGGAACCTGATCCTCTGGGGGTTCGGAGGGCTCATCAGTGCCTTCGTGGGGATCAAGCTCGTCTATCTCTTCCTCGCGTGGCTCGTGAGCCTGCCCGGCTGGCAGTACATGGGCCAAGCGCTGGGCCACCTCTTGCCATTGGGAGTGATGTGGTGAGCGGCACGACCAGCGTCGCCGCGGACGACGGCCCGACCGAGGTCCCCCCCGGGGACCTCATCATGCCGCCGGCGTCCGAAGCTCCTGTCCCCACCGTCGCTCCGAGCGAGGACGAGGGTCGGGCCGAGCCGCCGATCCGCATGGGGCGGCATGTCCGCGCCGCGGTCCTGCTCATCGGCCTCACGGTCCTCGTCAGCGCGCTGATCATCCCCGTCGTGGTGACGGGGTTCGCGCAGCTGGTCACGCCAGGGACCGCGAACGGTAGTCTGATCAGCCAGAACGGGACCGTCGTGGGGTCATCGCTGATCGCCCAGAACCTCTCGCAGCCGTACCTGTTCTGGGAACGACCCTCGCTCACGGACTACAATGTCATGAACGGGTCCGTCAATCCTCCCGGACCCACCGAGCCGGCCCTCGGGGCCCTCATCAATCTCACTATATCCTACATGAGGACCTACGGCAACTACACCGTGAACGCCTCGTTGCCCCTCAGTCTCGTGAGCCCCTCCGAGTCCGACGTCGATCCGGACCTCACCCCGGAGGCGGCGTTGGTCCAGGTCCCCCGGGTGAGCAACCAATCCGGATTGTCGATCTCGACGTTGACCTCGCTCGTCGAGGCGCATGTCCAGCAGTCGTACGGAGGGGTCGTGGGGCCCGCGTACGTGAACGTCCTCGAGCTCGACCTCGCCCTCCTCCCGCTGGAAGGAAGATAGTCCCCATGTACCGAAAGCTCCTCATCCCGATCGATCAGCCGGCGGACGTGGACCCGATGATCCGCTTCGGATCGCTGATCCTCGATGCCGACGGGGAGATCCGCGTCCTGCACGTCATACCGACCATCTCGCTCCCCGAGGTCACCCGGCTCTGGCGTTCCTCCGTGAACATCGTGGTACCCGCCCACGAGGCCGGAGCGGCCCTGGACGTCCGGGTCGACCCCGAGGTACGGGCGGCCGTGGACGTGGGCGGGGAGATCCTGGAGAGCGCGGAGAGCCAGGACGTGGACGCGATCCTCATGACCCTTCGAGGGAACCGCCGGAGCCGCAACCCGTTCGTCGGCCACACTGCGAGCGCGGTGCTCCACCACGCCCACTGTGACGTCCTGGTGGTCAACCGCCTCGCGCTCGCGGAAGGGCGCATCCCACGGATCCTCGTTCCGACGTTCTCGGGCGCCGTGGCTCCTAAGGCGCTCCGTGTCGCCGAAGAGATCTCCGTTCGGAACCAGAAGGTGCCGATCATCGTCCTGCAGATGATCCCCCGCGGGACCGAGCCCTCCGGTTCCGACGAGCCCGAGCGCACCCCGCGCGGGGTCCCCATCGAGTACCGGTCCTCCGTGCTCGCATCCTCGCTCATGGGGCGACGTCGACGCTTCCCCGAGATCATCCTCGCCCAGGCCCTGCGCGAGCGTTTCGGGCTCCTCCTGGTGGGAGAGGAATACATGCAGGGGGAAGGCCCGCTGCTTACCCGTCGCTTCCTGGAGGAGCTGTTCCGGACCGCTCCCTGCCCGGTGGTCGCGGTCCGCGCCTGAGCCGCGTCCCGGGCGTCGAGCATCATGGGCGAGCTCGTCTTCGTGGGGGCCGGGCTGGGGGACGAGACCGATATCTCCCCCCGGGCGCGCCGCCATCTCCAGGAGGCCCGCGTCATCTTTGCCGAGAGCTACACGAGCCTCCTGGCCGACGAGATGCTCGATCGGCTGTCCCACGAGATCGATCGTCCGATCCTTCGGCTGGATCGCGAGGAGCTCGAGAGCGGCGCGCCCATCCTCGCGGCGCTCCGGGAGGCTCCGTCCGTGGCCCTCCTCGTCGGAGGGGACCCGTTCGCCGCGACGACCCATGTGGCCCTCCGGCTCCAGGCCGAAGAGGCCGGACATACCTGGACGTACCTTCCCAATGCGAGCGTACTGACGGCGGCCCCGAGCTTCCTCGGGCTCATGCACTACCGGTTCGGTCGGACCATATCGCTCCCGTTCCCCGAACCCCATTTCGCCCCGCGGTCGCCGCTGGACGGCGTCGCGCGCAACCGCGAGGCCAACCTGCATACCCTCGTGCTCCTCGATCTGCGACCGGGGCAGGACCGGTTCTATCCTCCCCGGGAGGCCGTTCGGATGCTCCCGACCTCCCCCGAGCAGCGGATCGCAGTGGTGGCCCGGGTCGGGACCCCTCTCGCTCAGGCCTGGTACGGCACGACGGCCGAACTGGAACCGGTCGACCTCGGGCAGCCGTTACATTGCCTCGTGGTACCCGCCCCCGAGCTCCATTTCCAGGAGGAAGCGGCCCTCCAGCGGTTCCGGCCCCGGCCGGTCACCGACTAGTGCAACGCGCTCGAGCGGCCGGCCAGGCCCACGGCGGGGCCGGCCCCCGGGGGGCTCAGGGCGTCGGCGAACTGTCGGATCTTGAACGGCCGGGCGAGGATGACGTCCGGTCCCGGACCGTTCTCGGTCATCGGGGGCGGACGCGCGGCCGGCGTCACGAGGATCACCCGGATCTCGGGGGCGTTCCGTTTCGAATCCTCGATGAGCTGCACGCACGAGCCCTCGGCGAGGTTGACGTCGGTGATGAGGACCTGAGGATGCTGTAGGGTCACGATCTCGAGCGCGCGGGTCGACCCGTCCGCCTCCCCGACCACCCGGAAGTGGTGGAGCCGCAGGAGCCCTCTCAGGAGGACCCGGGTCTCCTCGTCGCCGGCGGCGACGACCGCGGTGGAGGTCGGAGGATCGCTTGAGCTCATGCTGTTCGGCCCGTCGTTCCCTGCCCGGGGTCCCGACGGTCTACTACTCCATGATTAGCGCTTCTAGGTAATTGTTTGCCTTTGGTGCCCGGACGGTCCGACCAACGCCCGAGATCAGGGACGGCGTGTCGGCGGGCCCCCGCAATGGAGCTAGACCCCCGGACTGGCGGGCGGGCCGGCCTCGGCCCCTCTCCAGGACGCGACGCCCGCCGCCGAGAGGAGGCTCCCGAGCGCGTCGGCGTACTCGTCCGGGGGAGCGGCCAGCGCCCGTTGTGCGAGGGGGGCGAGGTTAGTTCCGAACTGTCGCTCGGTCTCCGTGAACTGCCAGACGTGCGGCTGCTCCTGCTGGAGGGCGACCAGGAACCCGAACGCGAGGCCGCGCTCCTTGCCGTCCGGGGGAAGGGCGTGGATCAGCTGCCGTTCGGCGGCCCGAGGCCCTTGGCTCCGGTAGGCTCGAAGGACGGAGTCGGCGAACAGGCCCTCGCGGCCGAGGCCCTCGAAACGCGGGAGGGATTGGAGGACCTCCCGCTCGCGGGTCTCGCGGGCGGCCCGGCTCAGAAGGTCCGATACGCGTCCCGGTGCGGCCCTCGCCTCTTTGACGAGCCGTGCGGCGCGGGCCTCATCGGGGACGATCGCCGCCACGATCTCTTCCGCATGGTCGTGCCAGAGCTTCTCCAGCGCCTGGCTACCGGTGGCCTGATCGATCTCGAAGTAATGGTCGACCTCGGAGAGGATCCCTTCGAGCGCCCGTCGTTCCTCGGGAGTGGGATGGAGCGCTTCCAGGAACGCCTTGGGGTCGGACCCGTAGCAGACGCCACCGGCGACGAAGAGCGGTCCGCGCACCGAATGGATGCGGGGTTCGACCTCGGCGCGGTAGGCGTCGAGGAACTCGCCGTCGGAGAAGCGACCCATGAAGTAGCGCTTCCGGGCCCCTCGGCTGACCTCGGGAAGGTTCTGGTGGATGCAGTCCGGGCCACCCCGACAGTCCACATTGAGATCGACGTCGAGCAGGAAGGTCCGCTCGGGATCGGGAACGGCGATGCCCTCCGAGAGGCTGGCGAGGAGCTGGCGATCCGACTTGATGCATTTGCGGCAGATGGAGGCGGAGAAGGGGGCATCGGGCCACTGGATGGTCAAGCGGGGCACCGGTTGGCCGGCCTTCAGGTGGGGACATTCGTACTCGCCGTTCTTCCCCACCGGCTGGAGCCGGTACGGGAGCCGTTGGAGCTCGACCTCGAGGAAGTCCTTGGGCGGGGTCGCGGACTTCCCCGTGCAATAGAGCACGGTGTCCGTCGCGAAGAAGTGGTAGCCCTTGCGGGCCCAATCGAGGTAGCCGATCATGAGCCGCTCGGGGTCCGAGTAGTGCTGGACGGCGATCTGGGCCTCCCGGGGGGCCTTTCCGAGCGGAGCGAAGGCCACATCGCCACCGGGGAACGAGGCGACGAGGATCGCGGGGAGCTTCGGATCGAGGTAGAACTTGAGGAGCTCGGCGTACGCCCGGACCATCGGCTCGCCCCAGTGGGAGAGCTTCTCGAGCCGGCGCTCGTCGTCCCGGGCCTCCCGGACCCGCTCGAGCTCCTCCCGGAGCTTGTCGAACCGGTCGCGGTTACAATCGGGGGTGAGACGAGGCAGGAGCGGATCGACCTTGTCCCGGAGCTTCTCGGCCCGCTGGACGAGCTCGCCCTCCCGCACCCCTGAGGCTCGCCGCGCGCGCATGAGCTCTTCTTCGACCCCGGGGCGCTAGCCGACGAGGTGTACTTATCGGTTGGCGGTTCACCGCCGGCACAAGGTCAGGAAGTTCTGGAAGATCTCCCGACCGTGAGCCGTGTGCTCGACCTCGGGGTGGAACTGGACCCCGAAGATGGGTCTGATCGGGTCGGCCATCGCCTGGATCGGACAGACCTCGGAGCGGGCGAGCCGCAGCCAGCCCGGGGGCAACCGAAGGACCTGGTCGTTGTGGCTCGCCCAGACGGTTATCGCGGGAGGCACGCCCTGGAACAACGGGTGCTCGGGGTGATCGACCGAGACCGCGACGCGTCCGAACTCCGGAGCGGCCCCTTTTCCGACCGTTCCGCCGAAATGGCGGCCCAGGAACTGGTGTCCCACACAGATCCCGAGGACCGGGACCGGGGCGGTGTCGATCCACTCCCCGATCCGTCCGAGAGGAACGTCGGACCCTTCCAAGCTGAGGGCCCCTCCCGAAAGGACCACCCCGTCCGCGCGGAGCTCGGCGAAGGGGGTGGTGTTCGGTACGATCTCGCTCTCGACCCCGAGGTCCCTCAGGACCCTCCATTCACGATGGGTCCATTGGCCCCCGTTGTCCAGCACGGGGATCCTCATCGCTCCTCCCGGGCGTCCCGCCCGACCGCCGGCGCCGAGAGGTGCTCCCGGAGGTCCTCGACGGTCCGCTTCATCTCGACGAGGTCGGAACGCATCCGGAGCATCTCCTCCTCGAACGGCGTGAACCCTCGGTTCGATTGCATCCGTTGCGAGATGTAGATCCCGATGAAGAGCGCTCCCACGAGCGCGAGGATCGTGATGAAGACCAGGGCGAAGACGAAGGAGAGCAGGTTCGCCACCGCCGATTGGACCGGCAGGGTGAAGAGATGCGTGAGCTCGGCGATCTCCAGGAAGAAGAGGATCGCGATCACGCCGAACCAGAACGCGACGACCCCGCCGGTCCGCATCAGCAGGGTCCCAACGCGACGGAGTTCAGCAGTACGGTGTAGGGGAGGTCGCCGAGGCCGACGAGGTCCTCGGTCCCGGGGGGCGCCAAGGGCAGGCTGTACAGCGTGAGCGATCGCACCTGGAAGGCATAGACGCTCGAATACAAGACACAATTTCCCGCCGAGTCCCGGTAGAGCGCGGAGATGCTGACGGCGATCGGGTTCGCGATGGTGGCGTAGGAGATCCCCAGGGTGTCGGTCTGGTTCGTCCCCAACGGGTACGTCAGGTTCGCGAGCGGCAGCATCGGGAACCACGTGATGTTGGGATCGACGCCCAATGTGATGGAGGCATAGCGGACGGTGCCGATCGGGCGCACGTAGAGGTGCGTGACGTTCGAGCTCGCGACGCGGTCGACGATGAGCTCGGCCTCGGTGGGAAGGCTACCGGCCGTCCCCGACGGGTTCAGGTTCGGGGTCAGGAAGATGAGGACCACGAGCAGCACGACCACGCTCACCAACGGGATCGGGAAGTACCGGCGGACCCAGGACCGCGGCTCGTTCATCCCTCCCCCTCCTTCCAGCCCCGGTACAGATGGTGGGGTACGCCGAGATGGTCCAGCACCTTCCCCGCCAGGAAATCGACGAGATCGCCGATCGAGGTCGGCCGCAGGTAGAACGGGGGGGCCGCCATCAGGACCACGACGCCGTTCTCCGCGAGGGTCGTCAGGTTGCGCAGGAGGATCGCGGAGAGCGGGGTCTCCCGCGGCACGACGATCAACGGCCGACGTTCCTTCAGGTGGACGTGCGCCGCCCGGGTGATGAGCGTATCCCCGAGACCAAGTGCGATCTTGGAGACCGTGTTCGCCGAGCATGGGACCACGACCATCGCGCGGGTGCGATGGGAGCCGCTCGCGATCGGCGCCGCCAGGTCCCCATCCGAGTATACTTGGTCAGCGAGACGCGTGAGGTCGTGGGGGGCGAGGCCGCACTCCTCCTGAAGGACGGCTCGCCCTCCGGCAGAGAGCACGAGCGCGACCGGTCGTCGGGCCTCCTTGAGCGCCTCGAGCGTGCGGATCGCGATCGCTCCGCCGCTCGCGCCCGTGATCCCGATGACGATCGGAGGCTCGTTCGATGGACTGATTCCCACGGACTTATCAAGGGGGAGCGGGTCGCGTGATAAGAGCGTTCGGGAACTCTGTGAAGCCACGACCGAGGGCCTCGATCATCGGGGCCGGACACACGCGGTTCGGAGTCCTACCCCAGGGGCCGCGGGCGCTGCTCCGCACGGCGCTCGCAGGGGCGTTCGCGAGCGTCGACCGCAACCTGGAGCCGAAGGAGGTGGAGGAGGCGTTCCTCGGGACCTTGGGGTTCTCCGGCTGGCAGCTCGGGAACGCCTCCTCGGTCCTCGCCGAGGAGCTCGAGGGAACGCCCGTGCCCACGACGCGCGTCGAGAACGCGTGCGCCTCCTCGGGGTTCGCCCTGCGCGCCGCGACGGCGGCGATCGAGAGCGGCCACCGGGACCTGGTGCTCGTGGTGGGGCTCGAGAAGATGACCGATCCGCCCTCGGCGCGACGGCGCTACTGGCTCGGGGTCTCCGGGGACACGGAGTGGGAACGGTCCGCGGGGCTGACCTTCGCCGGGGTCTACGGTCTCATGGCCTCTCGGCACATGCACGACTTTGGCACTACCCCCGAGGCGCTCGCCGAGGTCGCCGTGAAGAACCATGACAATGGGCTCCTCAATCCGAACGCTCATTTCCAAAAGAAGATCGATCGGGAGCAGGTCCTCGCGGCGTCCCGCGTGGCGGACCCGTTGGGGCTCTTCGATTGCTGCCCGGTGTCGGATGGCGCCGTGGCGCTCCTCCTGGCGAGCCCCCGGGTGGCCCGACGGTACACCGACCGGCCGGTCCACGTGGTCGGTACGGGGGCCGGCTCCGATACCTTGGCGCTCCAGGAGCGGGGTTCGCTGACCAGCTTGGCCGCGACGCGCCGGGCCGCCGAGGAGGCGCTCCGCCAGAGCGGACTGCGGCGGAAGGACATCTCGTTCCTCGAGGTGCACGACTGCTTCACCATCGCCGAGATCCTGGCGCTCGAGGACCTGGGCTTCGTCCCGGTGGGCGAGGGCGGCCCGGTCACGCTCTCGGGGGCGACCCGCCGCGGCGGGCCGCTCCCGGTCAATCCGGACGGCGGGCTCAAGGCGAAGGGCCACCCGATCGGGGCCACGGGGGCGAGCCAAGCGTACGAGGCGTTCACCCAATTGCGCGGCTCCGCGGGCGCGCGCCAGGTCAAGGGCGCGACCTCGGCGCTCACGCACAATGTCGGGGGTTCGGGGGCGAGCGCTACGGTGACCCTGTTCACCGCGGGGTGAGCCGTGGTCCGCGCGATCGTTGGTTCAGCGGCCGTCGTACCCGTTTGGCAGCGCGCCGGGGTCCGGTCCACGGGCCCGGATGAGGACCAGTTCACCTTGGCGATCGAAGCGCTCCGGTGGCTCGGGTCGTCGGCCCTGGCCGCTCCCCCGAAGAAAGGGCTCGAGCCCCATGTGTGGGCGGTCGGCGATTTCGATCCGACGTCCGACTGGAGGTTCGGCGAAGCCCTCGGTGCCCCCGGGCTCGCCGTGCTCCGCACTACCGCGAACGACTCCGAGCCGCTCCTCTCGGCCCTGATGGAGGCGATCGCTCCCGCGACCTCCGCGCGGACCGATTTCGTGGTCGCCGCGGTGGCCGGGGACGAGTCCTCGCCCGCGGCCCCTCGGTACGGGGCCGGTGCCGTGGCGTTCGAGGTAGGCCCTCGTCCGGGGATCGTATTGGAGGGGCCTCCTCCTTGGGTGCCGCTCCCGAGCTCGTTCACCCGGACCACGAGCCGGTTCGGGAGCACGCCGTTCCTCTCGATCGCGGAGGAACTGTTCGAGCTCGTCCAGGACCGCGGGCCGGGCTACGAGTCCGCGCTGCCGCTGTCGGGTGGACTGGCCTCGGCGAAGCTGAGCGTCCGGTTGCAGGCCCCGATCCCCTGGAAAGGGGCTTGGACGGAGGTCGTCCCTATGATCCCCTCGCCCACCGCGTTCACGGATCCTTCCCCTTCTGTACTACGGGTCTCGGAAGGGGCGTACGTTCCGTACCCCACCTACCGCGAGAACCTTCCAAGCCGCTGGCGGCTCGAAGGGGAACGGTGCACTGCTTGCGATCACATCGGGTTCCCGGTCCGGGGGGTCTGCCGGCAGTGCGGCCGCTCGGATCGGCTCGTGCCGTACCCGTTCCCTCGGTCGGGGCTCACCGTTTCTGCGTCCACGGTGGTCCAGCCCGGCGCCCAGCCCACGGAGTTCGATCCGCAGGTCCAGAAGACCGGAGGGTACGGGGTCGTGATCGTCGAGCTGGTCCCCGGCCTCCGGGCCACGCTCCAGGTGACGGACCATCTGGGTCCGGCGCTCGCGATCGGGAGCCGTGTGGATACCTGCCTGCGCCGGATCTATTCGATGGAAGGGGAGTGGCGGTACGGGTTGAAGGCCGTCGCCCGATCGGGGGCGCCCCCGTTCGACCGGGCCGCCCCGCCGTCGGCGGCCCCGTTCGAGAAGGATCGCCCGCGCCGGGCCCGAAGGCGGTCCACCCTACCGGTCTCCCGGAAGGCCCGGGACCGCCCTCACAAGGCCC
>JBARHO010000231.1:0-2647 GCA_049799275.1 Thermoplasmata archaeon
GTCCGGACCAGCGTCCCTCCGGGCGCCTCCGAGTACCGGTTCTCCAGAAAATTTCCCTTGGCCCATGGTCCCTCCCCATCCAGGATCTCCCACCGGTAGAGGTCCGGGGGCGACAACGTCACCTTCCAGGTCGAGGAAAGGACCTTCTTCCGGACCTGGATCGTACGTTCCGCAACGACCTCCGTCGACGATCGAGAGACCGTGCGTTGAGCGAGAACCAGGGGATGGATCTGATGGATCAGGGTGTCATCGGCGTGGCAGTTGAGCAGCCACCACACTCGATCGCGGGGAACTGGCAGGACGTACTCTCCGGAGTAGTCGACCATGCCCCGGGATCGGGGCGGACCATAAACCCTCTCGCGTGCGCCCGGGTTCCCGCCGGGGTCTGAGCCTATAACCTGACGGTCCTCCCCGGACCGGTTGCCCGTCCCTCCTCGGTCCCCGGCTCGCATCCTTCTGGCCCTGAACGTAGGCTCCTCCAGTGTGAAGTTCTCCCTTTTCCGATTCTCGGAAAGGTGGACGAACGAGGAACGCCTCATCTCCGGGTCGTACGAGGCGATCGGCGAGCGGCGGCCGTCGATCACGATACGAGGTCCGGACGGCTCGCTCCTCGAGCAGCGGTCCGAGACCCTACGGGACCATGCCGCGGCGATACGAGATCTGCTCGCGTGGATCCGCCGACACGGGTTCGAGGGCTCGATCGAAGTGGTGGGCCACCGGATCGTCCATGGGGGTCGAAAGTACTCGGCCCCCGTGTTGGTGACCCCTCGCATCCTTCGGGACCTCGGGACCCTTCGGTCGCTCGACCCGGACCATGTGCCCATCGAGATCGAGGCCGTGAGAACGGTCCGGGCCGCGTATCCGTCGATGCCGCAGGTGCTGTGCTTCGATACCTACTTCCACCGGACCATGACGGGAGCGGCCCGGACCTACGCCGTGCCTCGGGAGATGACCCGTCGGGGGATCGTCCGGTTCGGGTTCCACGGGCTGTCGTGCGAGTACATCGTCGCCGAGCTCGCGAGAGCGTCCGGCGGGAAGGCATCCCCCCGTCGACTCATCGTCGCGCACCTCGGGGGCGGCTCGAGCATGACCGCCATCCTTCGCGGCCAGAGCCAGGATACGACGATGGGCTTCTCTCCGACCGGCGGGCTCGTCATGGGCACCCGTTGCGGCGACCTCGATCCATCGGTGGTCCTCTACATCGCTCAGGAACGATGGGCGACGGTCCCGGAGCTCCGGCGGACGCTGAACGAGCGTTCCGGATTACTGGGGGTCTCGGGCATCAGTTCCGACATGCGAGAGCTCGAAAAGCGGAGGGCGGCCGACCGCCGGGCGGCCGAGGCGATCGATCTCTATTGTTACCAAGCTCGGAAGTACTTGTGCGCCCTGACCGCGCCGCTCGGGGGGCTCGATATGGTGGTGTTCACCGGGGGGATCGGTGAGCGATCCCCGTACGTCCGACAGCAGATCTGCGACGGGCTCGTACATCTCGGGATCCGCCTCGACCCCCGCCGGAACCGATCTGCGCCCGGGGTGATCTCCCGGAAGGGGTCCCCGGTGACGGTCCGGGTCATTCCGACCGACGAGGACCGGGTCATCGCTCAACACTCCTTGCGGACCTGGAAGGGAGCCGGGGCGGGACATGCCGGGTGAGCGACCCCCGGCGACGGCCGAGCGCCTCGCCCAGGTGGATGCGAACTGGCGCGCCGCCTGTTATCTGGGTGCGGCCCAGCTCTATCTCCGCGAGAACGCGCTGTTGCGTCGCCCTCTCGCGGCCGAGGACATCAAGGACCGCTTGCTCGGTCATTGGGGCACCCAGCCCGGTCTCAACCTGCTCTACGCGCACCTGAGCCGGCTGATCCAGGACACGTCCGCGGAGATCCTGAACATCACCGGGCCGGGGCACGGCGCCCCCGGCATATTGGCCTCGCTCTACCTCGAAGGGACGCTGACAGAGATGTACCCCAAGTACTCGTGGGACGAGCACGGCCTCACCCAGTTCGTCCATGATTTCTCTTGGCCGGGCGGGTGGCCCAGCCACGTCACGGCGCTCACGCCGGGCGCGGTCAACGAAGGGGGCGAACTGGGGTACAGCCTGGCGCATGCCTTTGGCGCGGCGTTCGACAACCCCGACCTCGTGGTCGCCTGCGTCATCGGTGACGGCGAGTCCGAGACCGGTCCGCTCTCGGCCTCCTGGCAATCCAACAAGTTCCTGGACCCGGCCGTGGACGGGGCCGTCCTGCCGATCCTCCACCTGAACGGGTACAAGCTATCGGGGCCGACGCTCCCGGCGCGGATCCCGCCCGCGGAGCTGGCGAGCTACCTCTCCGGCTGCGGCTATGAGAGCCGCGAGGTCTCGGGGAAGGTTCCCGCGACGGTCCACCAGGATCTCTGGTCGGCCCTGGATTGGGCGTACGATCGGATCGTCCAGATCCAGACCGAGGCGCGGTCGGGCCGCGGGACCCGCCCTCCCCGATGGCCCGCCCTCATCCTGCGGACCCCGAAAGGGTGGACCTGTCCGAAGGAGATCGACGGTCGCGCCCTCGAAGGCACGTTCCATGCCCACCAGATCCCGGTGGAGGACCCGAAGACGAATCCCTCGCATCTCAAGATCCTCGAAGGGTGGCTCCGGAGCTACCGTCCGCAG
>JBARHO010000232.1:0-7649 GCA_049799275.1 Thermoplasmata archaeon
GTTGGAGATCTCGGGAGAGAGGGCGCCCTCTGCCGTGGGATGCAGCCACAGGACGCCCCGATGACCGACCGTCGCGCGCACCTCCGCATGGATCGACTCGGGAGCGAGGAGGTCCGCCTGGGTGAGGGACCGGGCGAGATCTCGGGCCTCTTCGGTGCTCAGGCCCCGGCCGACCCGGGAGTCCAGTACCCGGTCGGTGCCGTCGCCGGTGGCAAAGTTGAGCCGGAGCGCGACGTCGCCGGCCGCCAATGGGACCTCCACGCCGAGGGCCTCCAGCACTCCGCGGCCCGGGGACTCCCGCGCCGGATCGTAGCCCAGGAGCGCGAGAACACCCGCGTCCGACTCGGGCGCCACGCGGGGCCCGATCACCATCACATTCCCATTGGCGCCCTGCCGGACGAGCCGATCCAGGTTGGGTGTGGCGGCCGCCTCGACCGGACTGATGCCCCCGGTCTCGGGATTGGGGAGATCCCCCAGTCCATCGAGGATGATCAGGGCGTAGTGGACCGATGAAGGCTTCACCGAGCCGGCAGGTACCGATTGTTTATATGGGGTGCCTCGCTCGGAGCCCTGTTTCCGATGCAGTGGGGCGGGTTCAAGTCCTTCGCAACAAGGACTCCGGGTCGCGCGATCCTGATCATCATCGCGATCCTCGCCCTGGTGGGTAGCTTCGTCTTCCTCAACGTGCTCATCGCGATACCGGCCTTCCTGATCTTTGGCCTCGCGCTACCGATCTATCTGGGCTGGAAGAGCCCCAAAGGGCTCGCGATCGCCGGTCTCATCATACTGGTGGCCGCGGCCCCGATCGTCGCCGCCGCCTCATCGAGCCTCCTGCGGGAGCCGACCCCGGCCGCCAGCTCGGACAACTTCCTGCCCGTCGGTAACGGATGCTCGGTCCTCCAGAACGCGAGCGTGACCCCCTACACGGGGGCCGTCGGGAACGCCTACGTCTGGAACGTCACCGTGGTCCCGCACTGCGTTCCGGCCAACGATTCTCCCGTGCAATGGTTGAACCTGTACGTGTCGACCTGTCCGGGTGCGACCGGCAATTCGTCGCCCACCTGCGGGTCGGGCTACCCCTTCTGGGCGCTCAATGATACCTCGGTCCGCAACCTCTCCAACACTTCTGTAGTGAAGCTGACCCAGGATCTTTCCCAGGCCAACGTGTGGTACTGGGTGATGGAGATCGCCGTGATCAACGCGAGCGGGAAGATCTTCTACATCGGGCTGGACCCGGGGACCGGGGTCTCCTACGTCGAGGGCCCGGTGACCGGGGATTATCTCTCGACCTACGTGCTCATCCTTCCATCGATCGGGATCGCCTTTGCGTTCTACCTGGCCCTGGTGTTCTATTTCGCTCTCCTCATCTACGTACTCTTCAAGAACCGAGAACGCCGGAAGAAGGCCATGGCCGCGGATCGGGCCCGGCCCCCCTCGACCCCGGGCTCCGCTGGCCCGCCGGTGTTCGATGAGGCCTCCCCCGGAGCGGCCCCGACGGCACGGTCCGAGCCCAACTGTCCGAACTGCTCGGCCGTGGTCTATCCGAACGAGACGACGTGCTGGAAGTGCGGAGCGCCCCTGACGAAGGCCGACCAGGCCCCGTTACCCTCGCAGTCGCCCTAGGGGGAGCCGTCGACCGTAGGGAACGGCCCGGAGGGGCCGAGCGTTCAAGCGAACGATAGCGTCAGTTCGGCCGAGTTCTGAAGATTGAGACCGTTCGTCGCCACGACATAGAGAACGTACGTGCCCCCGGGATAGGTGTACCAGGTCTTCTGGGTCGTCGCCGAGTAGGCGGGCACGGTCCCGGACCAGTAATTGTTCGGGGCGGCGCTGTAGGTCATCGGTATGATCCCGGTCGAATTATGGCCCGGGAGG
This sequence comes from Thermoplasmata archaeon, assembly GCA_049799275.1. Classification (GTDB taxonomy): domain Archaea; phylum Thermoplasmatota; class Thermoplasmata; order Lutacidiplasmatales; family UBA184; genus Lutacidiplasma. The sequence continues at coordinate 1,876 of JBARHO010000232.1, forward strand.
CCCGCCGCGAAGAGCGATACGCATCCCGAGATGCACGTCGTGATCAGGTTGGGGTCCTGGATGCTCGCATGGACCGTGAAGCTCTGGTTGTGCGTGAGCGGGGAGGGGGAGGCCCAGACCCGCAGGAAGATGGGCGGGGCATTGATCGCGGTGCCGGGGACGTTCTGGTTGTAGAGCAGTTGATTGTCCGAGACGACCGAGACGGACACGTTCGTCGGCGCGTAGACGGTGAAGTTGAGCGTGGCGTTCCAGGTCTGCCCGAGCGCCCACACCGGGGGGTGCCCCGAGATCCCGTAGGCGATGCTGCAACCCGAGAACGGACAGATGGACTTGTACGGGCTCTGGGTGTACAGATAGATCTGACTGCCGGCCGAGAACACATCCGGGCCGCTCAGGTGGAGGACACGGACGCCGGTGATCGGTACCCCGTGAGAGCCCGCGGTCCCGTACGTCAGGCTCGCGACGAACTGGTTCGAGGGTTGGGACGGGGGTCTCGGGAACGTGTTGACGAAGAAGAAGATCGACGAGAACAGCACGACCGTGAGGGCTAGGATGAGGATCGTACCCACCACCTCCGCGACGGCCCGTCGGCTCGTTCGTGTCCGTCCCCATCGACCGGCCGGACGAGCGCGGGATCCCATTCGGCTCGAGCCACGGTGCTGCATCCGTTATGCGTCCCTCGGTAGGATTATCATGGTTTGGGCCCGTATTTAGACGTTCACGTTCTATTCCTCGAGCATCGGGGTGGAGGTGCGCACGGCACGCGAAATCTCATCCGGAAGGATCCTTAGAGAACAGAGGCCGATACACACTTGCACGTGTTTATGCGGAGGTCGATTTTTCACGGATTTTCGGGTCGGTTATACGCCCGAAATCGACGACAAAAACGATCGACAGGTCCGGTTTCTTTTGTTCGACACGTCAGTGTGGCCCGAGCGACGTGGTCCGGCCCGTTCTCGGCGCTACGTGAACGACCACTTTAAGTAGAGGCCTTTGGCATAGCTCGCCCCGATCGTGTTCGACAAAGTGCCCCGGAAAGCACCTGCCCCCGGTCTCTCGGGAGGCCGGGCCGCGGAGGCCCCGGAGGACGAGCGGATCGCGCTCCGGTGCAACCGGAAGGAGCTCCAGCTCGTCGACTCGTTCGTCGCGAGCGGGGAGTTCGAGTCCCGATCGGATCTCATGCGCCAGGCGCTCCGTGAGTTCCTGCGCACCCGCGCGATGTCCGCGATCGAGCCCGCGCCCGGACTCGCGACGGGAGGCCTCCGGGAGGTCCCCGTTCGCCTGCGCCAGGATGAGGTCGAGACCTATGCGACCTTCGGCCAGCTGGTCGAGAACGGCCAGGACCTGTGCGACGTGCTCGCGGCACTGGTCCGACGGGGAGGCCGCGAGGCGAAGGTCCAGGAGCTGGTCCAGGACGCCCGGGAATCGATGCACCGCGAGCTCGCCCAGCGTGAGCGGCTGGATGGGCTGAAGCGGAGCGCGCAGGACCTGGAGCGCAAGGGGGTCGTGGGCCGCTAGGGACGGGGCCTACGTCGAACGGGATCGGACAATTGGGGGTGGTAACGACGTACGATACAGAAACGCGAGCGGGAGAATGGAAACGAGGACCCGGCGACGGCGAGATCGAGGATGGGTTCTCCGAGAGCCTGCGCCTCGGTTCCGATATCCGATTCCTCCTAGTGGTCATCGGCGGCGGCGCCGTTCGGGTCGGTTCCAACATCGCCCGCCGACACCTCCGATACGTCGAGACCGTCGCGATCAATTGCGATTCACGGATCCAGGACAGCGAGGACTTTGACCGCCGGCTCTTCCTGGGACCCGAGGGTGGGGCCGAGGGCGGGGCCGAGGGATCCCCTCTGGTCGGGGGCCAGCTAGCCCGCGCGGCCCGATCGTCCCTTCAACGGGTCTTCGAGGGCGCCACGTTCGTCACCATCGTCGCGAGCCTCGGCGGCGGTACCGGGACCGGGGCGCTGCCCGTCGTCCTCGAGGCGGCCGCCCGTTCTTCGGAGGTCCTTTCGCTCTTCCTCATCCGGCCCTTCGAATGCGAAGGGGAGCGACGGGCGATCGCCGATCGCTCGGTCGCGGGCCTCAGCTTCGTTCCTGCGTGGGTCGACAAGCAGCAACGCGGGGTCGGGAGCCTGCAGGTGCTCGACAACGAAGCGCTGGCGCGTCGCATCCCCGGCCTCATGTTCAACCGCATCAACAAGCAGTGGGCCGACCAGATCTCGGACCATATCGAGCGGGCCTTCCTGACCCCCGCGGAGGCGGCGGTCGGCACGGCCCGGTCGATCCCGCAGCCCGAGAACGAGAGCGTCAGTGCCCATTCTCCGTTGACCCCGCCGGTCATGCCCGGCTTCCCCCAGGGACCCGGCTCGACCCCCGACCTTCCCCCGATCGCCGCGGCCGCGGTCGTTCCGGCCGATGCCGAGCTCACCTTCGAGATCGAGCTTCCGGTCCCGGGCCCGTCCCCGCTGTAGCGAACGGCCGTCCGGCGCGTCGCGTTCGCGGGCGATGGGCCCCGAGCCCGGTCACGTGACTATTTATGGGGGTTAAGCTCCGAGACCTCACGGGACATCGATGGACGGCCGAACCCAAGTGGTCCTTCTGACGCTGCTCGTTCCTGCGGTCCTGTTGGGCGTGACCATCGCCTGGTTCGCCATGAACCCGGTCTCGATCCTCATCCTGCTCGTCGTGATGCTGGCCGGCGTGCTCTACCTGCAGACGTACACCGAGCGGGCCGGGTAGGTCCGACCGGATCGATCGGGCGGGCTCACTGATAGATCGGCGCCGGGGGCGTGGAGGCGCCGGGTCCGGCCAGGGCCGCCCTCTCCTGCGCCTGCATCGCCGAGCGCAGGGCCCGCTCGATGACCTCGGCCTGGGTCCGTAGCGGCCCGGTGTCGATCTTGAGATCGGGCAGGAGCCGGTCCAAGGCTTCGATGAGGACCGCGCCGGCCCGGTGGTCCGGGTAGCCCACGCCGGCCCTGGCGCTCACCAACAGCGCGGTCACCGGGACCGGGCTATGCAGGCCCCCGACCAGGAGCCCACCCGAGACGCCTCCCAGGACCCCTTCCTCGAGCGGCCGTATGTGGGCCGCACGGAACGCCTGATCGAGACGCGGATCGGGCTTCGAGCACGCGGCCCACAGCGTCTCGTCCTCCTGGGTCCCCGGCTCCGGTTCCTGTTCGGAGAAAGGGTGGGGGATCACTCCCTCCAAGCAAACGACCGACCGGGCCGAGCGTTTCTCCGCGCCGGAGAGGATCTCGCGGGCGAGGGCCCCCGAGGCGGCCTCCAGTGGCGGGAACTCCGACAGGACCAGCGCGAAGTCGTCGCGCGAGTAGACCCGGACCGGCGGGTTGACGCGCCCGCGCTGGATGACGGCGATGGTAGGCGTCTCGGGCCCGTCGAACGTCCCGGTCCGGGGCAGGTTCAGGTTGCGAACGATGTACTGACCCGCGACCGTCGTCGCCAGTCCGGCGCTCGGGAAGCACGACAGGACCACGCCCCCGGGCTTCATCTGGGTCGTGCCAGGCTCGTCGTTCCAGTGGTACTCCATGAGAGCTTCCCTCGTCGGCGAGCGGCAGGACCGGGACCGTACTATACCTCTACGCCCACGGGGCCGAGGTCGGCTCGAAGATCCGTCCCCGCGGGCGATCCCGCCGTCCGGGCGCGTACGAAAATGGCCAAGTACTAGGGGTCGATGCTCGGGCCGTGGGACTGCCGTTCCGAGATATCGTAGAACCTCAGCGATTGCCGTGGAACGCGATCGCCGGACAGGTGCTCGCGGTCGATGGGTACAACGCCATCTATCAGTTCCTCGCCACGATCCGGCAGGCCGACGGCCAGCTGTTCTCGGACAAGGAAGGACGGACCACGAGTCACATCATGGGCGTCTTCTACCGGACGACGAACCTGCTCGCCGCCGGGGTCCGACCCGTCTGGGTCTTCGACGGCAAGCCGAACGAGCTCAAGGCGGGCACGCTCCGGAGCCGGTTCCAGGCGAAGGAGCGGGCCGAGGCGCAATGGGCGGAGGCGCTCGAGAAGGGCGACCTCGACATGGCCCGACGTCGGGCGGCCCAGACGTCCCGCCTGACCCGGCCGATGGTCGAGGAGACGAAAGAGCTGCTGGAAGCCCTGGGGCTGCCCTCGGTGCAGGCCCCATCCGAGGGCGAGGCCCAGGCCGCGCACATGGCCGCGGAGGGCCAGGTGTGGGCCGCCGCCTCCGAGGACTATGATTGCCTGCTCTTCGGTACACCACGGCTGGTACGGGGCCTGGCGGCCCGGCAGAACCGCGATACGCGCTCCGAGGCCCAGATCATCGACCGGGCGCAGCTTCTTGCGACCTTGGGGGTCTCCTCGGACGAGCTCGTGCTCGTGGGACTCTTGGTCGGTACGGACTTCAACGAAGGCGCAAAGGGGTTCGGGCCCAAGCGTGCGCTCAAGCTCGTTCAGAAGCACCTGGGCTGGGACGAGACCCTCCGTGCTGCCGGACTGGAGCCGGCCGAGGTGGCGCCGGTCGCGGAACTGTTCCGCCATCCCGAAGTGACGGAGACGCCCGCCCCCGTGTTCCGGCCGATCAACGAGCGAAGGATCAATGAGATCCTCGTGGACCGCCACGGGTTCTCCGCGGACCGGGTCGGCAACGCGATCCGGCGCGCCGGGGCCCCGACGGGGATCCCGCGCGCTCCTCCGCGAACCGCGGGTCGACAGATGGCGCTCGACGGGTTCGGAGGCGCGGCGGCATGAAGCTGTTCGAATGCGTACCCAACTTCTCCGAGGGCCGGGATGCCGCCCGCATCGCGGCGATCGCGAACGCGGGCCGCGGGATCGCGGGCGTGACCCTGCTCGACATCGAGAGCAATCCTGACCACAACCGATGCGTGATCAGCCTGGTCGGGGAGGCGGATCCCCTCCTTGAGGCCGTGCTCGGCATGATGCGGGTCGCCGTTTCCACGATCGATCTGAACCACCACAAGGGCGAGCATCCCCGCATGGGGGCGGTCGACGTGGTCCCGTTCGTCCCGCTCGGGGAGGCCACGATGCCCGAGGCGATCCGCTTGGCCGAACGCCTCGCCCAGCGGGTCTGGACCGATCTCCAGCTACCGGTATACCTGTACGGTCAGGCCGCCCGTCGCCCCGAGCGGTCCGATCTCGCGGTGGTCCGTCGTGGTGAGTTCGAGGGCATCCGGGACTCCATCGCGACCGATCCCGCCCGGGCTCCCGATCTCGGGAACACGGCCGTCCATCCGACCGCCGGGATCGTCGCCATCGGGGCCCGCCCGATCCTGATCGCGTACAACGCCTATCTCTCCACGAGCGACGTCGCGATCGCCAAGAAGGTGGCCAAGAGCGTTCGAGCGCGCGACGGGGGGCTCGCGGAGGTCAAGGCCCTCGGGTTCGACATCGAGGAGCGGAAGCAGGCGCAGGTCTCGATGAACCTCACGGATCACCGCCGGACCCCGATCCATCGCGCCCTCGAGCTGGTGCGCCGGGAGGCACAGCGGTACGGGGTACAGGTAACGGACTCCGAGATCGTTGGGCTCGTCCCCGAGGACGCGCTCTTCGACTCGGCCGAGTTCTACCTCCAACTGAACCAGTTCGATCGGGCCACCATCCTCGAGCGAAAGGTCCGGGCCGCCGTGGCCACCGGCCCCTCTGGGAGCCCCGGCACCGCCGGCTTCGCGGACCGGACGATCCGCGAGTTCTCGGACCGGGTCGCGGCGCGGACCCCGACCCCCGGCGGAGGGAGCGTCGCCGGGGTGACCGCGGCCTTGGGG
>JBARHO010000233.1:0-8449 GCA_049799275.1 Thermoplasmata archaeon
TCTCGAGCCTCTGACGCGGGTTCAAAGCTGCGCGGGAGCTACTCCGCGCGGGGGAAGTCCCGCCGGGAGCACCTTCCCCCGCCCGATCTGCGGCCCAGCGCGATCTGGTCACCGATATCCCAACGCACGGCGGGGCCCGGCAGCGTTAGGTCCTTCGTCCGTTGAGTCGATCGATGCGAGTAGGGCGCGTTCGATAGGGCAGGCATGCAGCCTATGGCGTCGTTATCCCGAACGAGCACCGGCCGGTTCTCGGAAAGGTCCCTTCAGCCCGTCGGAGGGCCGTTGGGCGTGAGGATAACGCAGTCGAGCTGGACCACGAACGGCGCCACCTTCCCCGAGGTGGGCAGGAGGACGCCGGCGAGGGATAGATCGATGATCGGCTCGGTCAGTTGGAACGGGATCGAGATCGTGGCCCAGATGCCGCGTACGAAGTCCGAGGCGTTGAGGGTGAGGTTCAGGAACTTGGCCCGGCCGAAGCCATTGAAGTAGAGGTTCATGACCGAGAAGTTGGAGGGATAGTGATGGGACGGGATGCTCGGATAGCCGCTGATGAGGGTCTGGATCGTGTAACTGCCGGCGGGCAGCGCGACGATGGGCCCCGTGAACACCGTCCCGTTGCCGAACGATGGAAAGCTCTGGATGATGCTCCCCGAGAGCCCGGTCGAGTTCTTGACGACGTGGGCGACCGAGCCGGCCACCATCCCGTGGCCGGGGGTGTAGTAGCTCGTGCTGAGGGTCGGGGACGGACCGAACACCGTGGTGTTGCCGGTGAAGCCTTGCTCGAAGAGGATGGCCCCTCCGACCGGGGAGGTGGGAACGAACCCGCGCACCCCGTACTGGGAGGAGTCCAATGCGCTCTTCAGCGTGGAATTGATCGAGGACGCGCCTTGGGACGTGGATGCTCCATTGCTGATGAGCACGAACTGAGGGAGGTCCCCCGCCGCGCCGGGCAGGTTCGAGAAGGTCATGCCCGCGGTGAACGGGTACGCGTACGGGTCATTGGCGACCAATGAGAACAAGGGATACGTGGCGCCGACGACCGCCTGGTTCGGGACGAGGGACGCGAGCCGTTCCAGGGATTGGAACCCGGCCGGGACGGAATACTCGACCCCGTACGCGTTGGGAAACGGGGCCCCGAAGGACGGGACGAGGGTTCCGGTCAACGGGTTGAGGGGGTTCAGGAACACGTTGAGCACGATGATCGCCCCGAGGACACCGGCCACGACGGTGGGACGACGGTTGCGGCGCCAACGCCAAGCCGGCTCGTCCGGGGCCTCTTCCTCCCCCGCGTCGGCCCCCGGCTCTTCGGGGGTCCCAGGCTCCTCGACCGGGACCGGCGCGGGCGCTCGCCAGGATCGGGACCAGCGGTGGAGACGTTCGAGCCCATAGACAAAGCCGACGAAGAGCACGGCCCCTGCGATGAACGCGTAGTGGTTGCCGAGGGTATGGAGGCCCACGCCGAGACCGACGAACGTGAACGCGAACCACGGTCCGATGATCACGAGGGCCCGAGGCGCCAGGAACGGGATGAAGCCGAGCGTCGCGAAGAGCACGAGCCAATAGGACAACTTCTGCTGCAGTGCGGCGGTCACCGTGCTGAGGCTGAAGGAGATCGCATGGATCGGTTGATTGAGCCCGATATGGTAGCTGGTCGGTAGCGCGGGCAGGTCCAGGAACCAGCCGCTGTACTGCACGAACTCGTGCAGGAAGATGTACGCGACCAAGGAGCCCACCATCAGGGCGAGGCACATCTGGACCTCCCGGGCCCGCAAGCTCCGCCGGAGCCACGCGAAGAACGCCACCGATTGGGTCCCGACCTGCCCGCCCTCTTCGACGAGAGAACGGCCGGTCCGCGCAATGAGCCCCAGTCCGCGAAGGATACAGGGGGTCAGGAAGAAGAGCCCGACGAAGAAGATCAGGACCGGCATCACTTCGAGAGTGATGAAGCCGATGAGGATGACCGGGACGGACAGGAGATAGCGTTTCGAGTCCCATAGCCAACAGATCATGAAGATCTCCGCCGGGATGAACGCCTCCCAATGGAACGAGAAGATGCCGGAGAACGAGGGCATCCACGCCAGGTAGATCGCGGCCGTAGCGAGCGAGAGGCGGGTGGAACGGGTCCGGGCCAGCGCGAGCAGATAGAGAGGGATCGCGGCGAGCCCCAGCGCGAAGGACTGGATCGCGAAGAGCGTGAACGCGGAGGGGGCGACACCGTACAGGGGGGCCAAGGCGTAGGCCAGCAGTACCGGGTGGACCAGTAGGAACGAGCAGCGGTCGTTCCGCCCACAGTTCACGGCCTCGTAGAACGGATGGGGATTGTTCCCGTGGAAGGTGGTCGCGAGCGCCTGTTGGTTGATGCTGAGATCGTACTCGTCCTGGCCGTGGAAGTTGACGTAGTTCAGCGTGGTCGCGGTCAGCGAGGCCGCGAAGAAGATCACCACCAGTAGGTAGAGCCATCGACGGGTCGGCCAGCGACCGAGCGCCCCGCGAATCCGTCCCGTCATCTATTCCGAGGAGGGCGTTGGCCCGCGAGGTCCCTCGGAGAGCACGAAACCCGGCGGTTTATAAACGGGAGGAGATCGATCGTGAGACCATCTTGAGACGGTCCGGGAAGCCTTCTGGATCGGGTCGGCGACCGGGAGGCGCGGTCGCACGAGCCGGCTGGGTGTTGATCCGAGCGAACCGGGTGGCCTGACCCCACCGGAATGGGGCAGAGCCGCTCGCGCCATCACCGATGCGGGGGGCTCCCGGTCATTCCCGGGCGGGAGAGATCGCGTCCTCGCTCAGGGCGGGGCGGGTATCCCGACCGCCGGGACCGGTGGAACCACCCCGGGTGGAGCTTCTGGCCTCTCTTAGCAACATGATCATGACGATCAGGCCCCCGAGGACCGCGATCACGATGAGCGTCGCGCTCGCCAGCTCGAGACCCAGGCATTGCGAGGCGCTCGAAGGGCTGAGAGGCCCCGAGCTCGACTGGAAGCCGACGTTACAGTTCGCGACCGGTCCCTGAAGGACCAGGACCGGGATCAGACCAGTGAAGAGGAGGAGCGCACCCACAACGATGCCCGGAACACTTGTTTTACGCCGCATGCAGGTTCGTCAAACTATCAAATACCCGCCCAGGATATGAGTATGGACCTCGGTCGACGTTGGTCAGAGAACGAGCACGCATGATACGCATGCTTATGTATTCGGCTTCAGATTGGCGAGCATGCTCTTGAGTGGACCGTCATCTTTCAGATCCTACGCCGTCCCTCCGATCTCCGCAACCGTCCCCTTTGGGCGGGATCGGACCCCGTGGCTGGTCGCCCCCGGGTGGCTTCCGCGTGCCAGACCGATCCTCTGGGTCGATACGGGCTCAGGGTCAAGGACCAACGACGCGACGTCGTGCTTTGCTCTCGGCGCGACGTGGCCGGATCGCGTTGCGTACGGACCCGGATCACTGCAGGCGACAGTATCTCACTCGCTCGCACTCCTTGCGGATCGCCAACCTCGCGTGGTCGTCGAAGCGAAGTGGTCTTAAAGGCACCAGGGTGGACAGTAGATAATGGCCGATCCCTCTGCCGATTCCTTTTCAGACCCCGGAACGGGTTCGGACGCGGCGCCCGCTTCGGCTGGGGTCTCCTCGATCCGCTCGGGGTCCGCCCAGCCCCCTCCCAAGGGACGGCTGTCCCCTACCCGGATCATCATTGTGGTGGTCGTGGTCGCGGTGCTGATCGGGGCCGGGTATGAGGGCTACGAGCACTTCCTTAAGCCCAAGACCGATTCGAAGGTGACCATACAGGTCATCGATTGGACGATCAATGGGTCCAAGAACCTCACGATCCATACCGTGACGTCGTTTCCCCTACAGGTCGCCCCCGGGGGCCAGATCTCGGACTTCTTCAACGTGAAGAACACGGCCTCCAATTCGCACACCGTGATGAGCTTCATATTGAACGCGGGGACCCCCAGTGGCTTCACCCTGACCTCTTGGTCCCCACCCGGTTCGACCCAGGTCCCCGGGGGTCAGACCAAGGAGTTCCAGATCAATATCGCCGTGGCCAGTTCGGTCGCCGGCGGCACGACCCAGGTGCTGGCCGTCACGATGATCGCCTGAGCGATCCGCTCCGTTCGATGCTGTAGAGCCGTCTCCGTTCTATTCGGCGCGGCGGTCCGGGGATCTCCCCTCGCCCCTACGTCGGGCGGTCGATGGGCTCGTGCCTCTGAGGCAAGGCGCAAAGGGAGCCCGCGAAGGTTCCTGCTTATAATCTCAAGAACCTCGACCGACTGCGACACCGACGGGATCCTGCATTCGATCCTCGCGATACCGGCGACCCAGCGCATACGCTTAAGTGCGCATCGCTCTCCCGACGAACGCGTAGGCTCATACGTGCGAAGTGGCGATGGGACCGAGCCGAGAAGGCCTCCTCACCGTGGTCCCTTGGCCGCACACAGAGCGACGGAAGGATCGAAGATGAACGTCCAACCGTCCGGTCGAACGCCCGCGGAAGGGGACCCTGCCCACCCGGACATTCTGGTCGTCGTGATGGATTGCGTACGGGCCTCCGACTTCGTCGGCGGGGCCGACTTTGCGGGGCACATGCCGTTCCTTCAGTCCCTTCGCGGTCGAGCGATCGGGTTCCCACGGGCCGCAAGTGTGGCCCCGTGGACCCTCCCCTCCCACGCCAGCCTCTTCACGGGCCTCTACCCGTGGGAGCACGGCTGCCACGGGAAGGGGAGCTTGCGCCTCAGCGCGAAGGTGCCTCGTCTGCCGGCGCTGCTCGCGGAAAAGGGCTACCGCACGCTCTCGGTCTCCGCGAACCCCGTGATCAGCCCGAACTACGGGCTCACGACCGGGTTCGACGGCGCGATCTGGGGGGACTGGTGGGAGCAGGGCTGGCGTACGTTGCCGGAAGCGCCCCACCACGCGGACCGGGCGACCCTCTCGGACCCCTCGCTCGAGCCGGTCCTGAGCCGACGCGACCGGATGGGTCGACTGATCAAGACGGCCGCCCAACGCCTCCCGGCAGCGCTGGCCAGCTCCAACTCCGTCATGCAGAAGATCGCGGACGGTCGTCGAAAGGGGGTCGGTACCATGAACCCGTGGCTGGAGCCGGCGGTCGAGGCCTGGCTCGCCCGACAGCCGCGCGATGCGCCCACCTTCTGCTTTGTCAACTACATCGATGCGCACGAGCCCTACCTGGCGGACCTGCTCGACGACGGCTCGCTGGCCGAATGGTGGCGGTGCATGCGGATCCCCCAGGACAGCTGGGCGCTGATGGCCAAGGCGGACCCGCTCTCCCGGGAGGACCTGGGTCGCCTCCACCACATGTACGTCGAGTCGATCCGCGCCTTGGACCGACGCCTGGAGCGCCTCCTCCAGATCTACGAGAGCTCCGGGCGCTGGTCGAACACCGCCCTGATCCTCACGAGCGATCATGGCCAGGCGTTCGGGGACCACGGGATGATCTGGCACGGTATCCGGACGGACGAGGCCCAGCTCCGGGTGCCGTTGTGGCTCCGGTTGCCGGGGGACCAGTTGGGTGGGACCAAGGGGACCGGCTGGGCGAGCCCGATGGACGTCACCCCGACCGCCCTCGACCTCGCGGGCATCACCGACGCCGGACCGTTCTCGGGGCACTCGTTGCGGGGTCTGATCGAGGGGGACCGACCGTTCCCGTTGATGGCCGCGGGGGACGGTACCGAGTGGAACCAGCCGCTCGCGCAACACCTCCATCCGGCGCGGTTCGCCGAGATCAACCGGTTCTCCATCGCCGCGTACCTGGGCACCCGGAAAGTGGTCGTCTCGGTCCCGGACAGCGAGGTCCGGGCCTTCGATGTCGAAAAGGACCCGGCGGAGGAGCGGCCGCTCGAACCCGAGGAACAGGCCCGGCTGGAATGGCTGATCGAGGCGTCCCGCTCGGCGGGTCGCGAGCTCCTCCACCCCTCGGGGGCGGTCGAGTCCGCGGACGTGGAAGAGCGGCTACGCTCTTGGGGCTACATCTAGGGGGCCCGCCGACGTGACCCTCGTTCCCGCAGGAGACCCTCCGGGACCGGAGCTCTCCTCCCCCGCCGGAACGGGGACCGACCAGGTCCTCCCGTCGACCCGCGGAGGACCGATGAGCACCCCGGAGCACGGCGAGAAGCGGGCGGTCAAGTCGATCGGCCGCGGGACGACGATCATGGTCGTCGGCTCGCTCCTGCTCGTTCTGTTCAACTTCCTCGGTCGCGTGATCGTGGCGCGCTACGTCAGCCTGCCCGAATGGGGGGCGTACAACCTCGGGCTCGCGTTCACGGGCATCCTCTCGACGGTCGCTCTGCTCGGGCTCCCCTCGGCCATCGCCCGAACGCTCGCATACGAGTCCGACCCCGCGGTCCAGCAACGGACGATCCGCGTCGCGACCGTCCTCGCGGTGGTCAGCTCCGTCACGGCCTCGATCACCGTGTACATCTTCTCGGCCCCCTTGGCCAACCTCTTCCAGGCCGGCTCGAGCGGTCCGCTCGCCGAGACGTTCCAGCTCTTCTCGGTCACCGTCGGGTTCCTCTTGCTGTCGACCTTCCTGGCGGCGATCTTCCAGGGGTTCGAGAACGCGTTCCCTCAGGCCTGGTTCAACAACATCGTGAACCCGGCCATGTTCCTGGTCTTCCTGGGCCTCTTCCTCTGGCTGCACCCCGGGTTCTTCGGGATCCTCCTGAGCTACGTCCTCGCGAGCGTCGTCTCGTTCGTCGGGGTCGCCGTCTACACGTGGCGGAAGTTCCCGGTCCCGCCGCATCCGAAGCCCACGGCACCGGTCAAGATCCCTTCCGAGCTCTGGTCGTTGACCCTCGGGCTATGGGCCGTGACCTCGCTCTACCTGATCACCGCCTGGCTGGACACGCTCATCCTGGGGCTGTATCGGAACTCCACCGACGTGGGATACTATTCCGCCGCCATCAGCCTCGGTCGGGTGCTCACCGTGGGCAATGCCGCGCTCCTGTTCGTCTATCTCCCCGTCGCCTCCCGATTGGTCCGCTCGAAGGACGTTCCCGCGTTGCGGTCCACCTACGCGCTGAGCACGCGATGGACGGTCGCGATCGCCTTCCCGTTCTTCCTCCTGTTCACGTTCTTACCCGGGCTCTCGCTCGCCGCCGTGTTCGGACCCCGCTATGCCGCCGCCGCCTTCCCGCTGCAGATCCTTACGTTAGGGGCGTTCGTCTCGACGTTCACCGGCCCGGCCGCCTCGGCCCTCGCCGCGCAGGCGCGATCGCGCGAGCTCCTGATCATCTCGGGGACCTCGGCCCTCCTGAGCGCCATCATCTGCTTCTCCCTCGTGCCGTCGATGGGCTCGGTCGGGGCCTCGATCGCCTGGACCGCCTCGCGCGTCGCCTACGTCTGGCTCGGCCTCGGGCTGCTCTTCTGGTCCGACCGCGTCCACCCGTTCGGTCGGGAGTTCCTGCTCCCCTTGGCGGTCGCGCTGGCCGTCGGCGGGCCGCTCTTCTTGCTGTTCTCCCAGTGGGACCTCGCGTACTGGAGCGTCGTCCCTCTCTTCTTCCTCGGGGAGGCGATCTTCATCGGCGCGATCCTCCTGACCCGAAGCCTGTCGGAAGGCGACCTTCAGGCCCTACGGGGGATCGAGCGAGTGCTCGGGTTCCGGATGGAGTCCATCGAACGGTTCCTGCGACGGTTCATCACCGTCAGCGTACCTCCGGCGCCGACCGTGACGCCGTAGGGCCGTCGGCGGTGCGGCCGAGCTTAGCTCAGCTCAGGTCCTCGACGGTGCGCTCAGTGGAGCGCGCCTCGGGCTCTTCCCAATAGATCCGGCGGGCCCGGCGCATCCGGTGGTCCGCCAACAGCTCTTGGCCATAGACGCCCAGGAACCGGAAGTTCTGCACGACCTTGCTTCCCCCTTCCTCCCGTTCCCGGAAGACGTAGGGGACCTCGGTCATCCGGAGCTCGGGGTTCGTGGCGAGGAGGAGGAGCAGGATCTTGTACCCGCGGTGGACCGAGCGGACCTTGGGGATCCGGGACCGAAGGATGCCAAAGTAGCCCGACATCGGATCGGTGAGGTCCTTGGAGGGCCGGACCGTGAACCGGGCGAGCTCCGCCGCACCACGGGAGACCAGGCCTCGGAACGGGCGACGGTTCCCCGTCGATCCCCCCCGACAGTACCGGCTCGCCACCACGACGTCGAACCCGAGCTTGAGCCGACTGTAGATCTGACCGATCGTGGCGGTCGGGTGCTGAAGGTCCGAATCCATGACGATCGCGTACCGCCCCGATGCCTCCCGGAGCGCCTGGTAGTGCGCCCGGAGCGTGGTCTGCCTCCCGGGATTGTAGATCCGGCGCAGGTTGGGATGCGTCGCGGCCCAGCCGTCCAGGAACTCGCGGGTCCCGTCGGTACTGCCGTCGTCGACCACGATCACTTCGTGGGAGACCGCGAAGGTCATCTCGATCTCGTGGAGGAGGATCGGGATGTTCTTCGCC
>JBARHO010000234.1:0-1576 GCA_049799275.1 Thermoplasmata archaeon
GCCCCGTCCCGGGCCCGGGTCCCATTGAGGATCCAGAAGAGGCGATGGATCCCCATCACATGATCGATCCGGAGCACGCGTACGATGTCGAGGTGCTTTCGAACGGTCGCGACGAACGCCGTGTACCCTTCCTCTCGCAGCCGCTCCGGGTTCGCCGGTGCGATCCCCCAGTTCTGTCCGGCCGGGAAGCCAGGATCGGGTGGGACACCGATACTGGCACTCGAGACGATCGCGGGCCCTTCCCACCATGCATCGAACCCTTGGGGATGGGTCCCCAAAGGCACATCGAGATAGAGGTCGACGTTCCGGCTCCTTCCGAAGCGCGACACCGCTTCGAGCTGCCGGGTGCTCAACCACTGGACGTACCGATGGTAGTCCGCTCGAGCGGCCGCCTCGCGATCCGTGGGAACTGACGGATCCGAGGGCGCTTCCTCTCGGGAACGAGGGGGCCGTCGGTGCACCTCCATCTCCGCCCGGAACCGCGCGTACGCCGCGAGACGGTTTTCTTTCCCCGGGAACCGATCGAGCTCAGCCGAACGGCGCGAGGGACGAGAGCGTAGCTGGGCCAGCATGCCTTCGAGCACCTGTCGCTTGAGACGAGCCACTCGTCGGAGGTCCACGTACTCCCGGGAACGAAGCCGTTCTAGCTCGTTCTGGAAATCAGCGGACGCCACGATCCGCTGGACCGGTTCGGACCCCTCGTACTCCGGTTCCCGCGTCACGTCCAGGAAGACCTCGTTCCAGAAGGTCCGGCTGACCGGACGGTACGGGCTCGGGTCGTACGGCCGGTCCAGGAACGCGCTCAGGATGGGTAGGGTGCCGACGACGGTCGCGCCGTGGTCGGCGGCCCAGGCGACGAACCGCTCGAGGGCGCTGAAGTCCCCGCACCCCCAGGTCTGTCGGTCGTGGAGCGCATAGAGCGGGGCGAAGAGCCCCCAGGCCCGTGGCGCGGAGCGGGCGGCCGGTGCTCGGGGGCGAGCGGGGACCGTCAGGAGCAGGCTCGTGGCCGTCCCGGAAGGGGTCGTCACCTCGAGCCGATGATACCCCGAGGGGAGAGGTTCGCGGACATCCAAGTGCTCCCGGCGAGGCGCTCGTCCACCGGACGGCGCGGGCCGATGATCGACGGGGGGGATGGATCCCTGGATGACGCGACCGCCCTCGAGGCGGATGGACCATGGGAGCGTCGCCCCCCGGGTGGACCGAGGTCGATGGAGCGCGATGCGGGGAGGGACCCCTTCATGCGCGATCGTGACGACATCGATCGGTCGGACCGGGCGGCGGACAGGGGGGGTGCTGCCCCGAGAGTTCCCGGAGGCCTCCGGACCACCGAGCAGCGCGAGGATGCGACGCAGGGATCGGTCGGGGACCGTTCGGACCTTCCCGAGCGCGTCCCGGTACCGAGGTAACACCCCCCAGCGCCGGCAGGTCCGTTCGAGCTCGGCCCGCGCAGATCGTCGGCCCGGCGTCACTCTGGGAGCCCGAGGAGGTACTGAAGACCCTGGAGCGGGACGTCCACCCATGTGGGCCGGTTGTTGAGCTCGTAGAGGAGCTCGTAGATGTTCTTCTCGAGCACATA